>CAYRFU010000062.1:0-24304 GCA_964423525.1 uncultured Burkholderiales bacterium | reverse complement strand
AGGGCTCAATGCCCGAACGGGCTTACACTTCTACCGCGTCAGCGGTTTAGTCCAACCCTTTCAAACCGGTGGGAATCTCAAAGTCCCCCAGGCGCAGCAAAGACCGATCGGCGCTCGGAAAGGGCATCTCAGCTTCGAGAAGGACGGTCCCGGCAGGCGGCTCCATCCTATCCAGGCCTTCGTTGACGTTGGCTTCGATCTGGGCCAGTCGCCCCTCCAGGAAGGCTCGGACTTCGGGACGCTGACGAGCCTCGTTGAGGGCTTTCTGAGCTTGCCCTCCGTCCAACCGGGCCGCTCCCGATTCGGTTTCGGCCAGGCTGAGAACGTGCCCAAGAGGCGCTTGGGAGCGGTCCAGGTCGACCATAACAGTGGCCGGTCTTGAGAGGTCGTTGGCCGATGACGTCACCTCTGAGATGGTTGGGGCCTGACTTAAGGCAGCGTAGTTGGAGGAGATGCCGAGGCCGACCAGACCGGCCGCCGTTGTAGCCGAAAGGGTCGCCGCCAAAGCCAATCTTCTTAAACACCGCCGTTTTGGCGGGGCCGGAGCCTTGATGTGGGTCTGATCAACTGAACCAGACGCTTCATTAGCGTCGCTAGGGTCTGGCTCGTTAGCGACTAGCTGCGGACCGGTCCGGGTCTTCGTGGGCGTGAGTCTTGGGAAATGGACGTAAGACACTCTCCTTTAACTTACTCGAAAGAGTTTGCGGTAGGGTTGCCATAAAGTATCCTCTCTGTAACAAAAACTTTGCCGAGATGTAACAGAAAGCGCAAAGTGGTTGGGGCCACCAGCAGACCAGGGTGAGCCCGCCCGGCTGCAACCTCGAGAAAGCGACCGAAGAGATCGGGCTCAAACCGGAGAGCGCGCACTACCGAAGCCGCGAGTCGAGGGTAGCGAACGAGTTCCAGCAAAGCGGTGGTGCTGACTTTGTAAGCTAGACCCAGTCGCCGATGATGATCGCGGTACCGATCCGGTTCTCCCTGACTGAGACACCTCGCTAAACTCAAAGCCTGAGCTGCCGCCAAACTGATCCCTTCCCCGGTCAAGGCATCCAGATAGCCCGAGGCGTCGCCCACCAGGGCTAAGCGATGACAGGCCACCGAACGCACTTCTCTTCGAAGAGGGCCCACGGCCAGTGGAGGCTCGACGGCCGGCAAGCCGCCTACCTTCTCCTCGAGAGCGGGGAAACGATTCAGAAGAGAGGACCAGAGTCGAGAACCACCTGGGGGAGAGAGCTTCTTCTCCCACAGGATTGCCACCCCCGTCAGGCCTTCATCGACCGGGGTCACATAAGCCTCCGCTCCCGGGCTGAGATGAACCTCCACTTGCCGACTCCAAGGGGGCACCTCGAAATGGCAGCGAATCCCCCACCTCGGCCGAGTCCGACAGGGGGGACGCGCCAGACCGGCCCAGCGGGCTACTTGTGAATTCAGACCGTCAGCCCCAACCAGAAAATCCCCCCGCCACCAGCGATCCTCCGCCCACACCTCAAACCCCTGGTGACAGCGGCGAAAACGACGGACGAGCGCCTGGCTGTGAAGACGGATGGAAGGCCACCTGGCCACCGCTTGGGTCAGAGCCCTCGACAATTCCATCCTTCTAATGCCCCAACCCACTCCCTCACGAAAATGACCCCGAGCCACGGTCCCGCCGGCCCTGTAGGCGATTCCATCGAAAGGCCGGTAGCGCTCGACCTGTCGGCGGACGCCAAGTTGTTCGAGTAGCTCGAGTCCGTGAGGCATCACGCCCTCGCCACATGGCTTGTCCCGGGGAAAAGAGCGACCCTCAAAGAGTTCGACCGGGAAGCCTTTTTGGGCCAAGGCCAGAGCCACCAACAGGCCCGCCGGCCCACCCCCTACCACCAACACCGTCTCCTCCCTCACGCCGTCGCCACCGGTTTCAGTGCCCCTTCCAGGAGTTGTTCGCGGGTTTGAGCGCGACGGATTTTCCCACTAGAGGTGGTGGGTAGGGTCCCAGGGTTGACCACATGCACCTGGGCCGGCACCAGCCCGGTAGCCGAGATGACAGCGCGCCGGGCTTGCTCTGCCAGCTGGTGAGCGGGGCCTTTACGACGCCGGCGTTCGGCCACCACCACCAGAGTTTCGGTGCCAAGCTTTTGGTCAGGGATGGAAAAGGCGGCCGCACGACCCGGCTTGAGGTCGGCCAACTCAAAAAGAGACTGCTCGAAGAATACGGGGTCGTGATTGCGACCCCGGAAAATCAAGACATCCTTAGCCCGACCGTGAAGAAAGAGTTCTCCCTCTTCCAAGAATCCGAGGTCTCCAGTGTCAAGCCAGCCGTCTTGGAGGGTAGCCGCTGTCTTCTCCACTAAACCGAGATACTCTCGCATCAGGCTGGGGCTTTTGACCCAAACCCGGTCCGAGCGAATCTCCACTTGAATATCCTTCAGAGGGGGCCCAAGATTAGCCAGAAGTCCAGCCTCGGTCGTCTTGAAGGCGGGCGGGTGTTGGGGGCAACTGAAGGTCACCGCCAAAGTGGCTTCGGCCAACCCGTAAACGGGAGTCAGGCAGTTCGCCCTTAGACCCACCGACGCGAACCTCTCCTGAAAAGCCCCGACGGTGGCTGCCTGGACCGTCTCAGACCCCAGCAGACCCAGCTGCCAAGCCCGGAGATCCAACTCCTTCATCTGGTCAGCCCGGACTCGCTCCAAACACATCGCCAAAGCGAAGTTGGGGGCCGGACTCGTGGTCGCGCCAGAGCGGGTCAGAGCCTCCAGCCACCGGAAAGGGCGAGCCACGAACTCCTCCGGTGGAAGGAGGGTAAGATTCCCGTGAGCCAGCAGGCTCGACAAGAGGCCTCCGATCAAACCCATGTCATGGAAGAGAGGAAGCCAAGAGACGCAGGAGTGCTCGCTTGGAGGACCCGGAAACCGTTGCAGAATAGCCCCCACATTGGCCACCAGAGCTTGCGCGGGGAGGGCGACCGGAAGGGGTTCCCCGGTGGTGCCACTGGAAAACTGAATCAATCCGCAAGGCTCGATGAAATCGTCAGTCTCTGGGCCATCGAGTCCGACCAGACAAAAGACTCTGGCTGCCCTCAAACGCTGGCAAACCTCGTCCTGATAGCGTTCTCCTCGACCGAAGCGGGGAGGCGGCGGAAAGACTGTGGGGGTCGCCCCGAGCATCCAAACCGCGAGCAAGGTGGTGACAACTGTGGGGGTGGTCTGCCCGACCACTCCCACCACGCGACCCGGTCCCACCCCGCTCTTCTCCAGTCTGCGGGCAACTCTCCTGGCCTCTTCAAAAAGTTCCGCAAAAGTGTAACGCTCGAGCTGATCGGCTCGTTGAAACTCGACCACTCGGTCGCGTCGACGACCGGCTTCCAAGAGACGCTCCACCAGCAAGGTTAAGCCGTCTCCTCAAGCCGGGTCAAGACCAGATCTCTGAGTTCCCCCACCGTGCGTGGCGGCTGCTGGGCGTCCTCTTCGAGACGAATCCGGTAGTGATTCTCAAGACCGACGGCCAAAGCCAACATCCCTACCGAGTCCAAGCCTAAGTCGAGATCGAGTTGGGCCTGCTCGCTGATGGGAGTCTCGACTCCACACTCATCTAGCAACAGGTTCTTGATCGTCTCAAGAACCTCAGTCGAACACCTGACCATAATTGCTCTCCTTCCTCAGCGCCTTCTCTTCTACCCGGATTCGAAGCCGGAGCAACAAGAAATTAGCCAGGGAAAAAGCCAAGGCAGTAGCTACGCATCCGCCCATGAGAGGTAGACCAGCCAGTTCCAGCACCACACCGAGATAATTGGGATGACGAAGATAGCGAAAGGGCCCCTGACCCACCACTTGTTCGCCGGGGACGACCATCGCTTTGACAGTCCATCTCGGACCCAGATTCCGGATAGCCAGGTAGCGAAGCCATTGTCCCGCGAGAAAAGCTACCAATCCGATCCAAAACAGTGGAAGGCTAGCAACCGGGGCCACCCAAACCTCAGCCACGCATCCAACCAACCAGCCGGTGTGGACCAGGCGCATCACCCAAAAATGGCCCTGGCCAACCTCGTAGCCTCCCTTTTCCCGAAGGGCCTTCTCGTTCTGGGCACTACGGCCAAGTTCCCAAAGCCGTTGAAGAGCAACTAAAACCACCAAGCCGGTGAAGGTCGCCGGACTCACCATCGTAGCAACACCAGTTCGGCGCAAAAGGCCGGGCCCATAGCCATCATGATGCCCCAGTCGCCGGCCTGGGGGTCGCTTCTCAAAACCTCATCCAGAACAAAAAGGACCGAGGCGGAGGAAAGGTTCCCCACTCGGCTCAGGCTCTCTAAAGAGCGATGGAACGTTTGCTCTGGCAGACCTAACCCCTGACACAGGGAGGACATGACTTTGGGCCCTCCAGGATGGGCGATCCACCAGCGGATGTCGTCCACCTCAAGCTGGTTCTCGCGGAGAAAGCTCAGAGTCGCTGCGGCGACCTGGTTCTCGGCAAAACTGGGCACATTGTTGCCGAGCACTACTTTAAAACCGTTCTCTCCAATATCCCAGCCCATCACCCTCTCACTGTCGGGAAAGAAGGCCGAACCGGTGGCCATCACACGCGGCCCTTGACCGGCCAGAGGGTGCTGGTCCCCTACCATCAGAAGGGCCGCTCCGCCGTCACCGAACAAACCCGAGGCCACCAGATTGGCGATCGAGAGATCGTCGCTTTGAAGGGTCAGGGAGCAAAGTTCGATAGCCAAAAGCAAAGCGGCCCGGTCAGGGTAGGCAGCCAGACTGTCGTGGACGCGGGCAACTCCAGCCGCCCCGGCCAGACAGCCCAGCCCAAAAAGAGGGAGACGCCTGAGATCGTGCGGCAACGGCAGTCGATTCATCAGGCGAGCTTCTAGCGAAGGGACAGCTAGGCCCGTGACGGTGGTAAAAGCGAGCAAAGCGAGCTGTTCAGGCGAAATCGCGCCCAGCATTCGGCCCACCAAATCGACCCCGAGGTCCGTCGCGACTTCGATCCAGGCGTCGTTTCGTTGACCGAAGGTCTCCAGCTCGCGGTAACGGTGGCGAGGCAAAGCCAGGTAACGTCCGCCAACCAGAACGTTGCGGTGGAACTGCTCCAGCCGTTCGACATGAAAAACACGACCCGCCCAAAACTCTCGCAAAGCCTCGATCAGCTCGTCTTGCGAACAGTAATTAGGCGGGTGACCGGTTTCGACCCGAACCAGAGTAGCTACTGGACAACCTCCGCTTTGAGGATCATCGTTGGCTTCTCTTTGAGACCTTCAAGATAGTCGCCGCCTTCGGGCGACCAGAGCTTCTCTTGGCTCAGACCCATCGAGGGACTTCCCGCCGACCGGAATTTGTCGGCCAACTCCATACCTTCAACAACCTTTGCGAAGGTGGTAAAGTTCCCCTGATCGGCAAGACGGCTATTATCTTGGTAGTTGATGAAAATTTGAGTACTGTTCGTGTCGGGACCGGCTTTAGCAAAAGCGAGAGTCCCTCGTTCGAGACGAAACAGGCTCGGGTCGTCTTGAAAAAAGTTGTCTTTCTCTTTATAGGAAGGGAAGTCTCCCCGCCAATTGATTCCGAATTGAGCAACAAAAGGCTGGGGCTCATTGACCACCCGAAAGACGGGCGTTTCGTCATAGAAACCAGCTTCCACCAGCTCCAGAAAGCGCTCTGCCGCGTTAGGGGCAGCCTGGGGGTAGACCTCTATGGTCAACTCGCCTAAATCGGTGGTCATTTTGACAGTTTTCTTCTCGCTAAGCTCGGGAGCATCCCGACCTTCCAAAGGCTGCAGCCCGAAATAGGGGTCGGCCTCTCCCTGGCTAGCCTGGGCGACCTCAGCCTCTTCCCCTTCAGCGCTCGCCTCTTCGGCGGGATCCTGTTCTTCCGAAGACTCTTCAGAAGAGCTAGCTTGAGGGCTCGCCTCAGTCTGTTTTTGAGCGCCTTCGGCTGGATCAGGGGCTCGAGACTCGGCTACCGTTTGGGTAGCCGAGCCGGCAGCGGGAGACCCCCCTGCCGGCTGAGCCCTTTGAGAGCACCCCGGCAGGAGGAACAGCCCTGCAGAGAGGGCTGAAACGACCAGAAGTCGCTTATTCACCTTCGGCTTCTCCGCCTTCTTCACCGTGGTCTCCGCCTTCGTGGCCCTCTTCCATGCCTTCTTCGGAGCCTTCACCTTCAGCGGTTTCACCTTCGGCACCCTCGCCCTCGGTGGCGGTCTCGCCTTCACCTTCCTTCATCTCGCCTTCTCCTTCGGGAGCGGCCGACTCGGACATCTCAGGTTTAGGTGGAGGAGCGGTCCCGCCGCCTTCACCACCGCCACTGTTACAGCCAGCTAACAGGCTCAACGCCAACATAGCACCGAGCATTACAGACAATAATTTGTTCATCACAATCCTCCGGACACCTTAATCGTCTGGGTCCTACCCAAGACTTCGAATCGATTTCCAGCCAAAAAGGCGCAATCCTGCTCGAGGGGATCAAACGTTCTATTTTAGGCGAGGGTCAAGAGCATCACGAAGACCGTCCCCGAGCAGGTTAAAACCCAACACCATCCCCATAATGGCCGTGCCCGGCGCCACCACGCACCAGGGAGCGGAGCGGTAATAACGGAAGGTGTCGCTCAGCATCGTCCCCCACTCGGGTGAGGGTGGCTTGGCCCCCAGCCCCAGAAAGGAAAGCCCGGCCGCATCGAGTACAGCCGTGGCGGTGCCGAGAGCGGCCTGAACGATCAAAGGATTGACACAGTTGGGCAAAATGTGAAGAAAGAGAATCCTGCCGGAAGAGGCTCCCTGGGCTCTAGCTGCCTCGACGTAGTCCATCTCTTTAACGCTGAGAACAGTGGCTCGGGTCAAGCGAGCGAAAACCGGGATCCCCACCACCCCCACGGCAATCATGGTGTTGGTCAAGCTATTGCCAAGAACGGCTACGATAGCGATAGCCAACAAAATGCTCGGGAAGGCCAGCATCACGTCGACTGCTCGCATCAGAAGTGAGTCGACCCATCCTCCTGTAAAACCGGCCACGCCCCCCCAAAGGATGCCAAAAAGAGCCGAGATACCCACCGCGAAAAAGCCGACTCGCAGAGAGATGCGCGCTCCATAAACCACCCGACTCAAGACGTCTCTCCCCAGGTTGTCCGTGCCCAGCAGGTGAGCCGAGAAAGAAGGGGGTTCGAAGCGGCGGCTGAGTTTCTGGTCATCAACCCCTTCGGGCGCTATCACAGGGGCGAAAAGAGCCAAGAGCAGATAAAGGACCAAGAGCACTCCCCCTACCTGAGCCGGTCGGCTGGCCCGCAGTTTGGCTCCCACCGACTCAGTCATAACGCACCCTCGGGTCGAGAGCGGCATAGGCCAGGTCCACCACTAGATTGACCACAGAGAAACAGAACGCGATCAAGAGGACAGAGCCTTGCACAAGAGGGTAATCACGGTCATTGACGGCTTCTAGGACCAGGGTTCCGAGACCGGGCCACTCGAACACCGTCTCGGTCAGAACGGCCCCACCTAGGAGAAAACCGAACTGCAGACCGATGACCGTCACAATGGGGAGCAACGCGTTGGGTAAGGCGTGTCGAAAGAGCACTTGGGCCTGGCTGAGCCCCTTTGCTCGGGCTGTTCGAATGTAGTCTTGTCCCAGAGTCTCAAGCAAGGCCGACCGAGTCATCCGAGCCACCATCGCGGCTGGGACCGTAGCCAGGGTCAGGGTCGGCAAAACCAGGTGCCCCGCCGCCTCCCAAAACAGGTCGAGCCGACCCAAAAGGAGACTATCGAGGAGATAGAGACCGGTGATGGCCTCGAGCGAGCTTTCCAGCCGGCCGCCAAAGTAAAACATCTCCAGAGTCACCGGGAAAACGACGATCAGCATCAGGCCCAACCAAAAAATCGGGATCGAGATGCCGCCCAAAGAAAGAGCGGTGGCGGCTGTGTCGAGCCAGCTGTTTCGGCTGATAGCCGAGAGAGTCCCCAGAGCGACCCCGACCAGAGTGGCTAGACCAACGGCCAACAAAGTCAGTTCGAGCGTGGCCGGGAAAGCCCGCCCCAGCTCTTCTGTTACTAGAGAGTTGCGTTTGATGGACCGTCCCAAATCCAAGCGCACAGCTCTTCCCAGAAAGTGCCCATACTGGAGAGGCCACGGTCGGTCGAGACCCAGCTCGGCTCGAACTCTGGCCACCGTCTCCGCCTCGGCCCGTTCCCCCAGCATCATTCTGACCGGGTCCCCGGGAACGAGTCGAACCATCAAGAACACTAGCAGGCTGATGCCAAAAAGAACCGGTAAAAGACCGACCAGTCGACGCCCGAAATAGGCGGCCATCAGCCCCGTTCCCAGCTCACGGGGTGAAGCCAGAGAGTTCCCGTCGGGTGAAGCCTAAAACCTTTCAGAGCGGGGTGGTGAGCCGCCGTCTGATGGGCGTGAACCATAGGCAACCAGGGAGCGTCTTTGAAAATCTGTTGTTGAACTTGACGGTAGAGAGGCTCCCTTTCTTCCTGGGAGGAGGCCAACCGAGCCTGGCCAAGCCACCGGTCGACGGACTCGTTGGCGTAGAGGCAGAGATTGGTCCCTCCCCTCTCAAGATCGACATTGTCGGAGTCAAACAGGATGGCCAGATAGTTATCGGGGTCTCCATGATCCCCGATCCAGCCGGCTAGTGCCAGAGGGTAGACACCTCGGCTGACCTCATCGAGGTAGACACTCCAATCGACGGCGGTCAACTCCGCCTCAATGCCCACTTTACCCAGCATCGAACCCAGCACTTCGGCCATCATTTTAGGCTCAGGAAAGTAATCACGGGGCGAGGTCATGTAGACCAATTCAGTTGAGAACCCCTCTGGATAGCCGGCTTTGGCCAGCAACTCTTTGGCTTTGACAGGGTCGTAGCCGTAACTCAGCTCAGCCTCTCGTCCCCAGAGGGCCGGGGGAAGAGGGCAGTTGGCCAGCTCGGCCAGACCCTGATAAAGCTCCGTCACGATCGTGTGCCGGTCGATAGCAAGATTGACCGCTTGGCGAACTCGAGGGTCGTCAAAAGGCTTCTCTCGAGTATTGATGGCCACGAATCCTACATTCATGCCGGGTTCGGTTATCACCGTGGTGGCCGGACTTGCCTCGAGATCGGCCACGTTCTCGACCAAGAGCCCTGTGATCAGATGGACGGCCCCCTTCTCCAGCTGGAGCTGCCGCGAGGTGCTCTCTTTGACAGGTTTGAAAACCACCTCCTGCAGGGCCGGGGCGCCTCCCCAATAATCGGGGTTGGCGCTCACAACGAGACGTTGTTCAGGCTGCCATTCGACAAACTGAAAGGGCCCCGTGCCGACAGGATTCCTGAAGAAATCAACTTGATGCTCGGCCAGGGCGGTGGGGCTGACGATAGCGAAAAACGGCATGGCCAGATTTTGGAGAAAGGGAGCCATCGGCTCGGAAAGATGGAGTTTGACGGTCAGCTCATCAACCACTTCCACCTGGGTGAGCTTGCTGGGGCTGCCCCAGATATCCGTCCAGTAACTGAACTTATTCCCCGGGTACCGGAGGGGGTGGTCGGGCTTCATTTGGCGCTCGAAGTTCTGCTGCACAGCCTGGGCGTTGAAGGCGGTTCCATCGTGGAATGTCACCCCTTCTCGAAGCCTGAACGTCCACACTTTCCGGTCCTCGGAGACCTCCCAGGAAGTGGCCAAAGCTGGTTCGATGTCCATCGAGTCGGGGCCATACTGAACCAGGGTGTCATAAAGATTACGACACACCTGGGCCGATTCCGCGTCGGTGATATCGGCGGGATCGAGACCCACCGGGTCGTCGCGTTTGGCCACCACCAGCCGGTTTTTGTCAGGGATGTCGGGCTGGGTTGCGGCCGGTTTCGAAGCCGTCTGGCACCCCGCCAGCAACAGCAAGCAAAGACCGAGCAGAAGCTGTTTCACCAAATCTCCTCCAAAGCCCCTCGAGTTGGTGGGCCCCGGTCGCGATTCCTGTCGAACAGCTCCTAGAACTCAGTGGGCTCGTCAGGCGTAGACCCTTCAGCCGGGATCTCCATGGGTTGGAAGGGGGTGCCCTTTTCGCTTGGTGGCGGCAAATCGGGGGCTGGTCGAGGAGCGGCCGGCCGAGTGGCCCCCACGATAGGAGCGGCCGGATCGAGAAGGTAGGGAGACTGGGGCACAAATTTCTGGACTCGATGATTGCCCGAGTCGGCAACATAAAGGGTGCCGTCCGGTGCCTCGGCGATCTGGCCGGGCTGATTGAACATCCCGTTGGCCATCCCGGACGTGCCCCACTCGTAGAGAAACAGGCCCTGGGACGTGAACTTCTGAACTCGGTTGTTGCCCGCATCCACCACGTAGACGTTCTGCTCCTGATCGACCAAGACGTCGACTGGGAAGTTAAATTCACCCGGCCCTTGACCGAACGTTCCAAAGGAGGAGAGATAGGTCCCATCCGGCGTGAATCGTTGGACCCGATGATTCTCGGTGTCGGCTACGAAGATGTTATTGAGGGGATCAATGGCAACCCCGCGCGGCCGCCGAAACTTACCCACTCCGTTGCTCTCTTCCGGCTCGTTAGGGAAGACCTGAAGGACGTTCTGGGCTGGTCCGATCTTTTGAATGCGGTGATTGCCTGAGTCAGCCACGTAAAGGTTTCCATCCGAGTCGAACGACATCCCCATAGGATGGGAAAACTGGCCAGGCTCGTTGCCCAGCGACCCGAACTCTCCCAGAAACTCCCCCTGGGAACTGAACCACTGAATGCGATGGTTGTCGGTGTCGGCGGCATAAACGACGTTCTCGTCGTCACGGGCGATGCGCTGGGGGTTATTGAACTGATTGGTGCGAGAGCCGGGCTCCCCCCAGAAATTGATCAGCTCGCCGGTAGGCTTGAAACGCTGGATTCGAGAGTTGTCGGTATCGAGAACATAGACATTGCCAGAACTATCGACGGTGACCCCGGCAGGAGAGGAGAACTCGCCCGGGTCCTCCCCTCGCTTGTCACCCAGCTGGGCCTGGTAGTCGGGGGGGCCCTCCCCCTGATTGAGAATGACAACGGCTACGACCGCCACTCCTAGCGCGATGGTGACCGCGATGATCCAGATGACAAGCTTCTGGTTACTCAATCAGGCTCCCAACCTTTCTGTTTTCTTTCGACTGGTGCGACACCGCTCAGCCGTGATGATGGCCTCAAGCTTCTCACAAGCATCCTGCAGATCGTCGTTGGTGATTAAGTAGCCGTAATGATTGATATATTTCAGCTCACTGCGAGCCGTCAAGAGGCGACTCTGAATCTGGTCTTGAGTTTCGGTATTACGCCGCATCAAACGTTCTTTGAGGACGTCCAGGTTAGGCGGAGCGATGAAAACAGAGACCGCGTCGGGAACCGCCTCCAGAAGCTGAACGCCGCCTTGAACATCGACGTCGAGAATAACGTGACGGCCAGCCTCTCTATGCTCTTCAATGGGGCCACGTGGGGTGCCGTAGAAGCAGTCGAAGACTTTGTTCCACTCCAGAAAACGGTCTTGTTCGACCCACTGTTCAAAGACGTCTTTATCGAGAAAATAGTAGTGTTCTCCGTCGAGTTCGCCCGGTCGAGGCGGTCGGGTGGTGGCAGAGACTGAGAAAACGCAGTCACCGCGACGCGACAACAAGAGATTGAGGAGGGTCCCTTTGCCCACTCCTGAGGGGCCTGAGACGACTAAAAGAAGACCATACACCGGTTGCGCGGTTCTACCCAGGTCCCCGGCCGACCTCCCGCGAAGGGCCGGGCCGTGCTCAAGCGAGGCAGTCTGGATTCGGTCAATTTCCACGCCCTGGCCCGAGAAACGGAGCCGATTCTTCGCTCCACTCGACTCCAGAAATTCTCTCAACTCACGACTTACGATTTCGTGCTTTCCTTTCGAGCTCCGGGCCAAACCCACCGACTCCTGGTCAGCCTCCACCCCGAGCAGTCTCGCTTTCATCTGGTCACCACTCGTCAACCTCCGGCTCAGATTCCCTCAGCCTTTGTGATGCTGGGTCGCAAACATCTTCAGGGTATCTTCTTAAGCGGCTTCGAGCATCGGGACCTGGAGCGAGTCCTGCATCTGGTCTTTGAGAACCGATGGAGACTGGTGGTCGAAATGCCCGGTCGCCCTAACAACCTGGTCCTGGTTAAACCCGACGGAACCGTGGCCCAAAGCTTCACCCGAGACGACCGAACGCGAGCGAAATCCACCTATCAGTGGCCCCCACGCCCGACCAAACCAGTGGCCAACCAGGTCCCGGCCGGAGAGCTCAAAAGCCTCTTGGAGACGGTTTCGGGCTCTCTATCAGAAAGGCTGCTCCGATGCTGCTTCGGCCTGTCGAAGCCCTGCGCCCGCCAACTGGCCGCCGAAGACAGCTTGGAGGCGCTCGTGAGCGGCTGGAGTCTATTCTGGAAACGTTTGGAAGAAGGCCCCTGGCAACCAGGCTTAAGCCAGGGAGAACTCACCTTCCTGGCCCAGCCAGGCGACCTTATCTACCCCACTATGTCGGCAGCGGCCGAGGCCCGCTGGCAGACCGCCAGCCGAGCGCCTGGTCTTGAAGATGAGCGCAAGGAGCTGACCAAACGGTTGACCAAGCTCCGTCAGAAGGCCAGTTTGAAGAAAGAACGGCGCCTGACCGACCTGAAGCGGGCCCAATCGGCGGCCAGCGACAAAATGAAAGCCGACCTCCTTCTCAGCTACTCTCACCAAGTCCCACCGGGCTCAGACATCGTCACGTTAAACGACTGGAACGGTCAACCCGTGCCGATCGCTCTTGACGGTCGCCTTTCGGTGGCCGACAACGCCCAAAGGTTATATCAGCGATACAAGAAAAAACAAAGGGCGGTCGAATTCTTACAAGAGCAGGTTCCTCAAGCCCAGCACGAGATCGATTTTCTGGACGAGCTGCTTCTCGCGGTCGAGCTTTCCCAGTCGAAGTTCGACCTGGCCGAAATCCGTCAAGCGCTTCCCAGTCGAGCCGGTCGCCGTCGCCTGGCTCAACCGAGCTCCGGGCCTCGTCGCTTTCTCCACCGAGGAACGGAGCTGCTGGTCGGCCGCAATCCTATCCAGAACGACCAGTTGCGCCACCAGGCCGCCCAGGAGGACCTTTGGTTTCACGCCCGCGACATTCCTGGGAGTCACGTGATCATCCGCACCGCCGGAGCCGAGCCTCACCCCTCAACCCTAGAAGCGGCCGCCACCCTGGCGGGACGCTTCTCGAAAGCCAGCCAGTCTCCTAAGGTGACGGTCAATTACACCCTGGTCAAGTATCTCAAAAAGCCACCGGGTTCCCCTCCAGGAAGGGTCCTTTACCGAAAGGAGAAAACGATGGTGGTCGACCCCACTCGAGTCATCGAAGGATTGGAAAGTCTATGATCCGCTATTTACCGTTGCTGTGCCTTCTCGTTCTGGCCGGTTGCCATCTCAAGACGGCCGGACCGAAGGCCACTCCCACCACTTCCCCGGTGGCGACGGTCCAGCCTTTCACCCTGAAATCGGCGCAGCAAGAGGGAGCCGTGCAGTTTGACCCCGACTCGGACGGGGCCACCCTGGTGGCCTTCTGGTCTCCCACCTGGAACCCCGAGCACGAAGCTCACCTGGAACTTTTGACCGAGCTTCACGAACGATATGGCAACAAAGGCCTTCGCATCATCGCCATCGCCTACGACGAGAAGCTTGAGGCGGTCCAACAGGTCCTTCAGCAAAAAATTGTTCCCTTCGAGGTGGCTTTGGGAACCCAGGCGCTCTACCAACGGTTTGAAGTGGAGGCACTACCCACCCTCTTGGTGGTAGCGCCGGGCGGAGCTTTGATCCGACGGCTCGAAGGACTCCAGACGGCTGAGGAGCTAAAAAACGATATCAAGCCCCACCTAGCCGGTCGAGGAGGGAACCGTTAGACAGTCACCGCTGTTGTTTCGTAGGAGAGGTTTTAGCTGGTGAAAAGCGAGAGGGAATTGGAGCTGATCGAGCGCTATGTCGATCGCGAACTCGACAATGAGGAGCGAAAGGCATTTGAGGAAGACTTGGGCCACGACCCCGAGTTGGGGAGGCTGGTGGAGTTTCAGCGCTCACTCAAGGCTCTGGTGGCGGCGGCCTACCAAGAGAGCGCTCCGGCTGAGATAGCCACCCGCATCGAGACGCGACTCGAACAGGTCGAACAGGGCCGAGTCGACGATCTGATCGAGTGCTTTGTCGACGGCGAGCTCGACGAGCAAGAGTCGGAGTTGTTCGACAGAGTGCTGAAAGAGTCTGCCGAGCTATCCAGGCGAGTCGACTTTCAAAAAAGCCTTAAGGGTATGGTGGAACAGAGCCAGCAGCCGGTTCAGGCCCCGCAGGCTTTACGCGCCAAGCTTCTCGCTGCTTTGGAGGCCGAGTCGCAAAGTCAGCCTTGGAGTTTTGAGACGGTCGAGGCTTGGGTGGATGGCGAGGAGCCCAAACTGGTAGCCCCCACCGACCCCGAGAGCGAACGACGGATCGCCTTTCAAACGAACCTCAAGGGGCTGGTCGCCGAGGCTTATCGCGACCAAAAAGCTCCCGAGCTAACCCGGAAGCTGATCGAGAAGCGGCTCGCCAGCGGATCCAACGCGACCCCCCTCATCCACCGTGTGGCCCGGGGGATGGCCTGGGCCGCCAGCTTTGCGGTGGTTGTCCTTTTCGCTGCTATAGCCACTTCGGGGCCCAACCCAACAGCCGCTCGCGAGCTGGCTGAAGCGGTGGGAACTGACCACCAGGTCTGCTGTCGGTTTAGCGCCAAGAATCCGGACGCCAACCCGGTGGAGTTCGCTCTCGAGCACTTCGGTCAAAGCCCGACTCTAGCGCAGCTGCCTGAGCGCTACCAACTCTACGATGTCCGCTCCTGTTTACTGCCGAACAAGAAGCGGGCTCTTCACGTCCTTTACGCCGATGCTGGGGGCTCGTTTGTCTCGCTCTTTGGGTTCCCCGACCAGGACGGCTTGGCCGACGACCTGGAGCAGGCTCACCAAAGAGATCTCACCGTCCACTCAGTCGATACGGGTCAAGTCCAGGTCGCTTCCTGGAGCCGAGACGGTTGGGTCTACTCAGTAGCCGGCGAAATGCCCCGCCACGAATTCGAGGACATCCTTCAGCAGGCTGACTACACCGTCTTACACCAACTTGAGTTAGTGGCGTCGCTTTTTTAACCTGACGGTCACTCCTGAGGAAGACCCCATCCCTAAGCTTTCGAGGTGCTCCCTTATCGACCAGGGCATGTGCTGGTCCGTCTGCGCGACCAGAATCTCGACGTTGGAAGCTTGGCTCATCGTCACCAAGCCAAAGTTCTTCATCGTTTCGAAGGGGAGTTTCTCCACCTCGAACTGCCTTCTGGCCAGGGCGTCGAGGACGCCGTGGAAGAGTTCAGCCAGGATGAAGCCGTGGCTTATGCCGTCCCCAACCATCTCTATCACCGGCTCCAGCCCTCGCCAGGAGAAGCCGATGAGCTGTGGGGCTTGACCAAGATCGAGGCTCCTCTGGCCTGGCAGCACCACAAAGGAAGACGCGACGGGCCCATTGTGGCCGTGCTGGACACCGGCCTCGATACTGACCACACCGACCTTGTAGGCAATCTGTGGACCAATTCAGACGAGATTCCGGGCGACGGAATCGACAACGACGGCAACGGGATCGTCGATGACGTGCACGGCTACTTCCCGGCCCACAACTCCGGCGACCCCAAGAGCTTTGATCCTCACGGCACCCACTGCGCCGGAACCATAGGGGCCGAGGGAGGCAACGACCACGGTATCGTAGGGGTCAATTGGAAAACCCAGCTGATGGGCATCAGGCTTTTCGACGATGATGACAACACCGACGTAGCCACCATCATTCGAGGCCTCGACTATGCCGAATCGCAGGGGGTGCGTATCACCTCGAACTCGTGGGGTGGTTTCCATTATAACCGGGCTTTGGAGGAAGCTCTAGCCACCTCTAGCGCCCTTCATATCGTGGCCGCAGGCAACTATTCCAGCGATAACGACCTGAAGCCTAATTACCCGGGTTCCTATCCCCTCGACAACGTGGTGACAGTGGCCGCCAGCGACCGCCAGGACCGATTAGCTAGTTTTTCTAACTTCGGCCCTGCCAGCGTCGATCTGGCAGCCCCCGGAGTGGACATTCTCTCGACCGTCCCCTTCGACCGAATCGCCACTTTCAGCGGTACCTCCATGGCCTGCCCTCATGTCACCGGAGTGGCCGCTCTCATCGCAAGCTACTATCCCGACATCGACAATGCCAGCCTGCGCGCCCGCCTTCTCAACAGCGTCGATCGAGTGGCTGCCCTAGAGGGAAAAGTCGCCACGGGAGGCCGGCTGAATGCGGCCCGAGCCCTGGCCCAAGACTTGGTCGCTCCGGCTCCGGTGAACGACTTTCGTGGCCAGGCGACTCCCTTTCAGATCGAGCTTCATTGGACCGCAACGGGAGACGATGGCCGGCAAGGACAAGCCTCACGTTACCGCCTCCTGGGCGCCACTGATGCGCAGTTCTCGGAACCGTTCCTGGTGGAATGTGGCTGACCTCAACCCGCGGGAACTCCTGAGCTCGTGGTGCACGAGGTGGTTCCCCACGAGAAGGAACGCCAACTTCATTTTGATCTGACTGTTGAGGACAAAGTCGGCAACAGCTCTCAGACCCCGACCCAGGTCGTCACCGTTCCTGCGGCCGACCTCCTCTTTGAGGATGACTTCGAACAGCCAGGTGCCTGGAAGGCTGACTCCGGATGGGGCAAAGTGCCCATCCAAGGCAAAGGAACGGTTTGGACGGATAGCCCAAACGGCAAACTACTCAAGTTGGAGCAACACCTCGCTAGTCTCTCCCCCGTTAAACCTGGAGTCCCCCGCCGCTCTGGTATTTGAAAGCCGCTACGAACTGGAGCAAGGCGACGATTTTGTGCTGATCGAGGCCCAAACCGAACAAGGCTGGCAAACCCTTAGCCGACTCGCAGGAGAAAGCGACTGGTGCCGAACGGTGGTCGAACTTCCCCAAGAAACCCGGCGAGTGCGCTTTCGTCTCACCAGCGATCTCTTCGGAAACCGAGACGGATTCTACCTCAACCGAGTGAAGATCTTCGCTCACCCTGAAGATCACAGCAGCCTCACATAGTGTTACACTGAAACGTTAACATCCTGTTCATTTTCTCGTTACTTAGTTCATGATTTTTTCAGACTCGCCGGCTACACTTCGTCGTTATGATGGCAAGCTACAAAAACGCCCTGCTCATCGTGGCTCTGCTAGCTCTCACGGCTTGGGCTGGCGAACACCCTGTGGTGCCGCGTCCGCCAAGACTGGTAGAGGCGCGGGTCTATCACTACTCCCACGGTCAACCATACCTAGTCAAATGGTGGACCATCGAAGACCTCAAGATCGACCGGGAACTGATCTTTCCAGCCGGTCCGGATACCTTTCGAGTGCGCTTGAGGCTTCAAGGTCAGGGCTGGGTTCGAATGGCTTTCCGAGACGGTCAAATGTATGTCCACGAGCTGCCCGAAGATCAGGGTTACGTTTCTGACGGAGTCAAAGACTTCTACTTCCGAGTGCCCAAGGATTTCGCGGCCGGGCCGATCAGCCTCTCCATCAGCTTGCGGGATTACCGCGGTGTCGAGGTCTCCCGAACGCGACATTTCACTCTCGGAGAGAGCAAACTGGCTCTCCAGCGACGCTAGCAGGGTCCGCTTGGCAAGGCGAGAAAGCCCGCTCTGTGAAAATCCAGAAACGATACCTACCCAGCCAAGTTTTGGGACGTCCGATGCCCCTGGCCACCTACGGCCATTACGGCTCCCCTCTGCTTCTTATCCCCACCGCTAGCTCTAACTTTGAGGAACACGAGAGAATGGGGATGATCGGGGCTCTCAGCCGTCATGTTGAGGCTGGTCGGGTCAAACTCTACACCATCGATAGCATCAATGCCGAGAGTCTCTCGAACTACGACATCCCTCCTCAGGAGAGAGCCCGCCGTCAAGCCCTTTACGACCGCTACATCAGCCAGGAGGTCGTCCCGGCCATCTATGAGGACTGCCGCGGACAACTCCCGATCGGGGTGGCCGGAGCCAGTTTCGGTGCCTATCACGCAGCCAACACTTTGCTGCGGCATCCCGAGCAGTTCCGATGGTGCATCTGCATGAGTGGTGTCTACGACATCAGCCGATGTCTCGACCAACAGCTAGATGAAAACGGCTTTACCCAAAACCCACCCAGCTATCTCCCGGCTCTTTCGTCAGAGCACCGAAGGCAACTCAGTCAGTGTGACATCCATCTCCTTTGCGGACAGGGTCCTTGGGAACGGGTTCACTGGTCAAAAGACTTCTCCAACGCTCTCTGGCAAGCTCAAATCCAACACAATTTCGACCTCTGGGGTCACGAC
The DNA here is from genome assembly GCA_964423525.1 of uncultured Burkholderiales bacterium. Lineage (GTDB taxonomy): Bacteria > Vulcanimicrobiota > Xenobia > Xenobiales > JADMJV01 > CAYRFU01. The sequence goes on along the minus strand of CAYRFU010000062.1, from coordinate 6,006 downwards.
GCCGCCCACGACTGGCCCTGGTGGCATCGCCAGATGGACCTCTACCTGGGCCGGCTTCTCAATTGAATCGGGCTAGCCGCAAGCGGGCCAAACGGCTAGCCGAGACAGCTCAAAAAGAGCTGACCAAAGTCGAGGGCTCCGATCTGAAAGCCGTCAGTAATCGTCTCGATCTGGCTCACTACAAAGAGACGCTCGAACAGCTTCTGCAGGGGGGCGAAGCTTCAGCGGTGGTTCCCCGCACAGCCACCCAGATGCATCGCCAGACCGAGGAGAACACTCACGAGACAGCTCCGCGCTACATCTCTCGCCAAGCCCTGGACGGAATCGATTGTCGCCAGGGTTGCGCCTGGTGCTGCCACGAACCTTTGCAGGTTTCAATTCTCGACGCCATCGCCGTGGCTCATTATCTACGCAACCAGGGCCGAGCCGACGAAGTGCGGACCACTCTTGAGCAGCATATCGAGGATAAGCTCGGTCACTATTCTCTTCACTACCAAGAGCTGAAGAGGTCGTTTGACCCCTGTCCCTTCCTCAACGACGACAACCTCTGCTCGGTCTACGAAGCCCGCCCGGTCATCTGTCGGGCCTTTCACTCCACGGATGTCACCGTCTGCGAGAAGAACGTGCGAGAGAAAAGCGCCTCCCGCAGCGTTCCGATGTATTCTCCCTATTTCGGGTTCATCGGGCTAGCCCAGGAGGGAGCTCGCCGGGCCGTGAGAGACCTGGGGCTAGACGACCGACCAGTGGTGCTGGCCATCGCCGTCAAATTACTTTTGAGCGATTTCGAGGGACTCGTCTCAGGCTGGCTCGACGGCGAGCGAGTCTTTGACGAAGCTGCCGTCATCTTGTGACACTTCTTTAACTTCAAATCCGGTCGATGGAAGTTAAACTGAGACCATGCAAGTAACTCGGGCCCCCTCGGCTTTCAAAAACCCTCCCCAAAGACTCAGAAAGAGCCATCCGGAACCTCCGGCCAGGCCTGAGCCCGTCGACCGAGTCGAACTCGCTTCCTTTCCCGAGAGCTGGGTCGGCAACTGGAAAGGTGAGCTCCATATCGTGGGAGTGGCCGGCAGTCAGACGGTCCCCATGGCCCTCGACATTCAGCCGAAAGGACCTGACCGCTACACCTGGGAGATCCGCTACGGGAACCAACCCGCCCGGCCCTACGAACTCGTCCCTGTCCGACCGGAGGCGGGCCACTGGGTCATTGACGAAAACAACGGAATTCTTATCGACTCGTTTCACCTTGGCGACGAATTCGTCAGCCAGTTCGAGATCAATCAGGTTCGTATCTCAACCCGCCACAAACTGGACGGCGAGGTGCTCAAGGTCGAACTCGACAGCTTCACCCGAGCGCCTCTGAGGCGAAGTGGAAGCCAACCTAATCTGGTTGACGCCTTCGCCGGGCAGACGATTCAGAGGGCTGAGCTACGCCGAGAAACTTAGCCACCTGGGCCACCCGTTCAGGCCCTGAGGGATGGGTATCACTGGCTTTGGTTCGACCCAAACTGCGCTCCACCGTGGCCACGATCTGGCGGGGCGAGTGACCGAAGTGAAGAGCCATCTCAGCCCCTCTTCGGTCGGCGGCAAACTCAGTTTGATGAAAGAACTGCCGTTGCTGGGCCTCGACATCACTAATGAGGCGTTTTAGCCCTGTGTTGTCTGGCTGGTGCTTCAACTCGTCTTGGAGAGCGGCCACCAGAAGACTGACTCCCTGATCCCTGAGAGCGTCCTGGCTTTCCAGATGGCCTATCTCGTGGCCCACTACGAACCGCCGACGTGGCGGAGAACAAAGCACCCCCAGAGAAATCCCCACGTCCCCATTACGGGCCCATCCTATCTTAGCGCTAGAGTTGGCCACCACCCGGAGTCGGGGCGGTTCGGGGTAGTGATAGACGGAAGGAAAGGCACGCATCTCTTCGCGAGCCACACGAACCCAGGGAAACCACGAGGGAAGGCTGGGGCTAAGAAACCGTTCACACTGTTGGTCGTGCTCGCGAGACTGCTGAGTCTCCATCTTAATGCGAACCCGTCCCGCCAATTCCGCCACTTTCGGAGACGGGAGGCTCTGGAGAGCCACGTTCACCGATTCGACTAGAATCTTGCGACCGTCTTGGGGAGCGACCGACTCGGGAAGGGGAAGCTCTTGTCCGAATTCCGAGGCCAGCTCTTTGGCGAAGTGAAGCGCGAAGCGAGAATCGCTGTAGTAGATAGGGTCATCCTGAAGCCGAGTGCTGAGATAGCTTAAGCTCGCTTTGCTGAGCGCTAAGGCAGCCGCCGCACCTACGGCTGGCAAAAGGCCCCCCACCATCGCCGTTGCCCCTACCAGTCCCGTTCCCAGAAGACTGAGGGTGGAGTTGGTGACACTGCTTTTGAGACGAAAGCAATATTGAGTCCCGGCTACAGCCGCCCAGCCAGGAAAAGAGAAACAGGCACCCACCAGGGGCAACCCTTCGGCCAGCAGCGCCTGCCCGAACCGTTTCAGTCCGTTGGACATCGCTTTGCCGTGACTGGAACGGTCCAGAATCACCAGGTCCTGGTGCCTCAGGCAAGCGGTTTCGCTGGCTTTGGCTGGCGGGCACAGGTCTGGTCCGTAGACCACCGTGCGAGCCCAGCCGGGAAGCTTCACCTTTGGCAAGAGACTCCTCATCGAGCCTAAGCTTAAGCGAGACGCCTTAAAGAATGCTACAGTCCCAGGGCACCGCTTTGGTAGAGTTCAAGCAACTCAGAGAGGCTGTCGATCTGATGGTCGGGCTTCTGGTGTTGGAGCTTCCCATAGCCGTAGCGACTGTAGACGGTGACGGCCCCGAATTCTCGACCCATCTGGAGGCCGACCTCGGAATCTTCAACGTGCACGACCCGACAGGCTCCAAACTGGTCCACCAACTCTCGGAGATAGCGAACATCGGGTTTGCCAAACCGGGACTGGTCGGGAGTCTGGATAGCCTCCAACCGATCCCACAACCCGATCGCTTTGAGCGCTCGGGTCTGGGTTTCTAGGTCGCCCGAGGTGCAGGCGGCCAGCCGAATGCCAGCCTGGCTCAGTTGCTCGAGAACGTCTTCCGCTCCCGTCATGGCGCTAGCCTGGGCCGGAAGATGTTCCAGATAGTAAGGTTTGACAAAGCGCTCGAAAATCTCACGGCACCGATCTGGGGGGCAGCCGAGTCGTTCCAACATGGTGGTAGCCGGAAACCCTATCAACCCCACGACCTCCTGCCGGGCAGGTCGTTGGGTGACCTGTTCGGCGCCGTGGGCGAAGGCTTGGTAATTGGCTTCCTCGCTGTCGATCAAGACCCCGTCGAGATCGAAAACGATCAATCGGTTCATGCTAGGTCTACCTTATCCGTCTGGTCGATCTCAACCTGATCTTCCGGCACCCGCTCGAAACGGACCCAGACCAGACTCTCGCCCAAACTCGTATCCTCATACTCGTGGCTTGCCACCAACTCGTAACCCAATCGCTCGATAGCTTGGGGATGCTTGAGAAAGGTGCTCTCGGCGTTCTTTCGCAGCGTGCCTTCAATAGCAAGGTGGGAAAATCCGGCCTCCGACATCTGCTGAATCATCCGCTTGAGTAGCGAGAAGAGATAGCCTTTCGCCGGTCGGTCCAAGACCACGTCGTCAACCAGCACCACGTCTTCAGCCCTCCCCTCCACCAGACTATTATCGACCCAGGCCATCAGGTAGCCTAACAGCTTGCGGCGAGGGTCGACCAGTCCGTAGCAAAAGTTGCCCTCATCCATTTCCAGCCCCTCGAGGTTCTCTTCGATGTCCTCGACGCTCAGGCGGTAGCTCTCGGGATAATGAGCATCAGCCAGGGCCCCCACCCGGTCAGCCCAGTCGGCAGTGAGAGCCACGACTTGCATGCTAGAGAGCCTGCTCTGAAGCGTAGATCCCTGTCCTGATTCGGAGTCCCCCGGCCTCCAGCACCAGGTCGGAATACAGGTCTCGGAAACGACCGAGTTCGGTCATGTCGGCTCGAAATTCGGCTCCAAGAAGGAGTCCTACTCCCTTCACCAGAGAATAGATCCAATCCACTTTCTGATAAGAGAGAGCCACTTGGCGACCGTTCACCCCGTTCTGAAAACGAGTGTAAGAGTCCAGCCCAGTAATGGCAAGCCGAGCCCCTCCGTGGGTCAACAGCATATCATCGAGCAGCCGATAGGTGCCCACTCCGCTCAAGAGAGCGTAGTTGCCAGGCTTAGCGTAAGCGAAGTCGAGGTCGCCGCTCCGCTGGACCTCGACCCCGGATACCCTGTAGGAACTGGAATCGCCCAGGAATCCCTGAACCCGTTGAGCCAGACCAGGGTGATCCTGGGGCAGGTGAAGGGCCGCTACCCCCGGCAGCGGGAACCCTTCCTCAAAATCGCGGAACTCGTTGACGATCAGGGCCAGGAAGTCGATTCGCTCCCAACTGAACAACAGCTCGGCCGACGATTCTCGCACCCAATCCTCGATCTGAAAGCCCACCACCTCTTCGATCTTGGCCAACCCAAGGCTGGTCAAAGCGCCCACCGTCGGCTCGATCTGAGCGCCTACTTCGATCATCTCATAGAGTGACCGTCCGTCTACCACCGAAAAGTTACTCACTCGGCCAGGCACCATATTCAGAACTGGGAACTGGCTACGATTCGCGCTCATCGCCAACAGATTCTCGAGGGGATGTCCGTCGGGCGGCTCGATGGCCAAAAACAACTCGGTGACGACGTGGTCGCCGTAGTAGTGGGAAGCGCCACCAAACCACGGAAGTGCGCTGACGATCTGGTCAAGCTGAGCTGGAACCGGTGCGGGCCAGTGTTTGAGAACCGAGGCGATATCGACCAGGAGGATGGAGTCGGGGCGGCTCGCGAACTGCTTTGCGACGCTCTTATAAAGTGGGGTAGTCTCGAGGCTTTGACGCTTCCCCTTCAAAGTCTCTTCTACCCGAGCCAGCACCTTGGGAGAGTCGCTGAAAACGAGATACTGGTCGATGACCGACACACTCAGCGGCTCCATTCCTGACTCTCCAAAAAGCCGGACGGCCAAAGCCTCAAAGTGTTGTCGTGCCCGACTCGGCTGGCGGAGCTCGAGCATCACCAGAAACTGGATAGGTTGACTGGCGAGGATGGCAGCAGAAGGCTCGACCAGACCGTCTCGAAACTCGGGTGGAGGCCCTCCCTGAGCCACCAGGGCTCCTTCTTCGAAAACCGCTTTGAGTGTGAATTCGCCGGCCGGCGTCACGGTGTAGAGATAGTCGACGCCTTGAGGCCGGCTGAGAGGGTAGGAGATCTGTTCCTCGACTTCGGCCACCGAGTCGGGCAAACGCCCCTCGTTCTCTTCCCGGAACAGGTCGATCTCTCGACCGAGATCGTAGAGATCCCTGACCGCGCCGTCGTAGGCCTCTCGAATCTGGTAGTCCCGCCAGAGAAGATAGAAAGGCGATTCCGGACCAACCCGAACAACGGCCAGGTGAATCTCATCGCCGACCCACTGGATCAGGTCTGTTTTGAGGTTCAAGCCCGTCTCTGCTTCGAGATACTCGACACCTATGCGGAAGAGGGGGTACTTCTCCAGGCGGGCATAGGTCGAAGAGAGGTCACTGCCCTCTACTCCCATCTTGCCAGATAGGGCCACCTCGCTGGTAGCCGGAAGCTGAGCCCAGGCCGGGCTCCAGCAAAGCCACAAAACGAGCCCCAGCCGAAGCCAACTCTTATTCCGAATCACGCAAACCTCCAAAGGACTGACCATTGCAAGCGGAGTCGGCGGAGTCCTGCTACCAGCCCCTCTGGAAGGAGGCAAAAGAACAGCGGAGAACGTCCTTCAGGGAGGTCGTCTGATGGAATGCCCTAAGTGCGGTTACTTTAATCTTCACGGCGCCAATTTCTGCGAGAAATGTGGATTCGATCTGAAAAAGGCGGCCAAACTCTTCGCCTCCGTAAAAGACAAGTTGCCGGACTTCGAACGCGAGACCGAATACGTGGGCCTGGTCTCCCCGGCCGAGTACGCACTATACTGGGGCGAAGTGGG
>CAYRFU010000061.1:0-24403 GCA_964423525.1 uncultured Burkholderiales bacterium | reverse complement strand
GTAAGAAAGCCGGTCAGCAAATGGAACAGGCTGGCCAACAGATGCAGCAGGCCGCTAATCAGCAGGGCAAGCCCGACTCTCAGTCGATGCAGAACGCCAGCCAGAGCATGCAGCAAGCCGCTCAGCAGATGCAGCAGATGGCCCAGAATCAGCAGATGTCGCCTGAAGAAATGCAGCAAATGCAAGAACAGATGCAGCAGATGCAAACCATGCAGAACGCTGCTAGTCAGGCGATGCAGCAAAATCCTGACGCTGTTCAGCAGGCCGCCAATCTGGCCGCCCAGCAAATGCAACAAGACCCGCAGCTGGCTCAGTCGATGCAGCAGTCGATGACGCGCGAAATGCAAAAGGCGATGCGCGAGAATCCCGATATGATGCAGCAAGCCACAGAACAGCTGCAGAAGAACCCCGAGATGATGGAGCAGGCTCTCGAGCAGATGCAGCAGATGCAGCAAGACCCTGCCCAGAAAGAGCAGATGCAACAGCTCCAAGAGCAGATGCAGCAGTCGGGTCAAGGCAGCCAGGAGGCTATGGATCAGCTCCAGCAGCAGCTCGAGCAAAACCCTCAAATGAAAGAGCAGCTGCAGCAAGCTATGGCTAACAGCCCTCAGATGCAGCAGCAGGCCCAGCAGCAGTCGGGCTCGCCCCAGTCGCCTGAGCAGCTCCAGGAACAGCTCCAGAACAATCCAGAGATGATGCAGCAGGCTATGGAAGAGCTGCGCAACAACCCTGAGCTAGCCCGTCAGGCGGCTGAGCAGATGCAGCAGCAGAACCCTGAAATGGCTGAGCAGATGCAAAAGCTGCAGGATTCGCAAGAAGCTCAGCAAGAGGCGATGCAGCAACTGCAGGAGCAGATGCAGCAAAACCCTGAGATGGCCGAGCAGATGCAAAAAGCGATGGCCGACCAGCTTCAGAAGAATCCTGAAGCCGCTCAGAAGGCTATGGAGCAGATGATGGACGACCCGTCCATGCAGCAAGCTATGCAGAACGCTATGGCCAACAATCCTCAGATGCAGCAGGCCATGCAGCAGGCTCTCGACAGCAATCCGCAGTTGCAACAAGACCTCCAGCAGCAGATTCAAAACAGTCCCGAACTGATGGATCAGGCGATGCAGGAGATGCAGAAGAATCCGGAGCTTGCCAAGCAAGCCATGGAGCAGATGCAGCAGCAGCGAGACCAGATGTCGCCTGAGGCTCAGCAAGCCATGGACCAGGCTATGCAGCAGGCTCAACAGAACCCGGAAGAGGCTGCTCAGCAGATGGAGCAGATGCTTGAGGACAACCCTGAACTCAAGCAGAAGATGCAACAGGAGCTGGAGAACAACCCGGAGCTTCGTGAGCAAGCTATGGAGCAGCTCAAGAGCAACCCCGCTATGCAGCAAGCCATGCAGAGAGCTCTTCAGGAGGAAATGAAGAAGAACCCGGAGGCTCTCAAAGAAGCCGCCGAGGAACTTCAGAAAAACCCCGAAGCCCGCAAAGCCGCCGAGCAAGCTCTTAAGAAAGAGATGAAAAAGGAGGCAGGCCAGGCTGAGGAAGACCAGGGTAAGCAGGGCGGCAAGGGCCCCGACATGCCCAATATGCCCAACATCCCTGGGATGCCTCCGATGGGCAAAAACCAGAAAGCCGCCCAGGACGCCTCTGACAAAATGAAAGAGGCGGCCGAGGCGATGGAGCAGGCCTCACAGAACCCTGACCAGGCTGGCCAGAAGATGCAAGAAGCCGGTCAGAAAATGCAGGAAGCCGGAAAACAGCTCGAGGAGCTGGGTAAACAGACCGGCGACCAGGAGATGGAGCAAGCCGGTAAAGACCTTCAGGAAGCTGGTCAACAGATGCGAGAGGCGGGCGAGAACCAGCAAAACGCCGACGGTCAGGGCCAGCAGGGCGAAGGTCAGCCTGGCGAGGGCCAACCCGGAGAGGGGCAGCCCGGCGAAGGTCAGCCAGGCCAGGGCCAGCCAGGCCAGGGTCAACCTGGGCAGGGCCAACCTGGACAAGCTCCTCCCAGCGGTGACTTACCGAACCTTGATGAGCAAACCGCCAAAGACCTGGCAGAGAAGGCTCTTCAAGATACCACCAAAGAGCTCAACGAGAAGCTCGAGAGTATGCAAGAAGACGCCCGTCGCGAAGACAGCCAACAGGCTCAAGAGCAGCGGGATATTCAGCGAGGCCAGGCCGAAGACCCGCGTCAAGACATTGGGCAGCAGCGCCAGAGCAGCCAGGGTAATGGGGGCAAGACCTCCGAGATTCAGCTGGCCGACCTGGAAGACCTGATTCGCCAAAAGCAAGATCTTGAAGCCAAGTTCGAGGCCATTCAGTCAGACTACGACCGCTATCACCGCCAGGTGGCACCGATGGCCGACGAGCTGGCTGGTGAGTTGGCCAACTTTCTGAACGAGAACACCCGCCCCAAATACAAGCCGCCTTACGAGAAGTCGGGTAAGAAGCTCAGCGTCAAAGCAGCCATGCGTTCGGAGGCCAACTACGAGAGAACCGGCGTTTGGGACCCAGATGTTTGGCTGCGCCGAACCAACCCGAGCCACCGTGGTCACCAGTTTTTGTTCGTCCTCGATGAATCGGGCTCGATGGGTCGCAAGGGCGACACCAAGTGGGATAACTCCATTAAAGGTCTAGTGCTCAGTGCCGAGGCTCTCGAGTCTCTCGATATCAACTTCGGCTGTATCGGGTTCTCTGACCATCCCATTGTTCACAAAGAGATGAAGGAGAAATACCCGCAGCGGCGCGAGGCGATGCTTTCTGATATCGAACGCTCTCCCAGCGGCGGAACCAACGACTCCTACGCCATTGAGACCGGTCTGAAGATGTTCAAGAAACACGCCGAGCCGGACATCGACCAGGTGATGATCGTCTTGACCGATGGCGCTGGCGACACCGCCGGAGTCAAGAAACAGCTCGAAGCGGCGCGTGAAGCAGGCGTCCACATCATCGGTGTGGGTATCGGCCCCGGATGCGACTTCGTCAAAGACGTCTACGACCAACACGTGGTGGTGGAGGACCTCGAGAACCTCCCCATCGAACTAGCAGAGCTAATCCACGAGCGGATAGAAATGGACGACAGTGAGTTCTACTAAGATGCGCGACCTTCCGGCGCTCCGGAAAAAAATCGAAGTCTACCTGCGCCAATTTGGCGCTCAGCAAGAGCCGATGGCCCTGCTGGGGGGAGACGACCTACCCGAAACGACCGTTTTCGAGGCGACCGTGATGGCCTTTCCGGGCCGACGGGTCGTTCACCTCGACGGCTCCGGCCCTCTTACCTCCGAGGAGGTGCAGCAAAAGATCCTTGAGAGTTTTGCAGCTGGCCGGATGCTGCTGGTGACCCTGACCCGCTCGGTGGGTCTCGAGGTCTTCAAGCCCCTCGAGAAGTTCCTGGCCGAAGGTCAGCTCGAGATTCAACGTGCCTGGGGCTGGGAGAAGCATGAACCGAAGGACGGTCACGTTTGCCTCATCCACTCCCGGCCCGGCTCGTTTCCCTTCGATGAGAACGTTTCTCTTCGTCTGAACCTCGACGCGGACTAGTCTCTTGCGTTGGCTGGGAGCCATCGCCCTTTTGGCCCTGGCCGTTGTCGGTCTTGTCTACTTCGTCGACCTCAACCGGGTCGGGGCCATCCTGGCGGCAGGAGACCCGGTCCTTTTGACAGCAGCCGTCCTGGCTTTTCTGGTTGGGATGGCCGTTTACGCCCTGCGATGGTGGATGCTTTTACCGGCGGCCAGTTTTTGGCCGGTCTTTCACGCAGCCAACCTCGGTCACGCTGGCAATATCCTCATCCCTGGCCGGGCGGGTGAGCCGGGACGCGTGCTGGCTCTGGCTCGGAGCGGGGAGGCCACTGGTGCCCAGGCCACTTCCAGTGTGCTGGTCGAGAAGTTCGTCGAGCAACCGACTCGGGTTCTGTTCTGCGGGTTGGCTTTGATGGCCGGCTTGGAGCTGCCCCCACCTTTGGTTCGTGGTCTTTTGCTAGGCCTGGTCCTCTTGAGCCTGGTCTTCCTTTCCCTACTGCTTTTCCAGAACGCTGCCCTCGAGAGAATCCCCCGCTGGTTCGGTCAAGGGGAGGAAAAGGTTCGGGCCATCTTGAGGGATATGTATGCCACGGCAGCTTTTCTGGCTGCTCCAGGACGAGCGCTGGCAGTGGTCGGCCTGACGCTGGTGACCTGGGGCTTTTTCACCGCCTCGTTCTGGCTGACAGCCTGGGCTTTGGAGTTGCCCGGTTCGGCCCTGAGCTTTAGTCTCTTGGCCATGGGTGTTTCTTCGCCTACCGCTCCCACCCAGCCCGGCCTTTTCCACGCTAGTCTGATTCCGCTCATGGTGGCCGTCGGCTATCCGAAGGAACCTGTTTCGGCCGTCGTCATCGTGCTTCACCTTTATCAGATGGGACCGATGATAGGGGCCGGCCTGTTGGGCTGGCTCTACCTTCCTTCCACGCCTACCGCTTCAGGTGAGAATAGCCGCCCCCGTTGAACACTTTGTCGTAGCCTTCTCCTTGAAGCGTCTTCAAAGCTTTGCTGGACCGTCCGCCGCTCCGACAGTAGAGCACAATTTCTCGGTCTCGAGGAAGTTGGTCCAGGTGGTCTGCAATCACATCGTAAGGAATATGAAGAGCGCCGGGGAGATGGCCCGCATCGAACTCCTCCTGGGTGCGTAAGTCGACGACCAAAGCACCCTGGTCGATCTTGGCCTGCTCGACGGGCAAAATCGGGCCACTACAGGCCAGGCCCGTCAGGAGCAGCAGGAAGAAAAAAAAGTTTCCGCGCCACGGGTTCAGTCCTTGATCGGGTCCACTCCGCCCAGTTGGATTTCGCGCTCGCGAGCCTCCAAGGCGTGGGCGGGGCAGCCTTTGGAGAGGTAGGCTCGAACCAGACCTCGATAGAGAACAGGGTTCTCCGGGTCGAGTTCCACCATCTGCTGAAGCAGGTGGAGATACTTGTCGATCATTTTGCGCTGAGTGTAGAGCAAGAACAGATCGGTATAGTCGGTTTGCAGAAGCTTGTCTTTATCTTTGAGGGCCTGGAAGCGCTTCTCAGCTCGCAGCACCTCTCGGGCGTGAAGCTTGGTCAAGAGGACGAAAGGATACTTGCGCACGACGATGGTGTCTTCGCTGTCGGTGACCTGCCATTTATAGAGGCTGTTCTTAGCCATATTGAACGGGCCGGAGTAGGGGAACTTGAAGCGTGTATCATCGACTTTGTTCTCGTAGAGGAACTCGTCCCACTCGTTGAACAGCTGGAACTTATAGGGCCGGGTTCCCGAGTCGCTCCAAAACCAGACTGGGGGATAAGCTTCGGCTTTCACGTAGGCGCTCAGAAAAATCTTTTCCTTCTCCATCGCTCCCGGCTCGTCGGCCAATTGGAACTCAGGACGGTTGAGTTGGCGCATCAGCATGTAGGGGATGGGAATCTCCGAGACCCCTCGGTCGCGAGCTCTATCTTTGCGGACCTGGCCCTGACCCTCTTCAACTTTGAGGTTTCGGAAAGCCATGGTGGCGTTGCTATTGAGGTCGATAATCTCGCGGTGGTCATCATGGAAGAATTTGACCACGATTTTGCCGTCCTCGGCCGTTCGGAGCTGGTCTTCCGGGCGCACCAGGTCGAGCCAGTAGGCGGCCCGCCAGTCGCCATCCACGTGGCGTATTTCAGCTTGACCCTGGACCAGGGCCACGATGGCTACGGGGTTGTTCTCAGCCAGTTCGCGTCGGTCTTGGGCCAGTAAAGGCAGGGTTAGGAAGCAGATCAAAAGCCAGGTCAGGTGTCGCATGGTGGTGCCGTTCCGCGTGCCCGGTCGGCCTCCCTTCAACGACCGGTCGGTTTGGGGGTGAGCCAGACCAGGGCCAAGCCGCTTAAAAAACCACCCAGATGGGCCCAGTTGTCGATGCTCAAAAAGTCGAATCCACCGTAGCTTGATGCGAACCCGACCACCAGGTAGCCTACCAGGAAGTAGGTCCAGCTGCGAACGGTGTCGGCCCGGAACAAGCCGAACCTGTGATGAAGCCCGATGAAGGCGGCGGCCACCCCAAAAAGAGCGCCTGACGCTCCCGCACCGGCGACGTAGTGGTTCCCGATAACGCAAAGCCCGACGAAACTCGCGATATTCCCGGCCAGGCCGGTCAGGAGATAGAAGACCACGAACTTAGAGGTGCCGTAAACGCCTTCAAGTTGGGGGCCGAAGCTATATAGAAACCACATATTCAAACCCAGATGCCACCAGCTCCAGTGAAGGAACATCGGCGTCACGAAACGCCACCACTCATGAGTCTCGGGGGTTAGGCGAGTGTTGATCAGATAATCAGAGAGACTGCCGTCGCCCAGCGGGGCCCAGGCGGCAAAAAAGATGAGGATATTCACCGCCAACAGAACTCCGGTGGCTTTGGAGAGAGGGGTCATGTTGGCAAAGCGGACGGTGTATTTTTCTCGCACCGCCTTCTGCAGTTCCTCCGTGATGGACCCGCTGCCGCCGCACGAGGCGCACGTTTTGGGGCACTCGATCTGACCTTCGCCCCCACAGGTTTTACAGTTGTAACTCAGTCCGCGAGAGGTCTTTCGCTGGCCTGCTCCCTCACAAGTGGGACACGAAGTCCACCCACTGCCCCTGCAGTCGACACAGACCCCGCTACCCTCGCATCTTGGACATTCCATCGCTCGTTCTTTTCCAGGGAGGATTTGGCCTGACCCCCTTTTAAATCCTCTGGGAACGGGAGAGAAGGGATTTGCTGTGAGGAACTTTCTAGTTAGGGCGGCCGTGACCGTGGGCCTGTGCGCTTTGTTGGTCACCCCCGCCCTCTGTCAGGATGCCCCCTACCGAGCTGGCACGACCAGCTACAACGGCCATGCGGTCAACGCTTACACCAACGCCGGTGCGGCCGAGTATCGCCGCACCATCCGCACCTCTCGAGGTGGGGGCATTAAAAACATCGTGCGCTACAAACACCCGCGTCAGAAGCGTTCCCTGGCTCGCTTGAAAGTCCCGAAGGTCTATTCCTTCAAAGCCTCTGCCTACAAAAAGCTTCCCAAAAGAAAGATTTTGGTAGAAGAGACTTCCTACAGCTTCGGCAAGAAGATCCGTCGCACCAAGTCTGTTGACCTGTCCGCTCTGATCGCCAAAGAAGCAGAGAAACATAACGTTGACCCTTTGCTGGTCGAGGTGCTAATTCGGCACGAGTCGAACTTTCGCAACGAGGCCGTCTCTCGCACTGGGGCCCAGGGTTTGATGCAGCTAATGCCCGGTACGGCCAAGATGCTGGGCGTGAGCAATTCCCACGATCCTGGCCAAAACGTTGCTGGCGGGACCTATTATCTGGCTCAGCAACTAAGCACCTTCAAAGACTTGAAGTTGGCTCTGGCCGCTTATAATGCTGGTCCCAACTCGGTTCGAAAGTTCGGTGGGGTCCCGCCCTATGTCGAGACGCAGAATTACGTCTACAAAATTGTCAGGGAATACTCCGCTAAACAGAAGCTGGTCGACTCTAAAAAATCCTAGATGACCTTCTCACAGTATCCGCACATCTTGGCGGCTTCGGGTAGGCTGCGCTGGCAGTAAGGACACTGCTTGCCTTTGGTCACAAGACGAAGGTGGCGAGGTAGGGAAGGTCGATTGGGGCGGTGAGAGCCCGCTAGAGCGAACAGGGGATGGGCGTCGAGAGCGTGGCGGCGATAGAGGTCATAGATCTGATAGGCCGAGTAGAAAATCAACAAGCTGATCAGAATCTCTTGGCGCCAGACCAGTAAGAAGACCCCGACCGCGATGGAGAGGCCGATGATGGTTCGGGCTGCGGTTTCCTTTCCCGCCCCCGCCAATAGGATGCAGTTCAAGACGATCCGACCGCTATCGAGTGGGTAGGCCGGCACGAACATATTGAACAGGAACAGAACCATCTGGATCTTGGCAATACTGACCAGAATAAAGGCCCAGTAGGTCGAGGGCAGATTCTCCCAGTAGGGAAGGAAATAGTCGAAGGAAAAGGGTTCCCCTAGAGCCACCGCCCCACCTACGCAAGCCAGGGCTATCGGGATATGGACGGCTGGTCCGGCCAAGACGACTTTGAGGTCGTCCTTCAAATCGCCTGGATGGCGGAGGAAAGCCAAACCTCCAAGAGGCCAGAGAAGGATTTCGTCAGATTCTCCTCCCACCGCCCGGGCAGCCAGGGCGTGACCGAATTCGTGCAGCAAAACGGAGAGAAAAAGGGCCAGGGTGATGATGGCGTTGAGCTTGATATCGGGGCCGTCGAAGAGCCAGAAAAGAGCGAAGGCGAGGAGGGTCCAGTGCACCTTAACCGCGATTCTTGACACGGTGCCCAGGTGAAAGCTCCAGTTGAGAAGTCGTTCCATCTAGCTCCCATTGTAAACGACTCGGCTGCGGCCTGTAAATGTGTTCAGGCTTTGGTTTGATCGATCAGGCTGGCGAATTTTCTCAGGCTGTCGTCGACTTCCCCGGCTCGATCGGGAAGACGTTTTAAGAGTCGGTAGTCGCGCAGGGTCAACTCCAGTTCTACGAACCTCCAGTTCTACGAACGGTTCGAGACCCGTCACCAGGTTGATGACCGAGTCCGTGAGGAGACGGTCAGCCGCTCGGGTCTCGTCACGGATGACATAGCGGTCGTCGAACTCACCGCGCCCGATCTTGGATTCGCGGGAAACTCCCAGGGAATCGGCTTGACGAGTATAGTCACTCTCGGGTGAAAGCAGCAGGGGAGCCGAGGGTTGAGCTTGGCCCACCACTAGCAAATGACGGCCCTGGGGTAGGGAAAAAAAGGAGTAGCCCTGGTGGGTGATGGTCTGGTCGTCGACTCTTTGAAAGTCGTCGTTGGGTAGCGCAGCCAACAGCTCTTCAATGGTCATGAGCCCCCATTCCCCCCAAACGGCGCTGCGCCTTCGAAATACGGCGCTATTTTGCTCGGGCGTCACTCGTTCTTTGACTTCATCTCAGTCAGCAGTTCTCGCAGCGTTGGTTCGACCCGGTCGGCCAACAGTTGGTGGCCGGCTGCATTGGGATGGATCTGGTCGTATTTCAATTCAGGACTAGTCATAACTCCCTTCATCAGATCGCCCACATAGGCGGTCTGGCGGCGCTCAGCCAACTCCTGATAGAACTCGCCATAACGGTCCGAGAAGACTCCTCCTCGAATGCCTAAGAGCAAGACAGGAACCCCTTCAGCCTGGATTTGGGCCACGATTTCGTCCAGATTCTTGAAGGTGTCCTGAGGCTCGACTCTCCGCAGGGCATCGTTGCCCCCTAATTCCACGATCACCAGACCAGGCTTTAAGGTTAAAACGTCCTCTTCCAGTCGGGCCAGGCCGGTGGCGGTGGTATCCCCATTCTTGCCTCGGTTGATGATTTCAACTCCCAGACGTTGGCTGAGAACCTCTACGAAGCCCTGCCTCTCCACTCCATACCCCACAGCCAGGCTATCTCCCAGGATCACGACCGGTCCCGTAGACGGCTTCAGGTGGGCGACCTCCTGGCCGCAGGCCACCAGTATGAGACTGAGAAGGAGGGGAATGATTCGGTGCATCTTGGAAAATTTCGACCCAAAGGGGTAGATTTCCAGCCGAACTTGGACTATCTTCAAAAGGATTGAGCTTTTTAGGGGGAAATATAACAACGCAGAGGTGTCTTAAATGGAAGACTTTATGAATCCGGCCTATTTCGAGGCCGTCGGCTCGGCCGTTATGTATGGCCTGCAGGTTTTCGTTGCGATGTGCGTCGTCGGCGCAGGCTTCGTTTTTGCCTCCGGCGGTTCAGCCGCCAAAGATTGGGAACAACAGCCTTCCCACTAAGTTTTCGTCGACCAGATCGAGGACCGGGCCTTCGGGACCGGTCCTTCTGACCCTCGGGGAGGAGAACAGCACAAATGGTGATAGAGCTCTTCACCTCCAGCGGAGCCACTCTAGTGTGTCAGGCGATCGCTTCGATCCACCTGACGAATCGCAACGTTGGTCGCACTTTGCTAGAAGGCTTGGTGCGCGAACTCCTGGAGTATCAGCTCCATCGGGTCCTGGGGCGCAGCCATCCGGACCGGCTGGTGAAGGATATGAAAACCTTCACCTACCGCATCAAGGCCGACCTCCGAAGCGACCTGGCCCAACGCGGCGTTGGCTTGTCGGGGCTCGAACTTCGAGCGGTCAGGGTCACTACCGAGGGAGAGGTTCTCCGACCGGGGAGCTACCGGTGGGTCGAATTTCTCTCTCCGCCCATCGGAACGCGGGAAGGTTTCCAGGTCGTCACCGACACCGTGGCTCTGGTAAGAGCCCCGGAGAACTTCACGGTGGACCTGGTCTACGCCAACCGTTTCTCGTTGGCGGCCGTCAACGAGGCCTTTCTGTCAGCTATCGGCGGGATGCCCCTGGAAGACATCCTCCGAAACCGGTCGGAATGGACCCGAGAGGCCCTCAATCGGGCTCAAGAGACCCTGGTCCAGTCCCGCCTCCATCTGGAATATCTAGCCGTGACTGAGGTGGCCGTTCGACCGCTCCAGGATGAGTTCAAAGTGGGCCGAGCTGGGGATCCGTTCCTGAACCTCTTCCGCCAGATGTCTGACGGCGTACTCCGGGAAGACGAATCGCACCAGCCCGACAGCCGCTGAAGGGGAAGCTCGCGTCGATTCGAACTCACCCAGATGCCCTTTTCGGTAGCGCATCTTAGGAGGTTTTTTACCAATGAGCAAAACGGCGCTGATCTTTGGTGCTTCAGGGGGGATCGGCACGTGTCTCGGAAACCGGCTCAAAAAGGCCGGGTGGAAGATTTTCGGAGCGGCTCGTCAAGAGTCTGGCCTAAAAGAGAGTCCGTCTGACCAGTTCCAGGTTGGAAACGCTTCTGATTTCGCCTTTGTGGAAGACTGTTTTCAGCGAGCTCAAAAAGCTTTCGGACAGGTCGACGCGGCCGTTAACTGTGTGGGAAGCATCGTGCTCAAACCGGCTCATTTAACCACCGAGTCCGACTTCGAAGAGTGCTTGAAGCAGAATCTGTGGTCGGCTTTCGCCGTCGTTCGCGCCGGTGCTAAAGCGATGATGAAAAGGGGAGGCTCGATTCTTCTTGTCTCGTCAGCAGCCGCTCAAGTGGGGCTGCCCAATCACGACGCCATCGCGGCCGCTAAATCAGGGGTCGAGGGTCTTGTCCGGTCTTCCGCCGCCGGCTATGTGGGTCGAAATATCCGTGTTAACGCGGTTGCCCCGGGACTGGTCGACACGCCGCTGGCTCATAAGATCACCTCGAGCGAAAAAGCCCTCGAGGCTTCCAAAGCTCTGCATCCCCTGGGCCGAATCGGAAAGCCCGAGCAGATCGCCTCTGCCCTGTTCTGGTTTCTCCAGGACGAACAAGACTGGGTCACCGGGCAGGTGCTAGGCCTCGATGGGGGCATGGCCAGTCTGAGGAGTCGTTGATGGCCACCAGCTTGGATCAACTCAGAATCGAAGCCGAAACCATTTGGAATCTCAAAGACAGTCTCCGCCTAATCGGTTGGGACCAACAAATTGTCATGCCTTCCAAAGCCTCGATTGCCCGCTCGCGCCAGATGGCTACCCTCAGCCGCCTGGCTCACGAGCGACTGACCAGCGACTCGTTTCGGAGCTTGCTCGACAAAGCCGAGAAGGAAGTCGAGGGACGCGACCAGGACTGCGACGATTTTTGCCTGGTGAGGGTAGCTCGACGCCACCACGACCGCAGCGTCGGACTGCCGGCAGACCTGGTCGAAGAGCTGACTCGCAGCTGTGCCGTGGCCTTCGATGCTTGGCTTCAGGCCAAACCCAAGTCAGACTGGGACCTTTTCGAGCCTCATTTCGAGAAGGTTCTCGACCTCAAAAAGCAGGTGGCCGAGGCTCGCGGTTACGCCGGCCATCCTTACGACGCTATGATCGACGACTTCGAGCCAGGCATGACCACGGCTGAAGTGACCGCCCTATTTGACTCTTTCCGGCCCTTTCTGGTGGAGCTGGTTTCGAAGATCTCGCAGTCTAGCGCTGTGGCTGAGGATGGCCCTCTCGACCAGGAGTTCCCGATCGACGGTCAGGATCGGTTTTCTCGCGAGCTAGCCGAGTCGATCGGCTACGACCTGGTCAACGGGCGGATCGATGCGGGGCCCCATCCCTTTTGCGCTGCTCCCGCTGGGAGCGATATTCGTCTCATTAATCGATTTCAAATCGACAACCTCAATACCGCCCTTTTCGGCACGCTCCACGAAGCGGGCCACGGCATCTATGAGCAGTTCTCTCCACCTCGCTTCGAGCATACACCTTTGCGAGGAGGATGCTCGCTGGGAGTCCACGAGAGTCAGTCGCGGCTGTGGGAGAATTTCGTGGGCAGAAGTCGTCCCTTCTGGCGCTACCATTTCCCCCGCCTGAAGGAGATTTTTCCTACCCAGTTACTGGGCTATGAAGCCGAGGACATCTATCGGGCTGTCAACCGGGTGAGACCAAGTTTCATCCGGGTGGAGGCCGACGAAGTGACCTACACCCTCCACGTCATTCTGCGGTTTGAGATCGAAGTTCAGTTGCTGGACGGGTCGCTCAAAGTGAGCGACGTGCCTGAGCTATGGAACGCCAAGATGAAGCAATATCTTGGCATCGAGCCGCCCGAGCACCGCTTGGGTTGCCTTCAAGACATCCACTGGTCGGACGGATTGGTGGGCTACTTTCCCACCTATTCCATCGGCAATATGATCGCAGCCCAACTGTGGGAGCGGATCGAGTCGGAGATTCCAGACCTTGACTCTCAGCTTGAGCGGGGTGATTGCCAGCCCCTTCTGACCTGGCTGCGGCGGGAGGTCTACGACCACGCCTCCAAGTTTTTGCCTAAAGACCTGGTCTTGCGAGCTAGTGGCCAACCCCTTAGCCATCAGGCTTTCCAGCGCTATCTGGACAAAAAGTACAAAGACCTCTATGATCTCGGTTCATGACTGCTCCAACCGGAAAGAAAAGGATCGCCCAAAACCGCCGGGCTCGCTACGAGTTTTTCATTCTCGATAAATTCGAGGCGGGTCTGGTCTTGGTGGGCACGGAAGTCAAGTCACTGCGGGCCGGCAAAGTGACCATGAGTGACGCCTACGCGGCTGTGAAGAAAGATGAGGCCTGGCTCTTCAATCTGCATATCAGCCCGTTCGAAAAGGGAAACCGCTTCAATCACGAGCCAGACCGGCCGCGGAAACTGTTGTTGCATCGCAAAGAGATCGAGCGTCTTCAAGAGGCGGTGGACGAGAAGGGGTTAACCATTGTGCCCCTGGAACTCTATTTCAAAGGCGGCATTGTCAAGGTCTTGATCGGCACCGCTCGCGGTAAAAAGACCCACGATAAACGCCAAGTCATCTCGGAACGCTCGGCTAAACGGGAGATGGACCGAGCCCTCAAAGAGTCCTCACGCCGTTAAAACTTCCAGGAGCGTTTCATGAGGGCAGGGACGGCCTGGTGGGGAACAGGCTCGGAGAAGAAGAAACCTTGAGCGTAGTGACAGCCGAACTGCTTGAGGGCGCGTAACTGCTCTTTGGTTTCGACTCCCTCGGCCAACGAAAGAGTTCCGAGACCCTGAGCCAGGCCGATAGCTCCCCGCGTGATGGCCATGCACGGGGCGTCGTGGGGGCAACCGCCAACGAACAGTTCATCGATCTTGAGGAACCGAATATTGGACTCTTTGAGAGTGCGGACCGAGGAGTCGCCGGTGCCGTAGTCATCCAGACTGATCCCCACGTTCCACTGAGCCAGCTCCCGCAGGACCTCCAACACTCGTTGGTTTTGGAAGGCACCCTCCGTCTCACTGACCTCGACCACCACCCTGTCAGCCCGAATTCGGGACCGTTCGATAGCCTTCATGAAGCGGCGCGAAAAGTTCGACTGAAGCAGCTGGCGAGGACTGACGTTGACACTGACAAACGACTTCCCGCGGAACTGGCCGATCAAGCGACAAGCTTCATCGATGACCCAGTCACCGATGGTGATAATCAAAGCCGAATCTTCGGCGGCCTGGAGAAAATCCTTAGGCTCCAGCAAGCCACGGACGGGGTGATTCCAGCGCAATAAAGCTTCGATACCCTCGATGCGACCTTTGTTCAGATCGATGATCGGCTGGTAATACAATAAAAACTCGTTGCGCGCGATACCCTGATGAAGCTCGGACACCAGCTTGAGTTTGGCTTCCTGATTCTGATGCAGGTCGTAGGTGTAGAACTGGGTTCGGGCCCGGCCTGCGTCTTTGGCATTATACATCGCCGAGTCGGCGTGCTCCACCAGCGTCGCGGCCGAGTTGGCATCGCCTGGGAAGAGGGAGATTCCGATGGTCGCGGTCAGATGAATCGATTGCCCTTCGATGACGAAAGGTTGGCGCAGACAACCCATCAGCTTGCCGGCCAAGCCACGAGCTTTATTGGCGGCAGGGGTGTGGTTGGTAGGAGCCGCAGAGGCGTTGTCGGGGGTCTCCACAAAGACCACAATCAAGAACTCGTCTTCGCCCCGCCGACCCAACACATCAGGGCGTTCCACCAGGGAGTTGAGGCGCTGGCCCACTTGGCGAAGAAGTTCATCGCCGGCTTTGTGCCCCAGAGTGTCGTTGGCTACGCGAAACCGGTCGATATCCACGACCAGCACCGCTAAAGACCCCTCTTTGGCAGCCACTCGCTTGGTGGTCATGTCGAGGTATCGGTTCAGGATGTTGATATTGGGAAGTTGAGTGAGGGTGTCTTCGAAGGCTAGACGGGCCGTTTCGTGGTCGGTGGTGGGTGTCGATTTAGCCTCGTTCAAAGCCGCCGACAGTTGATGGAGTTGAGCCTCATACTCGTGGACTCGGGCTTTGGCTTGGCGAGCTTGGTTTTCAAACTCGCTCATCTTCTCTTCCAGGATGGTCGCTTTCTGCTTGGTATCCTGGAGGGCGGCTTTGACCGAGCCGAGTTCCGCTTCGAGAGCACCGACGTCTTCGGTTCTGGCTTCGAGCTTGGCTTCGAGGTGCCCTCGCTGCTGATCGAGGTCGAGGGTCGTGGTCTCGGCCGACAAAGCCTGGTCTCGAAGGCGGTTGAGACGGGCCCGTGCATCTTCGAGTTCTCGCCGTAGCTGGTCTGTCTCTGCCCCTTCGCCTCCGTGCCTTAAGCTCGAATTCTCGCGTTCGAGTTCGGCGATTCGGCTGCGGGCCTGCTCGAGCTCGGGGCCGACTGAAGGGGAGTCTTCTAACTGGGCGATACGGGCCTGAGCGGCCTGAAGTTCCTGTTCGAGCTGGCTTGAGGCTAACAGCTTGTCCTCCAGGTGGCGAATCCGCTCGAGGGCCTCGTTTGGAGCCTGGGAACTATCTAGCTGGTGCTCTAGCTCTTGAATCCGGGCTTGGGACTCCTGGAGACGTTGTTCCAGGGTTCCTGTAGCCAGGAGTCGTTCTTCCAGCTGGGAAATGCGAGCTTGGGCTTGGGCCAGCTCTTCAGCCAGGTCGGGGTCGGGCTGGGGCGCGACCTCGAGTTCTCGGAGGCGAGTTTCGGTGTCGTGCAGTTGTTGACGAAGACTACTGGCCGTCATCAGTTCTTGCTCGAGTTCTTGAACCCGAGCGCGAGACTGCTCCAGTTGGCTGGCCAGATGAGGATCGATTTCAGTAGCCTGAGAGGCCTGCGCTCGGGCCTCCTCTAAGGCCGTTTGAAGCTGCAGATTGGCTGATTGAAGCTCGCTGGCTTCGCGTTTGAGCGAGGAAACGGTTTCTTCCAGGCCGAGTAACTCGAAGACCTGGCTCTCCAGTTCCTGAATTCGCTGGCGGGATTGAGATAGCTCCGTTTCCAGTTCCTGAGAAGCAGTCTGTTCCATTGCTTCCCGAGCTTTCTGTTCCCATTCTTCTCGGGCAAATTGAGCTTCACTGAGGTCTTTGGCCTGTTCATCCAGCAGCTGCTGAGCCTCCTCGAGGCGTCTCTCAAGCTCCTCTTCATTGCCGGCCAACGCTTGTTGACGCTGATCAAGCTCCTGCTGGAGTTGAACGATTTGGGAGCGGGCCTGCTCCAGCTCTAGTGAGGACGTTGCCTGCGCCGACATTTGCTCGCGTAGGCTTTGGTTGTCGGCTCGGAGAGCCTCGAGTTCGAAGCTGTCGGCGGCTTGGCCGAGTTGCTCCTCCAGGTCGGTGACGGTCTGGTGAGAGCGCTCTAGTTCGGCTTTCAGGTGGGAAACTTCCTCGGCCAGCGACGGGTCGGGTTGGCTTTGGAGTTGGTCGATGGTGGCCTGGGCCTGGCTGAGCTGAGCCCTCAATTCCTCCACTTCCTGAGGCGGGCTTGCCGGCTCACCGAGCTGGACTTCGAGGTCAGAAATGGTCCCGAGAGCCATCTCGAGTTCGCCTTTCAAACGTTCGAGTTCTCCTTCGTCGGCTTTCTCTCCGACCTGAATCTCGAGAGTTGAAATCGTGTCACGGGCCTGGTCCAGTTCGGCTTGAAGCTGTTGGAGGTTTTCAAGACCCGGTCTCTCGGCTAGTTGGGTCTCGAGTTCTGCCAGAGCAGCTCGAGTTTGTTCGAGTTCCCTCTGGTCGCCCACCTCGGCGCCCCGGTCGCTGAGCTGAATTTCGAGTTCAGAGATGACTCCGTGGGCCATTTCGAGTTCGCCTCGGAGTTGGTCCACCTCGTCCTGGGTCGGTCGCTGAGCTAGCTGGCTTTGCAGTTCCGCGAGCAGCGAGTCGGTCTCGGATGAGACGCTCGAGGCAGCTTCTCGAGTCCGCTCTAGCTCGGAGATGATTCGATGGAGTTCCTCGGCCAGCGGCCTTTCCGAGAGCTGATTCTCAAGTTCGGCCAAAGCGCTCTGCAGGAGTTCCAGTTCCTGGGCTGGCGGGCCCTGCTCAGTCTGGCTTTGATAGTCTGCCAGGGCATTCTTGGAAAGCTCAAGTTCAGAGCGGAGCTGTTCCACTTCGGCCGGGTCGGGCCGCGAAGCCAGTTCGGCTTCCAGTTCGGCCAAACGAGACTGAGTCTGCTCCAGAGCTTGAGGGTTGGGAGTCTGCCCCTGGGTCTGGTCGAGTTCGAACTGAAGTTGGCTGACCTTATCGAGAGCTCGGTCCAGGTCAGCCTGAGACGGAGCCAGAGCGATCTGGTTTTGGAGTTGAGCGACCTTTTGGCGAGCATCGGCCTCGGAATGGTAGAGTTTCTCGGCCTGCTCTCGGGTGGAACGGAGCTGGGCCTGGACTTTGTCATACTCTGTCTGAAACTGCGCTTTGGCTTGCTGGATTTTGTCGGTGGCGATCTCTTGGGTTCGAGCCAGCCGGTCGCGCAGCTGCGAGAACTGTTCGCGAATTTTGGCCTCGTTGCTCTGATAGGCCTGAACTTTGGCGTTGAGCGCTTCGACCTGGGCTTGGAGCTGAGTGCCCTTTTCTCGCTCAGCTTCCAGTTCATCGGGTTTGATGGCGCTGCTCTCTAGTTGAACGAGGCGGGCCTCGAGTTCGCTCTTGGCCTGTTCCGTCGCGGTGATGGTCTGCTCTTTGGAGGCCATCGCCTCTTTCAGCGAAGCGACTTTATCGCGAGCCAACTGGAGCGCTTGTCGATTGTCATCGAACTCTTTTTGAAGTTGTTCGAGTTCGGCCACGGCCGGGCCGGATTTCTCATAAAGGCGACGAAAACGGTCGTTGGCCTCAAAGGCCTTCTGTTTGGCGTCCTCGGCCTGGCGACGGGCCGATTCTGCTTCTCGTTCGGCCTGACCAGATCGTTCTTGAGCCTGAGCCAGGAGAACTTTGGCTTCGCGCGCCTGGGTCTCGGCCTCGTTGGCTCGATCTTCGGCTTGGATCAATCGTTCCAGCTCTGGGGGGGCTTGAAGGTAGTAGCGGCGGAATCGCTCGTCGGCCTCCCTGGCCCGCTGGTTGGCCCGCTCAAGCTCCTGGGTCAGGCTTTGGAGATCCCCATCTTTATCGAGAATCTGCAGGGTGATGGCCGTGGCCTGGCCTCCCTTCCAGCCGAGGGGACGTCTTTTCAGGCGCGTCTCGACCGGTTGACCCTGGGCGTTCGTTAGAGATACATGACTGGCGCTGGCGGGAAAAGGAGGAGGCTCGTCAACCATCTCGGCCACCGATCGTCCCAGCAGCTCTTCCACCCCTCGATTGGCAAATACAACTAGACCCTGAGCGTCGACAACAAAGGTTGGCTCGAGGACCTGGTCCACCAGACGCCCCAGGGCGTCGGGGTCAGAATGGGCTAGCAGATCAACTTGATCGCTCAGAACACACCTCAAAAATCTCGTTTGCCCTCATGACCCTTTTTCCCTGGGTCGTTTCTTTCGGACTTTCTTTAGCAGTGGCTCCAACCGAATTTGGGAGACCACCGTTTGGCTGCGGAAGTCGAGCGCCAGTTCGACGGCCTGGCCGACACAGGCTGGAGTAATGTAAGCGCGGGGATCGTTCTCGCACTCAAAGTCGAGATCCTGGAAGAAAGGGGTTGGGGCCATGCCCGGAACAAGGTTAACCAGGCGAAGTCCGTGACGGCGGTTCTCTTCCAGGATACCTTCTCCGAAGCGGAGCAAGCCGGCTTTGGTGGCGGCGTAGGCCGAGCCCACTCGGCCCGGTTCCAGGGCGGCTATGGAGGCCACCTGAATCACCAAACCCTGATTTTCCCGTAATCGACGCAAAAGCCAACGGGTCACCAGCATCGGACCCAGCAGGTTGACGGCTACCATGGTTTCAATTTCGGCGGGCGAGAGCTCCTCGTGGGGTCGAAAACGTCCCAGTCCGGCACACTGGACCAGCAGTTCGAGTTCTCGCTCGTGACGCACCAGTCGCTGTAGCAACTCACCGGTCGGTCCTGAGCGAGTCAGGTCGCAGTGTAGCTCTACCAGAGGACCCGGTTGGTCCACTTCAGCACTCTGAAAACGGCGGGCCAAACCGTAAACCCGAAAGCCACGTTCTAGTAAGCGGCGACTCACCTCCCGGCCGAATCCTCCCGAGGCCCCGGTTACCACGGCTGCCTTCAAACGACCACCACCTTTTGGTCACCCATCCGACTTCGAAGGTGGCCGGCCACCAACTCGATCATCTCCTGGCGCTGCTGGCCGGGGTAGGAAGCGACCTTTTCTTCCACCTGGTAGGGATAGTGAATGAGGGGAGAGTCCTTACGCTGGCGCCGTATTCTTTTGAGAAAGTCTTTGTTCATCCTAAAGACCCCCACACTGGCGTCTCGCAGGCGTGACCAGGGGAGCTTGCGATCCAACTCTGCCAAGAAGTCACGATACACTTGCGGCCATCGTTTCACTCTCAAGAGGGGGTCGAGGCAGAGGCGAACCGGCCAACCGTCTTCGATGGCCTTCCCGAGGCTTGCCAATCTCTGCTCGAGCGCCGGGGTTAAGGGCTCGAATCGCTTGGCTATAGGGTCAGGCGAAAGGGTCCAGGCCAAAACCACGTTAGGGCACGGTGGAAGGTCAGCGATGAGGCGATAATTGGCGCTCTTAGTCCTGATTTCCACCAGCAGATCGGGTCGTTGGCGGGTAAATTCAATCCAGTTGCGGCTGTAGGGATAGACCGCTTCCAGGGCCAGCAGGTCGGTATCGTAGGACAAGCACAGGTAGAGAGGGTGGTCTTTGAGAACTCGGTCGGTCGCTTCGAAATAATCGTGATCGTTGACGAACATCACGAGATTGGCTGAGGGGTAGGTGCCTTGCAGGTAGCAGTAGTCGCAGTCATAGATACAGTTGAGCATCACCGTGTTGTAGAAGAAGTGTTGGTGACCGAAACTCGGTGCAATGTCAGAACAGGGATAAAGAAAATCCTCCCGGCGCCGGGCTATGATCAATTTGGGACTCCGTTTTTGTAAGCGCCAATGCTGGTAGCCCCGGTTGAAGACTTCCTTGTAGTCTTCGATCTCGACCACTCGAGTCTTCCGGAATCGACTTTTGAGCCTATCAGTCCCAGGTAGGCTTTGAGCTGCCTTCTCGATATAGAGGTGACTAAAGCTCGGTAGGCAAGAGGCTGTTGGAGAGCTGGTGGTAGAGATTTCGGACATCGGTTTTGCTTTCGGCCCTCGAGTCAAGATAGGCGGTTAGGATCTGGCTGGCAGAGCCTGGTTCGACAAGTTCTCGGTAAAGAACGAACTTCTCGAGGTCCCGACTCTGAGTAACCGTGAACCCGATCCTCACGGACAGGTCTTCGAGCAGGTGTTGCAAAGGTTCCTCTAGTCCCGGGGCCAGCTCCCCAACCAACTGCTGCATTTGGCGGGCCAACTCGGTAATGCCGTCGAGATGGGGATGGAGAAGTCGGTCGATTCGATGGTCGGTGTGAGCCTCGAAATGGTCGCTAACCACTTTGACGAGGCCCGTTTGGGCCGAGCTAACAAAATGGGCGGCGGCCTGGCAAAAGCCGCTGGCTTCCATGTCGACAGGGGTGGCCCAGGGGGTGGTCTGGGGTCGGTCGGCGGTGGTTAACGGCGCTTCTCGAAATCCGTGTCGCACCAAAACGTCAGGATAGAATACCCCTCCTGTGGCTCGGTCCGTGACCTTATGAATCAGCAAAGCCTCCCCTATGGGAATTTCACCCGGGGCGGCCGCCAGCCCGATGTTGAGGACGGTTTCACTCGGGCCCAGACTGAGCAGGTAGGCCGTGGCCGCAGCTGAGCGGACCTTTCCCACACCACTGACAACCAGCCTGAAGTCTTGACTCTGAAAGAGAGGGAAGGGAGTTGGTTTTTGGCAGCGCCGAAGGTTCAGGTGGCGGCTCAGAGGGGAAGCTTCGCCGGCTAAGGCGCACACAATCGCGACCATTCTCCTCTCTTCGGAAGGAACGCCTCGGGGCCTCTGAGGCAGGGGGCATCGGGTAACGCGCGAATCGGAGGGCCGTGCCGGTCGACATCACTACGCTCTTCCCGTTCGAACTCGACGCTTTCCAGCTGGAGGCGATCGAGGCTATCGAGCGCGATCAAAATCTCATTCTCTGTGCCCCCACCGGATCGGGAAAAACGGCTGTAGCCGAGTATGCTATCGCCAAAGCCCTGGCCGAGGGGCGACGCTGTTTTTATACGACTCCCTTGAAAGCGCTGTCGAATCAAAAGTTTCAGGATTTCAGTCGTCGACTCGGTGAAGACAAGGTCGGCTTGCTGACGGGCGACATTTCGGTTCGACGAGAAGCCCCGGTGGTGGTGATGACCACCGAGGTCTATCGCAATATGCTTTACGGCACCAATCTCGGAGACGTGGGCAAGAACCTGGCCGGAGTTCAGTCGGTCATTCTCGACGAATGCCACTATATGAACGACGCTGAGCGAGGCACGGTCTGGGAGGAGTCGATCATCTATTCTCCTCGCCAGATCCAGTTGATCGGCCTGTCCGCCACCGTAGCCAACGCCGAGGAGTTGGCGGCCTGGATTTCCACCATTCATCGCCAGACCCATCTGGTCAAGACCGACTTTCGCCCCGTTCCCCTGCGTCACTTTTACTTCCATCGGGATGTTCTCTATCGGCTTTTGACCAGTGAGGGCCGGGTCAACCCCAAGCTTTTCCGGCTTCAAGACCAGCGCGGCAAGAGGAAGCGAAAAGGCAACCGTTCCTCCGGGGCTAAACCCAGCGCCGACGCGGTGGTGTCCTCGCTCTCTCGCAAAGAGATGCTACCCGCCATCTACTTTGTGTTCTCCCGCAAGGGCTGCGAACGGGCTTTGCTAGAGTCGATAGGCAGTTTGAAGTTGCCGAAATCGGTTCGAACAACTTTGCGACAAAAGATTGCCGAGGCGTTAGAGAGCCACCCGAGCTTCGAGCGCCATCCTCATCTGTCAGCCCTCTATCAAGGTCTTGCTGTCCATCACGCCGGAGTGCTGCCGGCCTGGAAGAGTCTGGTAGAGAATCTTTTTTGCCAGGGTTTGATCCAGGTGGTGTTTGCGACCGAAACGTTGGCCGCCGGTATCAATATGCCGGCCCGGACGACTGTCATTCAGGCGGTGTCCAAATACTCGGGTGATGGCCACCGACTGTTGACCGGGAGCGAGTTTCTCCAGATGAGCGGTCGAGCCGGCCGCAGAGGGATGGATGAGGTTGGCAACGTGGTGATCTGCCACCATCCCGCTGAGAAGGTGGCGCCGGCAGTGGCCCTGGCCCAGGCTTGCGCCGAGCCTTTGGAAAGCAACTTTCGACCCAGCTACGGTATGGTCTTGAACTTGCTTCAGCGCCACAGTCTCGAGCAAGCTCGTCGATTGGTGGAAAAGTCTTTTGGTCAGTTCTTGGCCGACCAGCAGCTCGAAACGAGCCAGGGAGAGGTGGGTCAGCTGCGCCGTGAGCTTGAGCGTCTTTCGGCTCCCCTCTGTCCGGGACCGCTGGGGGATCTGAAGGCCTATCGAAAGCTTCGGGAGCGTTATCGAACCTGTCTCAAGCAGACCCGAGCGTTGGCGGCTGGCGCTGACCCGGCTGTGGTGACAGAACGAGAGCGACTCGGCCAGCTTCGAGTTCAGTTGCGCAACGAATTTCAGGCCAGTCCTTGTCATCAATGCCCGGTTCAGGACCCGTGTCGCCGTCAGGGCCGAGAAAGGCGCCAGGTTTCTCGAGATTTGCGCCTCCTGGAACGCCAGGGATGGGGCACGGAAGTCCCTTACTGGGAACAGTTTCAGCGGCTGGTGTCGGTGCTCACCGAGGCTCGCTATCTTGAAGATGAAAAACCCACCGAAGTGGGGGAGATGGCGGCTCAGTTCCGAGCCACCAATGTTCTCTTCTTGGCCGAAGTGGTCTGTTCTGGACTGCTGGATAAGTTGAGGCCGGCTGAATTGGCCGGGGTCATCACGGCCTTGATCACAGAAGATAGTCGTCGGGTCGACCAGGCCGACCGTCCCCCCCTCTCACGGGCGGCCGCCGAAGCGATCCATCGCCTCGAGTTGTTGGCTGAGCAGGTCTTCGATCTCCAAGAACGCCATTTTGTCGAGGTACCCTTAGAACTCAACGGGGGTCTGGCGGGGCTGACCGAAGGGTGGGCTCGCGGGGGAGAGTGGGAGGGGCTGGAACGCTCCACAGGCTTGGCCGCTGGGGACATCATTCGAGTTCTACGGAGGACCCTGGACGTGTGTCGGCAATTTGGCTATTCCAGGGGAGTCCCTGAGCGGGTGAGCGAATTGTGTCGGCAAGCTGAGCGACGGATCGCCCGGGACGAGGTGAAAGAGTCGCTAACTTTCTTGACTTTGACCGGCCCGACGGAAGAGGTTGTGGGCAGCGAGGAGAATCCAGTTTGAGACAGAGCCGCAGCGTGTTCGCCTTCGCCAGCGCCACCGATCTACGCAGCCTCGTTAACAGCTTTGGAGAGGCTGTTCTGGTGGTAGACCACGAAGGCCTGGTCGTCTTTGCCGACCCCCGAGCCAGCGAGCTGCTCGACCAGGAAGTCGCCTATCTCCTGGGGGAGCCTCCCACTTTTGAGCTGGGCGACGGTCAGATTGAATTCGACCGAGGGGGGCAAAAAGTAGCCGGGGTCTGCCGCTCGGTGGAACTGGTTTGGAGCGGAAATCTCGCCACGGCCTATTTCCTCAGTGAGGCCGACCCCGGCCTGGCCAAGCTTGAGAAGGAATTGAGCCGCTCCGAAGAGAGGGCGGCGCTGGCCGAGTCTGAATTGGCTCAGGCTCGCGACCAGAAAGACCATTCCTGGGAGAGATTCGAGGAGCTTCGTCAGCAGTCGGCCGAATTGGAAAAGCAAAAAGAGATGCTCCAGGCCACCGTCAAAGAATTGGAACGTCAGGTCGGCCTCGGGGACCAGACCGCCAACGAACTCAAGCGAGAGGTGAAACGGCAGGCCGACTTCTACGAAGATCGGCTCCGCCAACTCCAGGAAGAGTTGCTCCAGCTCGAAGAAAAAGCCGAGACCAGTGAGCGGAGGGCTGCTCGGGCGGAGGGAGGCCTCCAGGCTGCTGAGCAGCGGGCTAACCGCTACAAAGCGGTCCTCGATGAGATGGAATCCAACTCCCAACAGACCAGCCAGCGTCTGGCCGTGTTAGAGGAGAGTCTCCGAACGGCCGAAGAGAGAGCCGAGCGGTATCGGCGGCTGGCGTCGGGAAGCGTCGAAATCGATTCCCTTCAAAACGAAGAGTTAGACGCCGCCCGGGCCCGCGCTGAGCGTCTTCAAGAAAGAATTCACGAACTCGAGAACGAGGCTTCGGAAGAACTCAAAGCGTCGCGAGTCTGGATCAACGACCTGGAAGCCCGAGTGGCCGAACTCGAAACGATGCTCGATCACCAAGAGGACGAGCAGGCCGAGGAAGATTTGCGCAAGGCTCTGGCCCGAGTTGCCGAACTGGAAGAGCAAGTGGGTGAGCAGGCCCTCCTGGCGGCTCGAAACCGAGTCATCGAACTGGAACAGAAATTGTCCCAGGCCGAGGCCGCCCTAGCAGCCCGTCCTCAAAAGGACGAAGCCTTAGAGCAGTCCTACGCCAAGCTGGTAAACCGGATCTCCGAGCTAGAGAAACAACTCGCGCAAGCCCAAAGTGGCGCCAACGACCAAGAGGTCGCCGAGCTGAGTCGTCGGGCCGAAGAGGCCGAGGCCGCTCTCGTC
>CAYRFU010000060.1:0-24541 GCA_964423525.1 uncultured Burkholderiales bacterium | reverse complement strand
CCGCTCCTGCAGCCGCTTCGGGCACGGTCATTTGCGAAGCGTGCGGCGCTGAGAACCCCGCCGGCGAGGCCTACTGCGAGGACTGTGGAGCAGCCCTTCCAGGAGCAGGGGCGGCCACCCCCGTGCCGGTGGCGACTGTTCCTGACACCCCTCCCCCGCTGGAAGCTCCCGCCCCACCGGCGCCAACTCCTTCGGCCCCGCCAGTGTCCGCCAACCCCAAGCTGATTCTGGGCAACGGTGAAGAGTTCAATCTCAGCAAAGACGTGATCAACATCGGGCGCCGCTCCCCAGTAGACGGAATCTTTCCCGAAGTCGATCTCACCGAAGCCGATACCGATTCTTACATCTCTCGACGGCATGGTCGCATCACGATGGGAGATGACGGCCCTGTCTACGAAGACCTCGGCTCCTCCAACGGCTCTTTCCTAAACGGCACCCGCCTCCAACAGGGCGTTCAAGCTCTCATCAAGGATGGTGACAACCTCCGGCTCGGAAAGACAGAGATGGTCTATAGGGCTAACTGACCCCCATGGATAAAGACGATGTCCTGAGTAGCGTCAAAGCTGGCTTTGGCTTGGCCGGGAAACTCGTCGGCAAAGGCGTCGACGAGGTCTCTAAAGCTATCACGAAGGGCGAAGAGGGCCGGCCTGGCAAAGGCACCGGCCTTTACTTTTTCCCTCAGGATGCCTCACCCGAGTTCGGGCTGATTCCCGTCCTTCGCTTCCTGGAGCCCCAAGACGATAGCCGCTTCGACTTCAACATTCTTCGGAACCTCACCATGTCGGCCGGCGAGAAGGCTTTCGTGGGTGGTCTCCATGCTCTTCTTTGTGGCAACTTGCGAGAAGCCCGCTCCAAACTTCAAGAGGCCACTCGGAAAGGGAAAGACTCGAAGGTTCAGCTGACCGACGCCTATTTCACCCTGGGCTGCCTGCTGCTCCAGGAAGAAGAGCCCGAGGAGGCGATCAAGAGCTTTCGTACGGCCACTTTGGCCCAGCAATCTCTTGGCAAAGGCCTGTCTAAGTACCTGCCTTCCCTTCACGCGAGCCTACCCCTCACGGAGCAAAGCTGTTTCTGTCTCTTTCCGGACTTGCGCGGCCTCAATCTCGCCACCTCCCTGGCTTTGCGATTGATCGGACGGGTCGATGAGGCCGTGATGACCCTCGACCAACTGCTGGGGATTATGCCTGGTGAGCCCACCGTCGAGTTTTTCATCAACCTTTTCCGGAGCGAGTTGGGGGAACATCGTAAGGTGTTCGAGAGCCTTCAGACCACTCTACCGGACTCCAACATCCAGGTGGCCAATGTCGTCCTCCTGGGCAAAAGCTGCGTCGCTCTTGGCGATCCGGTCACCGCTCGCGAGATTTTCCGAAAGGCCCTCCAGTCTTCCCATCTCGATCCGACTTTGCGTCTGGACCTGCGCCACTCTCTGGGGGAAGCTTTGGCAGCCGAAGGCTGGGCCAATGACGCGGTAGAGGAGTTTCAAGCCGTCAAGAGCGAGAAGCCCGGTTACGAGTCGCTAATGAAGCGCTTCGGCCTTGGCGACAAGAAAGCGGTCAAAGAAGAACCACCTGTGCTTCCGTCGCCAACACCTCCCCTGCCTGCCCCCTCTCCCGAGCCTCCGGCCGGGCCCCAGTCTAAGGCCCCCACCGAAACCAAACTCGCCCCTCCGCCGGAGAAGCCGCCTCTGGTGGACCCTAGTGGAAAAGCTTCAAAGCTTGTTTGTGAAGCTCGCGAGTTGGAAGTCGAACTGGGTCAAGAAACCCTTTCCATCGGAAGAGAAGAGGGTGAGATCGTGCTCGAGGGAGACACAGCCGCCTCCCGACTTCACGCGCAGATCACCTGCGAAGAGGAAGTTTTCTACATCGAAGACCTCGGTTCCACCAACGGAACCTGGGTCAATCGGCATAAAATCACTCGCAAGGTGGAACTCCATCGGGGCGACCTCGTTCAAATCGGTGAGACTTCCTTCCACGTGATGTAAAGGAACAGGGTTTCCCCTTCGAGAACCCACAGCCTTGAAAATTCTCTAGGGAGGGCTCTGATGAAAACCAGAATTCTGGTCGGTGTGCTGACTGTGCTGACATTGCTCACAGCTATCGCTCCGGCTAAAGAGCTATATGTTCGGAATCAACCGTTTCGGGATGCCTATTTCGCGGGAAGCCGGACCTATGTTCCTCTGACCGCCTTCTTGAAAGCCACCGGCCACAAATGGAACGTGGACGGCGACACCATTATGGTGGTCGAGAAAGGTCCCTCGCCAGCTTTCAACGCGACCCAGTTCACCCTCAAATCCCAGGGTAAAAGCATGGACCTCACCGGTATCCAGCGCGGCGACCGAGTGTATGTCGACCTTAAGCCTGTCGCCAAAGCTCTTGGCTTGGGAGTGCTCAGCAACGAAGAGACCGGCATCGTAGACGTGGTGAAAGGGCATCTGATTTCCGACGCTGATAAAGCGGCAGAAGAAGAGCTGATGTCCGCCAAAGCTGAGCAGAAAGCCCAACGCCGAGAGGCCTGGGAAAAGCGCGTTTCATCCCATCGCGAAAAGGTTGAAGCCGAGAAGGCCGCCGCTGAAGCCGCCGAGGAAGAGTCTGAGGACGGCGACGAAGAGATGACCGAAGAAGGCGAGCAAAGCTCGGATTCTGACGCCGAAGACGAGCCGAAAAAGACGGCCAAAAAGGTGGAAGAGAAGCCGGCTGAAGTGGCCAAGACGGCCGAGCCAGAAGAGAACAAAGAAGAGGAAGAGCCACCCCCCGCCGCCGATCTGGTCGTCTACTCCAAAGACGCCGCTCCCAACTACTACACAGGAGACGTGATTTTCTCGGCTGTTGTTCGCAACCAGGGCAACGCCCCGGCCCAGGGTGTCCAAGGCCGAATGAAGGTCACCGGCCCCGACAATCGCGTCTGGATCAGCAAAACGTTTTACGGGCCTACCCTGGCCCCTGACGCCAACTGGAACATCAAAGAGAACTACAAACATCGCGACGGCCCAGCCATGCCCCGAGGAACCTTCGACATCTCCCTCGACCTGGATTTCAAAACGGCCGGTCAATAGATTTCGGAGCACGATGGGAGTCGGCCCGGTTCGCCGGGCCGATTTTCTTTTCCGGAGGGAAACGGACTCTCTGGGCGAACCAGACCCCAACAATCGCACCGTGGAGGGCCCATGATCTCAGTCAACGACTTTCGCACCGGAATGAGTATCGAACTCGAAGGCGAGTTGTGGCAGGTGGTAGAGTTTCAGCACGTCAAACCCGGCAAGGGGGCTGCCTTCGTGCGCACCAAGCTCAAGAACATCAAGAAAGAGTTCGTGGTCGAAAAGACCTTCCGCGGTGGAGAAAAAGTCCAGCGAGCGATCGTGGAGCGCAAGCCCTATCAGTATCTCTATAACTCCGACGGTCTTTACCACTTCATGAACAACGAGACCTACGAGCAGACCTACTGTGAAGAAGACTTGATCGGGGATGGACTCAAGTGGCTCAAAGACAGCATGGAAGTCCAGCTGGTCTTCCACGGAGACGAGATTATCGGAATCGAGCTACCTAACTTCGTCGAACTCGAGGTCACCCAGACCGACCCCGGCTTTAAAGGAGATACGGCCCAGGGAGGGACCAAGCCGGCAACCGTTGAGACGGGCGCCGTGGTCAACGTCCCTCTCTTTGTCGAAATGGGCGACGTCCTCCAGATCGACACCCGCAGTGGAGAATACCTTCGCCGCGCCTGAGGTCCTCATCATCGGGGCCGGAGCCATCGGGCAGTGGCTCAGTGCCGACCTTACGCTGAGCGGAACCAGGGTGACCCTGCTCGTCCGTCCCCGTCAGTTGGAAGACCTGAACAAACGGGGCATCCCTCTACAAGACGGCCGCGTGGCCCGACCCGAGTTGGTGGCTGAAGCCGAACACCTGGACGGACGTCACTTCGATTGGGTGCTCTTGACCGTCAAGACTTTCCAGGTGCGTCAAGCCCTCGAGCAACTCCGGGCATCCTCAGTTGCGTTTGAGCTTCTCGTGACCATTCAGAACGGACTCACGAGTGAGGTTGAAGCTTGCCGAGTTTTCCCTGAAAAAACCCTGGTCGCTGCCACCACCACCAGGCCGGTGGCCTGGTCTGAGACGGGTCAACTTCTTCCTTCAGAGCGAGGCGGAGTGGGCTTTGCCAGTATGAATGGCCAACCTCTACCGAACTCGGTCAGCGAGCCGTTCAAAGCCGCCGGGATCCCCGTTCTGGTCAGCCAAGACCCCCTGGCCCTAAAATGGTCGAAATTGACACTGAATATGGTTTGCAATGCAACCTGCGCCATTCTGGACCGAACCCCGGAGAAGGTGATCCACGACCCAGAGCTGTTTCAGCTGGAGCATCAGGCGGTTCGAGAGGCTCTGAGGGTGAAGAATCAGCTCGGACTCCACCTGATGAACCTACCTGACTACCCCGTGCGGATGTTCAACCTGGTGGCCTGGAATTTACCCTCTTGGATTCTCAGGCCTCTGGTTGCCGACCGAATCCTGGGCGGTCGGGCTGGGAAGCCCCCCTCTTTCCTGCTCGACCTTCGCGCCGCTCGCTCAGACAGCGAGGTCCGGGCTCTCAACGGCGCCATTGCCGATCAAGCTGAACGGATGGGCTTGCCGGCCCCCGTCAACCGAGCTTTGACCGACATCCTGGTGGAACTGGTAGAAAGGCCTTCTGAATGGGAAGCCTTCCGCGATCGTCCGCAGGTCCTGCTGGCCGAAATCGACCGGCGGAGCAAAATGTGAAGCAGCTCACAGATCTCTGCTGCCGAGATACCTTATCTTAAGAACTATGGTAAGAGCACTCAATTTCACCGAAACAAATGTCCACTGGGGATACTGGGCGGCCGGCTTTTACGGCACGCTCTTGACTCTGGGGGCCACCTCGGTCGAGTCTGACGTCTATGGCGGGACGGCCGTGATTTTGTTCCTGTTCTTGTGGGGCTTCCTTCGCTCTGAGCAGGATTAGTTAGCAGCCTCAAGCTCCTGACCTTTGGCCAGAGCCTGGTCTTGCAACTGATCGATGGCTATGAAGGTCTTTTCCACCAAAGCCAGTCCCTCGCGAACGTCTTCCAGGTTGTTAGACTCCCCGAACGACTCCATGCAGACCATCCCCTCTAACAGCGCCCGAACCAACCGCTGGCCCTCTTCATAGAGGGCTTTTTGGTCCGCTGGCAACTCTTCGATCTGGGCCTGAATCGCCTCACCCTCCATAAAGCGAAAGGCGTGAGAGAGAGGCTGGAGGAGCTTTCTGACACCTTCCAGGTAGTCATCATCGGACAACTCGCCAGCGATCTTCCCTTCAGCCAGGCTGCGGAGTTGGAGGAGATTGCTCGCCTGGGCCAAGGGGGTCTTCTGAAAGCCACCCTGAGAAGACCCTTCGACAGCCTCACGAAGGTCTAAGGGTGGGGGTTCTTCCCCATCGCACTCGCGAGCCTCGCTTAAAGCCTGGGTGAGAAGGCTCCAAGGAGCCGGTTCTTCGGATTCACTCATAGTGTCCTCTCTGCGGATGGCCAGAATGAAAGCGGCAGGCGAGGAGAAGCCTCCGTCGCCTACCGTCCAGTTAGGGAATTTTGTTAAGCGGTCGCTCCGCCTTTGAGGCCGTCGAGACCTTTCGCGAGAAGGTCCATCGGGTTGGGTGGTCCGCCACCGTTCTGCTTCTTGTTTTGCATCTTGTTACCGACCCCTTCGATGGCTTTGCCGGCGACGGGCGCTAGGGCCATGGCTGCTACTGCTGGTATGGGCATTGGTTCATCCTCCGTGATGGTGATTTGACCTGATCGTATCAGGGTCACCGGCAAAAACAAACTTTTTTACGAAAATGTTACACAATACAGTAACCCCAACGAGTCGAGTCGACCTGAAATCCCAGACCCTTCTGCGCACCCACAGCCTGCTGGTTGTCGGCACTGACGTCACCAAACAGGACTCCCCCACCCATCCGACCCAGCAAAGTCTCGGCCTGGCCCATCAAGAAATGACTCAGGCCTTTCCCTCGAAGGCCGGGCTCCACAGCGATGTCGTAAATGTAGAGAGTGAGACTTCGATAAGTCTTGTTAGGTTCAAGAATGATGTAACCCAGAGCCTGGCGGCTCTCTTTCTGCTCTAGAATAAGGACCACCCGTTTAGGATCGGTCATGGACAGATCCACATAGCTTCCCACAAAATTCTTGCGCATAGAGCTAGGCTCGATGTTCCGGCCAGCCGGCACATAGATGGGCGAATGCTCCGAGATCAAAGCCAGCACGAACATCTTGTCGTTGGGACGAGCGGCTCGCACCCGGTAGTCGGGATGCCGAGCGCCCTCCTCTTGAGGCTCCACCCTCTTCACCACCCGAATCAACTCGGGATGAAAGCCATAGTCAGCCAGTCTTTCGCTCGCCTGAGGCGAAGAACTGTAACTGTAGGCGACCAAAAACTGGTCGCCCCACTGAGAAGCTTCCAGGGCAGCCCGATCAAGCAACCGATGATAGGTCTCCTGAGCGCGGGCCCAACAGTCAGCCACCCACATCTGCGGTTGTCCCGTGATCGATTCTCTCTCGCCAACGAAGCCCATCAAGTAGCCTATCAAGCCGTCCTCTCGTTCGGCGGCGAAAAGGCGGATCCGATAGCCTTCCCGCGAAGTTTGAAGACAAGCATCCAGAAACCGATGAATCTCGGGCCGGATCACCTCGGGACCGAAAAAAACGCTATCAGGATAGTCTCGCTGTTCCACGAGAGCGAGAATCTGCTGACGGTCCTGTTCGACCACTTCCCGGACGGTCATGGGCGTCTCAAATCGAGGGTGAAGGGCAGCTTCCGGGACACCTTCGGAGGATCCACCTTAAGCTCACCGGCCGTATGACCGTGAGTGAAAAATCGGTTGACCCGACGAGACTCGGCTTCATAAGCGTTGACGGGAAAAGTGTCATAAGAGCGACCGCCTGGGTGGCTCACGTGATACTGGCACCCCCCGATGGAACGCCCGTTCCATCGGTCGAGCAAGTCAAAGACCAGAGGTGAGTGGACCCCGATGGTGGGGTGAAGACATGAGGGGGGCTGCCAGGCTCGGTAGCGCAGGCCAGCCACAAACTCTCCATTGGTGCCGGTTGGATGAAGTGGGACGACCTGGCCGTTGCAAACCAGCTGGTGACGACTGTCGACCATGCCCTGCACCTTGACCTGGAGACGCTCCAATGACGAATCCACATAGCGGACTTGCCCCGATTGACCGCCTTCCTCTCCTAACACGTGCCAGGGCTCAATAGCTGTTCGTAACTCCGTTTTGAGCCCTCGCTGGACGAACGATCCGATGGGAGGAAAGCGAAACTCGAAATGAGGTTCAAACCATTCTTTCTTCAAAGCCAAACCGAATCGATCGGTCTCCTCCAGAACATCTCGAAAATCCTCGGCCACAAAATGAGGCAACATGAAACGATCGTGCAACTCGGTCCCCCAGTGGACCAGCCCCTCCTGATAGGGCTGCTCCCAGAAACGAGCCACCAAAGCCCTCAGGAGAAGCTGCTGCGCCAGGCTCATGCGAGCGTGGGGCGGCATTTCAAAGGACCGCATCTCGAGCAGACCTCGCCGCCCCGAAACGCCATCCGGCGAATAGAGTTTGTCGATACAGAACTCGGCTCGATGGGTGTTGCCGGTCAGGTCTACCAGCAGATGCCGAAAGAGTCGGTCGACGAGCCAGGGTGGTCCGGGTTGGACCGGCAGCTGGTCGAAAGCGATCTCCATCTCGTAGACGGCTTCATGGCGGGCCTCATCGAATCGGGGAGCCTGACTGGTCGGCCCCACAAAAAGCCCTGAGAACAGATAGGAAAGGGAGGGATGATTACACCAGTAGCCGACCAGGCTCCGGAGGAGGTCGGGACGTCGCAACAGCGGACTGTCGTTGGGTGTGTGCCCCCCCAACAGAATATGATTGCCCCCTCCCGTACCGGAATGACGACCGTCGAGCATGAACTTCTCGGTCCCCAACCGGGTTTGGCGAGCTTGCTCGTAAAGGGTCTCCGTCTTCTCGACCAGTTCTTCCCAGCTGGAAGAAGGGTGAATGTTGACCTCGATCACCCCCGGGTCGGGAGTGACGTCAAATCGCTGCAAACGCGGATCGGGTGGCGCAGGGTAGCCCTCCAAAAGACAGGGCGTGTCGAACTCTTCGGCGGTGGCCTCAATGGCGGCCACCAACTCCAGAAAACTCTGGGCCGAACCCAGAGGCGGAAGAAAGACGTAAAGCCTTCCTTCTCGGGGCTCGACACAAAGGGCCGTGCGATGGAGCCAGGAGGCCGATTGACCCGTTTGGGGCTGGGGTTGTTCTCCCTCTTCGCCGGGTTGAAGCCGAACCCTCACAGGCAAAGGAGGTAGCTCTTGAAAAGGGTCGACCGGCTCCACCCAGGGATAGTCCACCTCAGCCACCCAGGGCAACGAATTCAGCGGCAGCCGATAGCCCATGGGGGAATCGCCAGGGATCAGGTAGAGTTCTTGACGACGCAAATACCAGGGACCGGTCGTCCACCCGTTTTGATACTGAATGGGGAGAGCATAACCGACCACCTTTCCCAAACCCTCCTCGAAAAGGCGCCGGAGGCGGTCTCGCTCGAGAGAGTTTTCGAGTCGAGAATCTTCAGGAGTCACGTTGACCGGAAGCTGCCCTTCTTTCCAGAGATAGTAGAAGAGGTCCTCATAACCGGGTCGGATATGGTCGCCCGAGAGCTGGAGCCGCTGAGCCAGCTTCTCGACGAACTGGTGGGCTAGGGTCGCATCGCAACCGTAGTCTTTGGACTCGTCGGCGATGAGTGCGGGATTTTGCCAAACGGCCTGACCATCTTGGCGCCACACGCAAGAGAGGGCCCAGCGCGGCAACTGTTCGCCGGGATAGAGCTTCCCCTGGCCGTAGAACAGCGCGCCCCCCGGCCCAAACGAGTCCCGGAGTCGTTTCAGCAGCTCGCCAGCCTTGGCCCGCTTGTCGGCCCCCAGGGCATCGGTGGTCCATTCTGGGGCCTCCATGTCGTCGGTCGACACGAAGGTCGGCTCACCGCCCATGGTGAGCCGAACATCCTGCTCTTGTAGCCGTTGGTCGACCTGGCGGCCTAGCATTAGGATCTCTTGCCACTGCTCTTCGCTGTAGGGCTTGGTGACGCGAGGGTCCTCGTGAATGCGAGAAACCTCCATATGGAAACGGAAGTCTTCCTCTACTTTGTCCTTCTCGTGGCGAGGCGAGAAGGCGAACGAGCCGGTGATCGGAGCGGCCCCAATGGGATCGGCCGAACAGGCCAGAGGGAGGTGACCCTCGCCCGCTAACAACCCCGAGGTCGCATCCAGCCCCACCCAACCAGCCCCGGGAAGATACACCTCGGCCCAGGCGTGAAGATCAGTGAAGTCGGTCTCTGGACCGCCCGGCCCGTCGAGCGCTTTGACATCGGGAGCTAGCTGAATCAGATAGCCCGACACAAAGCGAGCAGCCAGGCCCAACCTTCTCAACAACTGAACCATCAGCCAGGCGGTGTCGCGGCAAGAGCCCGACTTCTTGGTTAACGTCTCATCTAGAGCCTGAATGCCGGGTTCCATTCGGATAACATACCCGATCAGGGACTCGAGAGCCTGATTCACCTCGACCAAAAAATCGACCGTCTTACACTCTTTGCCCTGCCACTTCTCGACATAGCGGTCGAGTTTCTGGCTGGGCAAGAGCTTCAGGTAAGGGGTCAGCTCGTGGGCCTCGGGCTCGCGATACTGAAAAGGAAACCTCTCGGCATAGTCCTCCAGAAAAAAATCGAACGGATTGATCACCGTCATCTCGGCCACCAGGTCGACTTCGAAAGAGAGCCGCTCAGCTTGCCGTAGAAAAACCAGCCGAGCTAGGTAGTTGCTGTACGGATCCTGCTGCCAGTTGAGAAACTGCTGGTCGGGTTCGACTTTGAGCGAATAGCTCAAAATGGGAGTGCGGCAATGAGGAGCCGGACGAAGTCTGACGACGTGAGGATGAAGCTCGACGGGGCGGTCGTAGAGATACTCGGTTTTGTGGTGAAGGGCCACCCGGATAGACATGGGAGGCGATTTCGGGGGCTCCCCTTTTCTTCCCGCCTATCTCGGCTGCAAGTGGGGCAGGGTGGAAAGCGAGTAGCGAGAAAGGATTCTCCGTGTCTGGAGAGGATGGTATCCATCACCAGGACGGAGTCCAGCTCCGCTTGTTCGAGTTCGAGTCGTCCGAGCAAGCCACGTCCGTGATTCCGCGAGAGACGGAGGCTTCAAGCGAATGGGTTCAAGGCTTCTTGCCCTTTCGCTAGCTTGGCTCCTGACTTTGACGCTTTGGGCTGCGGCAGACAGCCCCACGGAGCTGTTGCGACGCTACCCCTTGATCGACGGTCACAACGACACTCCGTGGCAGTATCGCAAGCGGGTCAACAATCAGCTCGACGCCATCGACCTGAGTCGAAGCACCCGCCACCTGGGAATGCAGACCGATCTTCCTCGCCTCCAAAAAGGGGGTGTGGGGGCCCAATTCTGGTCGATCTATCTTCCCACCGACATCCCCCGTCCCGTTCAAGCCTTCCGCAATCAGATTCAGCTGGCCCGTCGCCTGGTCGAAAAACACGACCAGTTAGAGATGGCTGGGAGCGCTGACGAGATCGAGAGAATCCATCGGTCCGGCAAGATCGCCTCCCTGTTCGGGGTGGAAGGGGCCCACGCTCTCGGCGGGGAGCTTGAGCAACTCGATGTCCTCTATCGGCTGGGGGTTCGCTATCTCACTCTGACCCACTCTCGTTCCAATTTTCTGGCCGACTCCTCGGAAGGACCGCGACTTCACGGCGGACTGTCTGCGGCGGGCCGTCAGGCCGTCCAGCGGATGAACCGATTGGGCCTTGTGATCGACCTCTCCCACGTCTCTGAAGAAACGATGAAGGACGTCCTCGATGTGAGCAGCCGTCCCGTCCTCTTTTCCCATTCCAACGTTCGCTCTCTCTGCCACCACCAACGGAATGTCCCCGACTCCATTCTCGACCGGCTGCCTGACAACGGCGGCGTGGTCATGGTGAGTTTCGTCCCCTCTTTCGTCTCGGAAGCCGTCCGTCGGAACCAACGACAGCGGGCCACTCTGAGCGAAGTGGTCGACCATATCGACTATCTCAACAAGCGGATCGGAGTAAACCATATCGGAATCGGCTCGGATTTCGATGGAATCTCGCAGGGCCCGACCTACCTGGAGGACGTCTCCCACTTTCCCAATCTGGTAGTAGAACTGCAGCGCCGCGGCTATAGCGAACAAGAGCTTGCCGCCATCCTGGGAGGCAATCTCTTGCGAGTTTTGCGGGCGAATTCTTAGCGAAAGTTTACCATAGTTTTATCCTTTTGTTACACAGATGGTTTATAATGAAAGCAACGCTGGGTAACAGAAAGATAGAGGTGCCCCCACAATGAAAAAACTGATCGTCCTAATTTTCAGCCTGATGCTGGTCGCCCTGGTCCTACCCGCCACGGCCCAGAACCAAAACCTGGTGCCTCCCGGGTCGAAGGTGTTCGTCACCCCTTCCAGCGCAGGCTTCCAGAGCGTGCCGGTGCGCTATGTCAACCCGCAGTTCATTCCCTCCCCTTACTACTACGGCTATGGATATGGCTACGGGTTCAACGGCTTCAACCAGGGTTTCCAGAACGCACCTGTTCAGCAGTGCAACCA
Organism: uncultured Burkholderiales bacterium; assembly: GCA_964423525.1. Lineage (GTDB taxonomy): Bacteria > Vulcanimicrobiota > Xenobia > Xenobiales > JADMJV01 > CAYRFU01. The sequence continues at coordinate 12,880 of CAYRFU010000060.1, read as the reverse complement.
ACCCCGCTACAACTTTCGTGGCCAACCCTGCACCTATCCCACCAGAAACTTCCCTATCCGCCGCTAGACTCTTCGATGCCGCGTAATAGGAAAGTTCCCACGGCCAAAAAGCCAAGAACGGTCACCATTGCCGCTCGATAGGCAAAGCCGGGACCATAGTGGTGGGCCACTAGATCGGACACCGGTCCTAACAGGGCCGGTGCTGCTATTTGGGGCAAAACCGCTGTCAGATTCCAGACTCCCATGTAGCGTGCGCTTCCCCCCTCGGGAATCAGGTTGCAGGCCAGGGCCCAGTCGATAACGGTGAAGGCTCCAAAGCCGAGTCCCAGCACCAAACCCACCAATCGGGCTTCCGTCAGACTCGGCACGAAGGCGAAAGAAAGAGCAGCCACTCCCGTCACCAAATTGGTTGCGTAGATCAACCGAACTTTGTTGTGACGGTCGGCCAGGGGTCCGGCTGGAATCCCCCCCACTAGCCCTCCCACCACCATCAGAGCCATTAACTGACTGGTGCCACCGCGGTAGTCTTGCACCCCCAGAGAGTAGCGGACGTAATAGAGCAGGAAATCGATAGCCACATAATAGCCCAGATTGATAACCAAACGAGACCAAAGCAAACGCCGAAAAGCTGGAAAAGAGCGGAGCGGGACCTGGAAGATCTCCTTCCAATGAGCACTCGTCTGCTCACCCTCAGGCTGCTTCTCTTCCACCCCAGTCACCGTGACCAGCAACCCGATCACCAGCAGGGCGGCCAAGCCCGAGGTCAGTTGAGGCAGGCCATCGGGGCGCGACAAAATCCACCCCGCCGTCAGGGGGCCAACCACCTGGCCCAGGTGTTGAAAGATTCCCATCCACATCGAAGCGGCTCCATGGAGCTGGCGGGGAACCAGGTCAGGAATATAGGCTTGATAGGGGCCGTTAGCCAGGTTCAGGGTCAACTGAATCAAGAGGACCGAAGCCACGAACGACCAGTAGCTGCTGGCCCAGCCAAGGGCCAACAGCCCGATCGGCGTCAACATCACCCCCACCACCAGGTAGGGTCGGCGACGGCCCCATCGACTGGTGGTTCGGTCGCTGTAGTAACCCACCGTCAGCTGAACCACGGCCGAAACGGCCGCCCCCAAGCCGGCCACGATAGCTAGCAACGTCCCCCGCTGCTCTCCCGAGGCGAACTGGTCAGCCAGGTCCGGCAGCACGATAGCCAGCAAGGCCGCCCAGTGAGTGGAGATCGCGAACCAGAGAAAGGACAAGCGAAAATAGCGGTGGAGTGTCCAGTAGCTGGCGGGATGGGGATTCACGGCCAGTGCTTTCGGCAACGGAGAGGGTGCGCCTTTTTCAGGGAGAAAAGGTTCTAGGTGGCTGAAGACGTCCCTCAAGTCGCCCCCACCCAGGCCGCTCCCTGGCCTTATCGTCTCCTTCTGGTGGCTTCTCTAATGCTGTTATTGGTGGCGGTGGCGGCAGAGCTGGTGCAAAGGCCCACTCTTCCCTCCCCCCCTCCGGCCCGACCAGGTCCCTCAGACATGACCATCATTCCCGGACAGCGGGTCGACTTCATCACCATCGGCCTGACCATCCCGGAGGTCGAGTCCCGCCTGGGCAAAGGCACCATTCGCCCAGCCCGAGAGTCGAGGGTGCATCTTTTTCCGGAAGCCGGTGTGTCCTTGAGCACTCAAGACGGTCAGGTCACCAGCATTCTAGTCAGGAACCCCCACTTTTCAACCCGCAATTCTATCGAGGTAGGGGGTGATGTCGACCTGGTGATCCGTACTTTTGGCCAAGACTACGAATGGGAGGGAGACCAAAGTTCCTACCAGCTTCACTACTGGCAGCAGGGCATCCATTTCGGGGTGACAGACGATGTGGTCGAATCGATCCAAGTGACGGCTCCCCTACGATGAAGGTCGTGCTCCTTCACGGTTTCACTTCTAGCCTGGAGTGCGTCAACGGATTGGTGCCTCGACTGGAGCGGGCCGGGTTTGAGTATGCGATGCCCACCTTGCGAGGCCACGGCAGCCGACCGGAGGACTTGCTTGGCGTCACTTGGAGGGACTGGCTTGAAGATGGACGTGAAGCCTTATTGGGCCTTCAAGAGGCGGCAGTGGTGGTCGGTCTTTCGATGGGTGGGCTGGTGGCTCTCAACCTGGCTGCCGAACACCCAACCCGTGTGGTCGGAGTGGCGACGGTGGCGGCGGCCTTGAGGTTTCGTTCACCCTTGTTTCGACTGATGCCGATCTTCCGGAGACTCTTGACTTACTGGCACACCGAGCCCGACTACGCCGACCCCGAGCTAGCCCGGGGCGACAGCAACTATCGCTACTTTCCGGTTGAAACTCTGGCCAGCCTTGACCACTACCGCTCGGTGGTCGAAGACCTTCTTCCTATCATCCGAGCCCCGGTCTGCACAGTCGCTTCCACCCAGGATCCGGTTGTACCCCAGAGAGCAGCGGAGTTGATCGTCGAAAAGGTGAGTAGCGATTATCACGAAAACCACTGGTTTCACGAGAGCCGTCACGAGATGATGAGGGATGTGGAGAGAGAGGCGGTCTTCGAGGTGTTGCTGCGATTCATTCAGCGCATCGCTTCGGAGGAGCCTTTCCGAGCCCCACTCGGGCCAGGCAAAAAGCCGTAACCTCGGGACACCCGGCCTCCCGTAGGACCTGACGACAAGCCTTCAGCGTAGCCCCAGTGGTCACCACATCGTCGACCAGACAGACAGCCTCGCTCACCTTGCCCGGGCACGCGAACGCCCCTTCGAGGTTTTTGGCTCGGTCCAGGGCCGACAAGGTTTTCTGGGGCTGAAACTGTTTTTGAATCGCCAGACAGGGCCGATGCTCAACCTGATAGAGTTCAGCCAGATTTCGGGCCAGCTCGATAGCTGGCTCAAAGCCTCGATACCGTTTCTGCCGGGTTGTCGAGGGAATGCCTACCAGAGGTCGATCGAGCCTCGGGAGGCGGTCGAAAACGGCTCTGGCAAGAGCTTTAACTGACGACCGCTTTCCCCGCCGTTTGAGGTCTAGGATCGCCTTTTTCAGGGGCCCTTCGTAAACTCCCAACACCGAGACCTCCAGCCCGTCCAGAGAGAAGCTAGTCGGCTGGAACTGGTTGGCGCAAGAGGGACAGAAATGGGAACTCACCAACCCGCAGCCGGGACAGCGAGGAGGAAAGAGGCAGTCGAGGAGCCAGTCGATCAGTCCTGGGACTCACCCGAGCGAAGATAGCGGGCCCCGCTCGGCATTAGAATATTGGAGTAGGTTTTGTGACTCTGAAGTAAACAACAGCTGCCGATCAAAGAGTCCTCCACTACGCAGTGCTGGCTCAGGCGACTCTCTTCCCAGATCACGCTACTGCGCACTCGAGCCCCCGATTCGACTACCACGCCAGCTCCTAACACAACGGGGCCCTCGACCCGGGCTCCTGCCTCGATGCGGGCTCCTTCTCCCACCACCACCGGGGGTAAGACGGTGGCCTGGGGACTGATTTCGCCACCCTCGGCAACCCAGATGTGGGGAGGCCCCTCCTGGCCGGGAATCTGGATTCCTGTGGTATTCCCAAGGACATCCCAGTGGGCTTGTCGGTAGTTGAGGGGATCCTCCACGTCTCGCCAGTAACTCTTCTCGACCGGATACCCGTAAAACCGACAGCCCCCGTCAACCAACTCCGGAAAAAGATGCCGACCGAAATCGAAAGGCCTCACCTCAGGAATCCTATCGAAGATGGAGGGTTCAAAAAGATAGATGCCTGTATTGACCCAAGGGCAATCGTCAGGCTTGCTTTTCGGTTTCTCAGCGAAGCGCTGGATTCGGCCTTCCTCATCGAGACCGAGAAAGCCCACCTCATCCTCCCCGGCCGCGGGATAGGCCGCCAAGGTGGCCTCGGCCCCTTTCTCACGATGATAGGCCAGAAAGGCGGTCAGGTCGAGGTCGGTGAGATCGTCACCACCAAGCACCAGAAAGGTGTCATCAAAAAATTCTGCCACCCGCTTGACCCCGCCAGCCGTGCCGGACAGCTCCTCCTCGTGAGAGTAGTGGAGATGGATCCCAAAGCGAGAACCGTCACCCAGGTGGTCGGTGATCAGACGATGGAGATAGTGCAGATTCACCATGACTTCGTCGAAACCGTGGCGTTTCAGCAAAGCCAAGAGATGTTCGATGACCGGCAGGTTGACCACCGGGACCATCACCATCGGCAAGGTATAGGTCAGGGGGTAGAGCCGGGTGGCTCCTCCCGCCGCCAGAATCATCGCCTTCAAGCAAGCTCCTCCACCACCGCCTTTCGACCGGAGAGCAACACTTGCAAGACAAATCGGGGGAGTGCCAACATCCTAAGCCAGCGCGACGGCTGCTGTAACAAACGGTAGAACCACTCGGTGTGGAGGCGGATCATCCACTCGGGAGCTCTTTCCAAGCGACCCGCCAGAACGTCGAAACTGCCTCCCACTCCGACCCCCACTTTGGCGGGAAGGCGATGGCGATTTTGATCCATCCAGACTTCTTGACGAGGGGAACCTAACCCCACCAGCAGCACATCTGGCTCAGCCTGAGAAAGCTTCTCGAACACTTCTTCTTCGTCTTGAAAATAGCCGTCCTGGCAACCCACGATGTTCACCTGGGGGTAAAGCTGGCGAAGGGTTTGAGCAGCTTCTTCAGCCACCCCCGGGGCCGCTCCCAGAAGAAAAAATCGGGTCTCGCCGGAAAGTGACCGACACAAGGTATGAAGCAGCTCAATCCCGGCCACACGTTCAGGCGTTTTCAAGCCGCAATAGCGAGAAGCGAGCACTAATCCGACACCGTCCGGCACCACCAGGTCGGCCCTTTCGACGGTGTCTCGAAAGTCTTGCTGTTGCTGAGCTCTCATCACCATCTCAGTCCCCAGTGTGACGATCAGGTGAAACTGATCCTGCTGGAGATAGTGCTCGACCCGTTCCACGGTTTGTTCCATGGTCACGGGGTGATAGGGAATGCCTAGAGCCCTATAAACAGGGAGATCATTCTTCGTCATCCGGTTCCCAGTCGTCTTTGGGGAGGATGATTCTAAACTTACTGCCAACACCAAACTCACTTTCCGCAGTCAAATCGCCACCGTGGGCTTCGATCAGATGCTTGGCGATCGATAATCCAAGTCCTCGACCACCAAACCGGGCCCCACTGCCTTTCTCTACTCTATAGAACCTTTCAAAAATGCGAGGAAGTTCCTCAGTCGGAATTCCGGTACCGTCGTCAGCCACCTCGATAACGGCTTCTTCTTCACTGTAGGTCAGTCGAACCACGACTTTGCCGCCAGGCTTGGAATATTTGATGCCGTTGTCGGTCAGATTGAGCACCACTTGGCTCAGTCGGTCGAGGTCAGCTCTCCACTCCGGTCGCGGCTCCGGGGGCATTTCCATACTCAGATCGATGCCGGCTTCTTTGGCATGGGGGCTCAGGATGTTGACCGCGTGACTAACGATGCGGCCCAGGTCGAGCAGTTGAAAACGCATTTCGACCTGATTCGCTTCGATCATCGAGATGTCGAGAAGGTCCTTGATGAGGCGTTCTAGACGCTTGGCCTCGGTGCAGATAACCTGGAGCCAACGTTGGGTCAGGTCCTGGTCCTCCATAGCCCCTTCCAGGAGTGTCTCGGCGTATCCCTTAATGCAAGTCAGAGGCGTTCGAAGCTCGTGGGAGACATTGGCCACAAAAGTCACCATAATCTCTTCCATCTGAGACTTCAGAGCGGCTTCCTTCCAAGCGTCCTGAACCAATCGATCGACGGGGATGTTGGGCTCATCGTGGATGACGGTGTAGCCGTTGCGAAGATCGATCTTCTCGGTCACTCCCAGTTCGCAAGCCCGATTATTGAGGATATTAAACAGCTTCTGGGTGACCCGATTGGAAATCAATTTGAGGTCCGTAACCGAAAAGCTCTCTTTTCTCCGAGGTGGCGAAAAAAGGAAGATCACAAAAAAGTCGAGAGCGGACCCACCCACGGCCACCAGATCTTCATCTCGGAACAGCTTGCCTCGCTGGCCGTTGAGAACGTTGGCCAACGAATCTAGCAGGGCCTGGCCGACCTCCCGGCCGTACTTTTCCTGGACCCCCTCGAATTCAACCACATCGAAGTAGAGAAACCCTACCTGCTCGCGGCGCTGGAGTTCTTCTTCAACTCGCCCAAAAACCGATGAGAGCAAAGGAATGCCCTGTTTACTTGTCAGATGTTCCACGTCGCCAACTTCTCCAACCATGGCTGAGAGGTCAAGTCCATGCTCAATGGCGTCACTGAGACAAAATTCTGGAAGACCGCCTCGAAATCCGTTCCCGGCTCGGGCTCGCCAGTAGGCAGGGCTCCCGAGACCCAAAAATATTCTTGCCCCCTCGGGTCCACCCTTCTGATTACCCTTTGGCTGTACAGAGTATGGCCCTGGCGAGTAATCCGATAGCCCCGGATGCTCTCTTCGGCCAGGGCTGGCACATTGACATTCAACAAGACCTTGGGGGGTAATCCATTGACCACAACTGCCTTAGCTAGACGATAGGCGAACCGAGCCGCATACCCGTAGTCAGTCGACGCATCTCGCAGTCGCGAAACCGCGATCGAGGGCAATCCGTTCACCGAACCTTCCATGGCCCCCGCGACGGTTCCGGAATAAAGAATATCGTCACCGAGGTTAGGGCCGCTATTGACCCCAGAAACCACCACATCGGGAGGCTCATCGAGGAGGTGACACAGGGCGATCAAAACACAGTCGGTAGGAGTACCCGAGACGGCGAAAATCTGACAATCGGCTTCGGCCAAACGCTGCTCGAGACGCAAAGGTTGGCGGAAGGTAATAGCTCTTCCGACCGCGCTCTGCTCACTGACGGGAGCGACTGCAGTAACTCGGCAATGGGCCCGAAAAGCCTCCACCAGGGACTCAAAGCCCGGGGCTCCAACCCCGTCGTCATTGGTTAGGAGTACGTGCAACTAGGGTCGAGAGGTTCGCCGCCCCTGGGCGAGTAGGCGTTCAGCCTCTTCGATCAGCTCTCGGACCTGTTCGGCTCGTGGGTCTTTCTCATGCTGCTGGCGCTGCCAATAATGGTAGCCGAGACCAGCTGCCAGAGTCAGGACCAGGCCTGCTCCAACGCCGAGGGTGACCCACTTCCAAGTGGTGTCGCGACTATCTTGGTGTTCGTCTTTCACAATCAAAAGTTCTTTCGCCCGTCACGACAGACCTCCCTGCCGTGCCTAGCCATCTGCCTTTTTAGCCAGCAGACGGGCGGGAATAATGCCGACCACGGAAGAGACCACTCCCAGGACGAATGCAATCAGAGCCATCGAGAGGAAGTTGAACTTGCCAGTGACGGCCTGCCCTCCTTTAAACATCTGCTCGCCCAGTTCGAAATAATGCTCTGAGGGCGGACCAAAGTAGATGACCAGAGCCAAAACAAGCTGGAGACCGAGCTTAGCAGGGAACGGAATCTGAGGAATCAGTCCGATCACGATAAAAACCGCCAGCACTCCTAAGGTTACCAGCACTCCTAAGGTTATAGCCATGGTTGTTGCCCTCCCGATTGGTCTACTCTAAGTTTCTGGTCGAACACGCTTTTCCCTATCGCCAAAGGCATCACCCTGACGGCGCCGAACGACGTTTAATGAAGTGTCACCTGTGTGCCCGTCGTTTCGAGCCCGAGGTTGAGTCAGGAGAAACACGCTGCCCGAAGTGCAACGCCAAACTGATAGTCAAAGCTGCCCGAAGCAAAAGCCCACGAGTGGCTTTGGGCTGTCCCGGCTGCTTGAGGGTCCTCACGAGTGCTAGTGAGAAGGTCGAACCGTGTCGCTACTGCGGCATCAAGATCGACCCAGAGATAGCCAAGCCTCTGGCCAAGAGCCTGGAGGGATTCGAAGAACGGGCCGTCTCCGCCCTCCTGGAAGGAGAAGCTCCCGGCCCTTTCATTCAGGAGCTTGAAAAAGCAGGAGCCCAAAAAGACAGCGCCTTTAACTTCCTGGACCGACTGGTCTCGGAGCTGCCTTTTCGCCGCCACAAACTCTACAAGCAACTAGGCCGCGTCACGCCTCCCTCCCAGTGCGACTCCTGTGGCTTGCAGACTGACCTGATGCCGTTTGAGGCTCTCTGGCAACTAGACACCGAAAACACTCGCTACCGGGAAGACTGGGGGGGGTTTTCCGGCGAATTCGCCAACCTCAAAAACTACGACAAAGAAGCTCTTTACTACATCTGCAAGAATTGCCAGCGGCTCAAGCCGGAGAAATTTGCAGGAGGCTACCCCGGCTCAGCGGGCTATCTGAAGAAAAAGTTCAAAAAAGTGAAAGCTCTACTGTAACCAGCCCCAACCTTTTGCCCACCACCGCTGGGGTCGAGAGGAACAACCTTGAGCCATGGCGTCAACCCAAGCCCGGCGCCGACGGTAGAAGGTTGGGCAGCCTTTCAGGAGAGACATCAACTCTTGCACCTGTTGGTCAGGCCGCTGAGAAAGCTCGAGAGAGAGGCTGCGATAGGTCGGGCAGTCGATGAGGGGGCAACGACTCGCACGCACGACGGCCCGAATTTCAAGACTCAAGAGCCGCCGAGCCAGAGGGCTAGCCCCCTTGACGCGCCTCCACTCCTGTCCCAGCAACCAGGCTTGTTCCAGCCATTCATGGTGGTCGTGGCATTCTCGAGCTTGTTCGACTGAGCCCAAGATCTGGTCTATAGTCTGATGTTTCGAGTCCTGCATAGACCGATTTTAGGTTCTTGCCAGCTAAGGTTCAGTGATGAAGCTCAAAGTCGAGCGGTAGCTCCTGCAGAGTGGTTGGGTTAGCGGCCGGAAGCGGCTGAGTGGTAACCGGAACCACGAACGACTGTTCCGACTGACCGACCTCCTCTTTGCGAACGGCTATGGTGTAGTCGCCAGGCGGGAGCTTAACCCCAAACTGCCCCTCGTGATTGGTCTGAAACTCCAGCTGGTCCGGACCAGCCATCACCGAGACTCGGGCCGACTCCACCGGATGACCGCCCGCGTTGACGACTGTTCCTATGACCTGTTGAGGTCGATTCGGTCCCGGTAGAATATACTGTGCTTTGCCTCGTCCTCGGCAAAGGCCACAGTCTTCGCCCTGAGTCTTGCCTGTAGCATCGCACTGGCGACAATCCAGCTCAGCTATCCGGTCACCCTCGAACAGGGGTGGCTGACGCAAAGGCCCTGCCGCGAACAGAAAAGTGGGGATAAACATCAGCAAGATGGCTACCCCTAAAAGTAGACGTTGTCGTGTTACTGGCTTCACAGCCACTCCTTTCGGGAGGAGGCCGGCGGGAAGACCCGAAAACCCGGCCAGTGGGTTACTCTTTCCGCGTTTTGCACCTGGTTGAAACCGCCGCTAGCGCCAACGACTTCATGATATCGTGGTTGCGTTTTTTGCGAGAGCGCGGCGTTGAGGTTGGCGTGGCGGGGTCTGATGTCGAGAAGTCGCCATCTCTCAAAGAGGCCGCTAGCTACGTTGTCCACCTGAACTGGGGCCGACCGCGAAGTATGCGCACAGAGCTGGCCGCTTTGATCGACCTGCAGTATGTCTATCACCGATGGGACCCCGATGTGGTCCATACTCACGACCTCAGTTCTCGTCTCCGGGGCCACCTGTTGGGGCGCCGCTTGGAGGTTCCCCTCCTCCTTCATACTCGCTCGGACGAGCCGAACCTGCTAGAACGCCTCACCACTCGGCTTTCTCATCACGAGCTCGCCTCGACCGGTGAGCATTCCCCCTGGAAGACGGTCATCCCAACCGGCCTGCCCGATTCGCTGATCCACCAAAAAATGCTTTCCGTCTACCAAAACCTTTGGCTCCAAAAAGGGGCCAGCCTCGAGAGAGCCGCGACCCGTGGCGCTGCTGGCCTTCGATAGCCGTCCCCCCAGGGCTGGCTGCCTGGCTCCTTTTGAGATGGCTGGCGATCCTGACCGGCCAGCTTGCCTGCTCCTCCACGGCCTGGGTTGCTCCCCCCACACCATGCAAGAGTTGGGAGAATTCTTATCGGCCCTGGGCTTCCACTGCTATGCCCCCTTACTACCGGGTCATGGAGAAGAACTGGAAGACTTCAAAGCCGTTCAGCTCAAAGACTGGGTGGAGGCGGCCCACCTATCGATGGATTACCTTCGCAACCTCCGCAGTAAAGTGGTGGTGGTGGGATTCTCGCTGGGAGGAACGCTCGCCTTGGAGCTAGCCTCGACCAAACCGGTGGCCGCTCTGGCTTGTCTCGCCGCCCCCGTTTTTCTGGACGATTGGGCCAATCGCATCTACTCCGAGACCAAAGAGGTCACCTCGGCTTTGCCGCTGGTGTTTGACGTAGCCAACCGGGCCGCTCGTCAACGCCGCAAATCCGCTGTCCACAAAGTTCTTCCGGTGACCGTGGTGGGAGAGTTCTTGAAACTCCAAGAGCAAGTCCGAGAGACCCTCGAGGATATTCACTGCCCCGTCCTGGTAGCTCAGTCTCGCTCTGACCACTCGGTCCCTCCCTCTAACGCGCCTTACATTCTCCGCCAGGTCGGCTCCCAAAAACGACGCCTAATCTGGCTTAAGCGGGCCTACCATGTGTTGCCGGTCGACTACGGTTCCCGTCGCCTGGCACGAGAGGTTGGTCGCTTCTTGCTGGAAGCCACCGGACCTTACCCTGCGTAGAACTCCAAAAATCCGCAGGCCGAGCAACGCCAAGCAGTGACCGCCTTAAAGTCGTCCTCACTGAGTTCCAAGGCCCATTCTTCGTAGAGCGAAAAGCCCAAGAGGCCTTTTTTTCTTCAGGAGGACCAGGCGCCCAGGCTGCTTGCCGATAAGCCTGACGACCCACGCAATCAACCAGGAAGCCGCTCACCATATCGCCGGCGCACTTACAACAAGTCACGAGACCAAGAGAGCCTTCAGGGACATACTGCCAACAAGAGCTTTGCTGCCGGCGGCCCCTACCCTGCCAACGTGTAGACAGCCCCATCCCGGGCCGCCTCGACCGGACCCTGAAAATGGGATCTCGCTTCTTCCAACAAGGTTTCGACTTCGAGCTGGGGGTAAAGATGGGTCAGAACCAGTCGGCCCACTCCGGCCTCCTGGGCTAGTCGGCCGACCTCGTCGCTTTTCATGTGGTCGCCTCGTCTCTCCATCGAGGCGCTCAAAGCGCACTCGCACAGGAGCAGTTCCGCCCCTTCAGCGGCCAAGCTAAGACCGCGACACGGCTTAGTGTCCCCCGAATAGCAGAAACTGCCGAAGCGATAGGCCCGCGCCTCCAGCCCTCCGTGCTCGACCCGGTAAACTGAGAGCGCCTCGCCCGCCAGCAAGATTTTTTGGTCATCCACCTCTTCGAGCCGGAGTTCAAAGCCCTTTGGCTCAACCCACTCCCAAGCTTTTCCTAGGCGGTCGAGAAAGGTCCTGAACCCTGTCGGAGCGACCAGGCGAAGGGGCCTTTCTCGCTTCCAGGGCTCAGGAGCGTAATTGAGAGCAAACAGGAACGGCACCAGGTCGGCCGTGTGATCGGGATGGATGTGGCTGATAACCAGGTTATCGAGGTTCCAGGGCTCTAATCCGTGCTCAAGCATCCGGCGCAGACTGCCCGAACCAAAATCGAAGCAGACCGTCTCGCCCCGGTGCTCAACCCAGTAGCTGGAAGAGGCTCGGGCCAGCGTCGGAACAACTGTGCCCGAGCCTACCACGGTGATGGTCATTCGATGACGTTGTAGAGGGCGTCTCGACGCTGAGGTTTTCGCCCCGAGTCAACAATCAAGTTGAGCAACCTCTCTTCGGTCACCCCGACCGGGGTTTCACAGCCGGCCATGTGAGTGATTCTCTCGTCGACTACGGTGCCATCGAAGTCATCGGCCCCAAACCACTGACTGCGAGCGGCGGTGTCAAGCCCACTCATCACCCAGTAGGCTTTGATGTGGTCGAAGTTATCGAGCATCAGACGGCCCACCGCGACGTTACGGAGGCTGCCTTCGCTTCCCATCAAAGGCAACTTGCGCAGAGGGGTGTTCTCGGGATGGAATCGCAGCGGAATATAAGCCAGAAACCCTCCCGTTTCGTCTTGGAGCTGGCGTAGTCGGTCGAGGTGAACCACCTTCTCCTCAGCCGTTTCAATATGCCCCGCCAGCAGGGTGGCGCTCGTTCGCACCTGCAGCTTGTGGGCAGCCCGGTGAACTTCAAGCCACCGGTCGGGACCCATTTTGTCGCGATACAGCTTGGTGTGGATGCGGTCGGTCAAGACCTCCGCACCTCCTCCGGGCATCGACCCCAGGCCGTGCTCCTTAAGATCGGCGAGCACCCACTCGATATCTTTGCTAGCTAGCTCGGCAAAGTAGTCGATCTCGACCGCAGTGAAGGCCTTGAGATGGACGTTAGGATACTTTTCTCGAAGAGTTCCTAACAGCTCAGGATAATACTCGTAGGGGTAGTCGGGATGGAGCCCGCCCACGATGTGGACTTCGGCCCCGGGGGTATCCTTCAGGATGGCAACCCTCTCGACCATCTCATCCATCGACATCTCGTAGGCACCTTCTTCGCCTCGCTTCTTGGCAAAGGCGCAGAACATGCACGACAAGGTGCACAGGTTGGAGTAGTTGAGATGCATGTTGACCACATAGGTTGTGCGGTCCCCATAGCGCCTCTCTCGGACTTGGTTCGCTAGCCTCCCCACCCAGGCCAGATCAGGTTCATTATAAAGGGCCACCCCGTCCTCGAACGACAGGCGCTGGCCGTTTCGAACCTTCTCTTCTATACTCGCTTTAGCCGTTGGCGTTAGGAGTTCCATAGTACCTCCTTGACTTTGTGAAGTATTTCACAAAGTCGCCCCCAATCCCTCCACTTTACGGTTCTTCTGTGGCTCGTGGGTCCTCATAGGGTGTCTTTCCGATAACTGTACCTAGATGGGAATCAGATCGTGCTGGTAGGCTCT
>CAYRFU010000059.1:0-24730 GCA_964423525.1 uncultured Burkholderiales bacterium | reverse complement strand
CTCTTCCCGAAAGACTCATTAATTCTCGGGGCAAGATCTGTCTCAGGCTATCTTGACACAGAGGGCCAGGTCGCCTCCATTTCGAGAATATGCTCGGCCTGCTCCACCGTTCTAGAACTCGCTAGCGGTTAAAGCGGTCCCAGACCGAGAGAACGGCCCGGCAACCCAGAAAGCCCAATCCAAAAAAGGCCAGAGTGATCTGTCCAAAGACCACCGAGAACGGCCCTTCCAGAAGGTCGCGAAGACCCATTGCGAGTCCGATGCCCAGAATCGAGGTCAATCCATCGGAGGGGCGTTCGTAGACGGAGCCCCCTGGAGCCAGGCTTTTCCTCGGAAGGGGATAATGATTTCGGATGGTTTTTCGACTCTCTCAAAAGATTGCGAGAAAGGTGAAGGCCGAATGGCCTCTTCCTCCCCAGGAGCTGGACCCCGAGCCTTTGGCAGACTGGTCCTGCCACCTCTTCACCGCGCAGCGATCTCAATACATTATCTGCTGCAACACCTCGACCTTGTTCACTTGTCTCCTCTACGGACGAGGCATCACGGACTTCAACTTCTTTACCAAACGAGCGTTGGGAGCCATTCGAGATGGCTTCGAAGAAGAAGGATTGGAGCAGGTCTACCTCGACCGCGTCGTTCCTTGCACTGGGGAGGTCTGTTTCGCCAAAGTGTACAGTCGCTCCGTTACGGGGTCCATCAACGAGCAGGTTTGGGTTGCTAAGTTTCTACTCGAAGACGATGACCTGGCTCCTTTTCAGGTCTCGGACAAGTTGAACCAGAATATCTTATCTCCCATTGGGCAACGCTATCCGCGCGATGTCTTGAGAGAATTGTGCGGTGCACCGAAACCCAAGAAGGCGTAACAATCGATCGAAGCGAGACAGCAGGGCTTTGGCGAGAAGATAGCATAGACGACTCCTATGAAATTGCCGCAGTTGACCGCCCTCCTTTTCCTCTTGCTGCTGGCGGGAGGCCAGGCCCAGCCTTCCCTTTCGTCAGGTATCGATATGGCGGCCATCGACCCCAAGGTCAGGCCCCAGGATGACTTCTTCCGCTATGTCAACGGAAGCTGGCTGACCCGAACCGAGATCCCCCCCGACAAGTCTCGCTACGGTGTCTTCGACCTTTTGCGCGACCAGACCGAAGAAAATCTGAAAACCATCGTGGAAGAGGCCGCCCGGGGGGGAAGTGGGCAAACCGCGAATCAGAAAAAACTGGGTGAGATGTATACCAGCTTCATGGACCTGGAGCAGATCGAGAGCCTGGGCCTGAAACCGTTGGAGCTTGAACTGCAAGCGATCAGAACGATCAGCGACCAGTCAGACCTGGCCAGCCAGCTCGGCAGATTGCAGCGGATAGGAGTCTCAGGCCCGTTCAGCTTCTATATCTATCCCGACGCCAAGAACCCCGATATCTACGGTTTCTGGATGGTTCAGAGCGGTCTCACCCTGCCCGACCGTGACTACTACCTCAAAGAAGACAAGAAGTTTCAAGATATCCGGACCCAATGGCAGGCCTACGTGATCGACCTTTTGACCGCTGCTCGCCACGATAATCCGGCCGAGGCCGCCGCCAAGATTGTCGAGCTAGAGACCAGAATCGCCCAGGCTCACCTATCCCGTGTCGATAGCCGCGACGCCGAAAAGAACTACAACAAAAGGAGCCGAGAGGCCCTGGAGAAGCTTCTGAACGGCTTTGACTGGAGGGCCTACGAAAGGGGCCTCGCTACGGCACCCGTGGCGGAGATGATCGTGAGAAACCTGCCCTACTTCGAGCAGCTAGGCCAGCTGATGACCTCGACTCCGCTCGAAACCTGGAAAGACTACCTAACCTTCCAGCTGGTGGACCAGTATGCGCCCCGGCTCAGCTCGAAATTTGTCGAGCTCCATTTCGGCTTTCATTCCGGGGTCCTACAAGGAATACCCCAAAATCTTCCCCGCTGGAGACGGGCTGTGGCGGCCACCAGTGAGAGCCTGGGTGAGGTTTTGGGTCAGGAGTATGTGGCTCGCCATTTCACCCCAGCCGCTCGAGCTCGAATGGAGCAGCTTGTCGACAACCTGATTAAAGCCTACGGGGAGAGTATCAAAGAGCTGGCCTGGATGTCGGAGCCGACCAAAAAGAAAGCTCTGGAAAAGCTAGCTCTCTTCAAGCCGAAGATCGGTTACCCAAACAAGTGGCGAGACTATAGCGGCTTGAGAATCGAGCCCGGAGAGCTGGTAGGAAACTCTATGCGCAGCTATAGTTTCGACCTCGACTACGACCTGAGTAAGGTGGGTCAGAGCGTCGATCCTGAGGACTGGGGAATGACTCCTCAGACGGTGAACGCCTACTATAGCCCGACCCGCAATGAAATCGTCTTTCCGGCAGCTATCCTGCAACCGCCTTTCTTCAACCTGGAGGCCGACGACGCGGTCAACTACGGAGCCATCGGTGGCGTGATCGGGCATGAAATTGGTCACGGCTTTGATGACCAGGGCTCCAAATACGACGGCGAAGGCAATCTGCGCAGCTGGTGGTTGGACCAGGACCGAGCCGCCTTCGACGCACTCGGCGACCGCTTCGCCGCTCAATATGACCAGTTCAGTCCTCTGGAGGGGCTCAACGTCAATGGCCGTTTGACCCTGGGTGAGAATATTGGGGACCTGGCTGGCATCACCATCGGCTACAAAGCCTACAAGATGTCGTTAGATGGCAAAAGGGCTCCCCTCATCGACGGTCTGACCGGTGAGCAACGGTTCTTTATGGGTTGGGCCCAGGTGTGGCGCGGCAAAATTCGTGACGACGCTTTGAGGGCTCGACTCTTGAGCGATCCCCACTCACCGGCTGAATACCGAGTGGTCGGGCCGTTGCGCAACGTCGAGTCGTTCTATCAGGCCTTCGATGTGAAGGAGGGTGACGGCATGTATCTTGCCCCGGAAGAGAGAGTCAAGATCTGGTGAGCGAAGGGAGGTATTAGAGTCGGTCGCTTCAATGGGGTCCTTCCTCGATTTGGCTCAGGTGGAGCTCCGAATCGGGGGGGCCTGAGTCGCGGCGCGGGGGTGCCGTGACTGGGTCCCGCCCATGTCTGCGCCTGAGTCGCGGCACGATGGGCCGGGCGAGTTAGGCGCCGGCATGGGCGGTCAGGCGTGGTCCACGAAATGAGAAACGAACAGGGAACGGGCTTTCGAAAGGTTGAGAAGTCGCTAGAGGAGCCGAGCGGTCAGAATGTATTGATAAGGGAGGGTCTCGGTATCGAGTTCAACCGAGAAGCCAGCCTCTTCAAATTCGGCCTTCAAGGCCTGACGGTCGAGGCGCATAGCCTTACTGGGTCCGACCGGAATCTCTCGGTCCTTAAAGAAATCGACCACCACAATCCGACTGCCCGGCCCCCGAAGTGTCTTGCGAAGAAGCGCGTAGTAGGCTAACCGGTTGCTGATATGGTGAAGGGTGTCGCAGATAAAAATCAGGTCGAAACTCGCCTCAGGCAAATGAGGGTCATCATCGTCAGCCCGAACACAAAACAGGTTCCGTTGATCCTCTCGGTGGGCCCGATGACGGATATAGTCAAAAAACCCCGGCTCAACATCGACCGCCAAAGCGAACCCGCCAGGTCTGACTTGACTGGCCAGGCGTCGAGTAAAATAGCCGCTGGCGGCGCCGATGTCGGCCACGTGGTCACCCGGCTTGAGCCCGAGTTTCTCAACCACCAGATCAGGCTTCTGCCACTCGGCCCGATCGGGTGCCTCGAACATTTCGATCCACTTCTTCACATCGCTGAAGTCGTGGTGGTGCTGGTGACCGTGGGGATGCTCCTGGGTCGATGCCAAGCCACTCAGGAGTAGGAGAAGGAGAGAGAGGAATCTGAGCACAGTTCAGGATTCTGCTGGCTCCCGCCGACTCCTCTCGCTGTCTGGGTCGCTGGCTCTCCATCACGCCGTAGGTTATCCCGCTGCTGGCTAGCGCTCTAACAGCGCAAGGTCAGTGAAGGGAAAGGTCGGCATTAACTGACTTTCTGGAGACACTACGGCAAAAGTTCACCGACCGAGTCCTGGACCTGCGTCTTTTTGGGTCGGCCCTGGGAGGGGTAAGAAGTGCAGACTCCGACCTCGACGTGGCAGTTATTGTCGATGGGGAAGACTTCGGGTTTCGCTGTGATATTCTCGACCTCGCATCTGACGTCTTTCTCCGCACCCAGGTCGCCATAGACGCCGCCAACCTGAGCCAGGAGAGGTATCGCTCTAGGCTCGAGAGAAAGCGACGGTTGGCTCTCGATATTTCGCGGGGAGCGCCTCTTTGGTCTCCATTATGCCCTCGCAGAGGAGCTGCCCCACGCTCTGAGCCGCACCCTGGGTCGCTTGCAGAAACATCGCGGAGAAGCCGATGATACGGCTGAGTTTGTCTCTGCTGAAGACGACGTGAAGCGCGAGAAGCGGGCCGCTCTCGACTTCTTAGAACAGGCCAGGGACAAGGGTCACTTCGCCAAAATCTAGAAGGCGCCCGTGGCGATTTCCATCACAACTAGAGATGTGCTTTCGCACCGAGAATCCGGGCAGGGGGAGGTTGGGAGAAGATGAGTGCCCTCGGAGAAATGACGGGATAGAGTAACGTCATGGCGCTTTACAAAATTTTCTGGAGTGACGGTGTCGGCAATGGGGTTGATTCCCAGGACGCACAACCGACCACGCTCCTGGCAGAAATCGATGCCCGTCTCCATCGCCTGGGCAGGAAGGAAGGGAGCGACCCGCTTAAGCTGGGTCAGGGTCGCCATTAGGGCCACTCCGACCGGTCCGCAAGGCTGTTGAGCGACGGTATCTAGGGTGACCTGATTGACCTTCATCGCGAGGAAGGGGTTTAACCCTTTCCTCACTCGTTGGGCCAGGCTGGCCAGCGGTTTCTCGATATCGCTCCCGTGCTGTCCGAGGAAGTCGACGATCTGCTCCATGTGGTCGCGCGTCTCCCCGGTGAAGCCCTGCTTGGCCACTCGATTCAAAGCATTAGTGGCCTGATAATAGCCGCCCTGGCTGAAATACACGTTCATCACTACTCCCACTGAGACGAGCAGGTAGAGAGTGAGCTTGCCCAGACCTTAGGACTTGAGCCCCAAAAAGTCATGAAACAGGGTCTTTGGTCCAGCCTCTCAGAGCTGAACTCCGGGCCGGTAAAAGTCGCCGGCTTTGGTGGCGATACCAGGACCCGGTCCGGCCGGGACGACCATAGTCGGTTTGACGGGTTCGCGCGAGCGACCTAGACCAGCGCCAGCGCCGAATTCGACCCGAGCCCCAGACTTGACTCCAGGTCCGTAGGCCAACCCCGACTGGCGCAGAGGGTGGTGCTTTCGGTTACACACCAGTCTTTCTAATTCGACCAGGCGAATGTAAGACAATTTGGCAGGTTTGCAGTTGGTCATAGTTTGGTGGGTTTCAAGAAATGCGTTCATCGATTGGACCTCCCGGATTTGAGCGTCGGTTCTTGACCAAAGAATACCGTTGAACACTACCGAGAGATTTCTAAAACCCAGCCCAGCTATGTTAAAAAATGAAGCGCCTTTGACTGACCTCGCCTTCATCGGCTCCCTTTGGCCGGTCGTCTCCTCGAAATGGGTAGAGGAGTTGCTCTAGATAGCCCCGTGGAAGAGGCTCTCTGGTCCCGAACTCCTCGGGCTCGCAATCAGGGCAGTGATAGGTGCCAAAGAGAACGTCCATCACGGGTGAGATGTGCGCATAGTTGCCGGCGTCGCGAGCTTTGTCGTGGTGCCAGTGGTGCAGCTCCGGAGCGCCAATGAGCACTCCTAAAGGACCCAAGGGAAGACGAACATTGGAGTGGATATAGATGGCCCAAATTCCTCGGAAAGCGATCAATCCGGCTAAGGTCTCCAGAGGAAAGCCGAGCAAGAAGGCTGGCAGGTTGACAATGCACATCGTGTAGACCGTGTCTAGGGGGTGTTCACGATGGGCTGCCAACCAATCTAGATGCTCAGCGCTATGATGGATGGCGTGAAACTCGACCCTGTGCTGGAGTCGATGACCCCAATAAATACAGAAATCGCTGAGCACCACGACCTCCAAAGCCTGTAGCCACCACGGCTGGGCGGCTACCGCCGCTCGGAGAGAGTTCGAAACCAGGGCGGTGACCAGGCTGCCCCAGTGAGTTAAAAGGCCAAGGACAAGGCTATTCCAGAAGAGATATTGGCCTAGGAAGAAACACAAATCGGTCCACCATTCGGGCCTAAAGAACCGTTGCTCTGGGCGAGCCGGAAACGCCCATTCTAGAGGCCGGAAGACCAACACGAGGAATGCGAAGCTTAGAGTTGCTGCCAGCAACATCTGCTGATAGATCGGCACTAATCCGCTCCTTCCTCTGGAGTGGGAGTCACCCCCGGCTTCTCCAGCAGACCCCTGATCGAGTCATAGGCCTCACCGGGCTCGACGACTGCGCCTGAATGTTTGCTTCCGTTAACGTAGACGGTGTAGTAGTCAGGCAGCGGGGCACTCGCCTCGGCCGTTACCTCTCCCGAGGGCCTCACACCAGAGCCTTTCTCGTCAGTCAATTCAATCTCCAAAGCCCTCCCGCTCTTGGAACTCGGTAGCAGCGAGCGAGGCTTCTCGCTCTTTGATTTGATAGTAACGTAGAGAACGAGAAGGCTCAGGGAGCTTAGGACCGCTAACCAACGTGCAAACTTCTTCACACTTCAGTTCTACCCATTCAGGCTTAGCCAGGACAGGGTATGTTGCCAGTTAACTCGCTCGGTAGGCCGGGACCGACTCTCGCACCTCGCCGGGAATGGGAGGTTGAGGGGGAAGCCCCTCGCAAACTGTCGCCAGGTCTAGCTCAAGCTCCGGAAAGCGTGGGCTGCGAACCGTATGCTCGGCGGCGTAGACCCCTTTGGTCAGATAGAATCCTTCCTGGCTTTGGAGCACTTCCACCATCAAAGGATGAGGCGTCACCAACCAGTACTCCGGGACTCTCTCGCGGGCGTAGAGATTCCACTTGCGGAGCCGGTCATGGCGAAGAGTGGAGATAGAAAGAACCTCGATGACGAGATCAGGGGCCCCTTCCTGAAACTGTTGGCCTAACCGATCGTTGCAGCTGACCAACAGATCGGGCTGCACGACATTCGTCTCGCTCAGCTTGACATCGAAAGGCGCCAAGACAACGTTACAAGGCGACCCCTTAAAGTGGAGCTTGAGAGCGACGTAAAGTTCCCCTACCACTGATTGGTGCAACAGAGAGGCTCCCGCCATCGCGCAAGGGACTCCATCGATGAGCTCCCACCGCTTGTCCGGGTCGAAGCTCTCCAGGTCTCGGTAGGTAAAGGTCCGCGGTAGGGGAACATCCATCCAAAACTATTCGCCACCGCCAACAGGAAACCCGCCGGGGTCTTGCGGTCAGGCCCCAGAGCAGGCCTGAAATCGGCTTGGTGTTGGTGACTTAAAGACTTAGGCTACGCTGTAGCTTCAACGAGGGATCTCCGCCCAGAAGACCCCCCTCAGGTCGCCGACCTCGAACCCCGTCGCCCGATCGGCTGGATAGAACTCTTGCAAACCAGCCTTCAACTCCTCGGAAAGCTGCTCGACCTGCCCGTGACAGGTTAAACAAACGGGCGCGGTGGGAATGGGAGCCACCACCACCCAACTTTCCTGGCCCTCAACCACCTCTACGGGTGCTTCTTTGGTAGGCCTCTGGCTGTAGCGAGCCAGATAACTCTCGACCTGGGCCCGAGGGGCATTGTTGGCGTTTCTCAGCCGGTGGCTGGAACGGCCCAAAGAAAACCCGTGACGATTCGACAGCTTCCGGGCAAGTTCTGGAGCTTTGAGCGAACAGACCTCTAAAGCTTCTCGCGGTCCTCCCTCGGCTAGCGCCCTGCCAAGCTCAGTCTTCAGCTCCTGCGCCATCTCTTTGAAGGCATTTTGGGCCCGGCTCTTGGCTTGCGTCTGGGTAATTTCCTCGGAACATCCTGAAAGGATGACCGCGAAGGCAAGGAGCAGCACGATTCGCATATTTTAGACATTTAAATAAACAAATGGAAAATTCCTAGGCCAGGAGTAGGGCAGTATCCCCCGAGGTGTGCATTGGCGCTCCCTTGCTCTCACCGAGCTAGGAGAGCCGATGCCCGGTTTCTCGCCGTTGACCGGTGGCGAGGAGGCCCGGTGAAGGGGACTTGACCTCCCGGGAAGCTCGGATCCCTAAGACAAGAAAGACCAGAGCGAAGAGCCCACAGGCCGATAAGATCCCCATACATTCCAGCACTAAATTGAGGATGCCGCCCATAAAGTTGTGGCCCAGGGTGAGGTAGAGCGACTCCTCTCCCTCCACTTCAGTGATCAACCGGTAGTCGCCCGGCTGCTCGATGGTGAAAGACAGAACACTGAAGCCTTGCCTATCCATGACGGTGTAACTCGACCCCTTTGTCGCCGAGACTCTGACTTCGGCCGGCCCCTCCACCGTGAGCTTGAGTCCCTCAGCCTTTTGCCTTTCATAGCTTGGCTCGTGGAAGACCGTGTGAACTCCCTCTTCCAAGCTCAACATCTCCTCGCCTGGGGCTTCCAGAGGGATCAATTGGTCATCCAGACCGGTGATTCCGGTCACCAGAAAATAGACAAAAAACACAAAGGCGCCAGCCACCGCCAGGCCGGCCGTCAGGAAATAGGGAAGGCCACCTTTCACCCTGTTCGCTTCTCTTAACCGAGGACCGTCCCCTCTCGCAAGCTAGTGCCCTATTCGAGAAAGGTCTGCGCGTCTCGTTTCTTCCCCAAAAGACGTTCAAGATCATGCGTTCCTGCTCGGCTTGCACTTGCTTTTCAATCAGCAAAAGGGCCCCGCCGGTAGCGGGGCCCAGAGGTTAAGCGGGATTGAGTTCCAGCTTGCCCAGTTTTACGAGACGGGCTTCAACGGCCCCTTGGGAACGGCCATGCCGTTGGGCTAACTCGTCCAACGGGACTCCTTCATCGAAGGCGGTGCCGAGCTCTGAGTCTTCTTGCTCTGTCCAGCTCAGGCCAGCGTTGACGGGCCTTTGCAGAGCTTTTCGTTCTCTGCGACTCTCCTGCTGAAGGGCTCCCACCGCTCGGTGGAAGGCTCTTATCAGCTCCGGCCGCTGACATAGATGTCCCTCAGGGAGCCACTCTCCCGTCAGGGGATTGATTCCCTCAGCCAGATAAGTCACTAGCTCGAGGGCCTGTAGGGTCTTTTCGAGTTTCATACTCACCTCCAGTGCCAGGCGAAAGGCCACCCTTTAGCAGGGTTTGGGGAGAATGTAACCGAGATATGACACCAGTGTGAACAGACTATGACACACGAAAGCCCGT
The DNA here is from genome assembly GCA_964423525.1 of uncultured Burkholderiales bacterium. GTDB lineage: Bacteria > Vulcanimicrobiota > Xenobia > Xenobiales > JADMJV01 > CAYRFU01. Next base: position 15,449 of record CAYRFU010000059.1, on the reverse strand, counting down.
TGCCTCACGAACCGCCTCGAGAACCAGCCGAAAGGATAGGTAGGCAAGAAGATGAATGCTGAGGAGTGATCCGAGTGATGTTGGTAGACGACCACCGTGTCGTGGTCCAGGGATTAAAGGCCCTCGTCGATGCTGAGCCTGACATGCAGGTTGTCGGCAGCGCCAACGACGGCTCAGAGGCGGTCGCTAAAGCCGGTCAGCTCAAGCCCAACATCATCCTGATGGATATCCGGATGAAGGGAAGCGGCGGCCTTCAAGCCACCAGCCAAATTAAGGAACTCTACCCCGAGATCGCTATCATCGTGCTCACCGTTTACGATGCCGATATCTACGTGGCCGAAGCCGTGCGGGCGGGGGCCTCGGGTTATGTCATCAAAGACAGTGAGCCAGAGCTCCTCCTGAAAGCCATCCGGCGAGCCGCCTCAGGCGATAAAGTCTTTCCCAGCGGTGGCCAAAGCGAGAAGTGCCAGAGCGGCGTCGAAGCTTTGACGCCGCGTGAACTTGAAGTCATCAACTTGCTGGCCGGAGGTCGCACCAACAAAGAGATCGCCGGCCACCTCCACGTGGCCGAGGTGACCGTCAAAAAGCACGTCCAGAGCCTGATGAAAAAGATGGGAGCCTCCGACAGAACCCAGGCCGCCGTACTGGCAGTCCAACTCGGCCTGGTTGAGTAGTGAAATCGCGCACTTCCGGCCTGGCGGTGGCCCTGGCCCTGGCTGCTACCACCCTGCTCCTGTGGCCCGTCACCTCGGCAAGCCAGCTAGCCAAGCTTGAGACCATGGGTCTCAAGCTCGAACTCCTTAGGCGCGACGCTCCCGAGGCCGAAGAAACGCGCCGCCTGGAGAGCGAGCTAGAAGAGCAGCTCAAAGCCGCCAATCTCGACCGAGTTCCTGAGGGCTTCAGCCCAGCCGCGATACCGTGGCGACTGCTGCTTGGCCGCTCGGTTCCGATCCCCCCCAATCAGGACGAAGCTCTCGAGCGACTGTCGAAAATCGACCCCACCACCCCCGAGGCCTTCGTCTTGGCCAGTCGCATCTCCGAAGAACTGGAGCCCGAGCCGGTCCCGTTTTGGAGGCGGGCAGTGGGATTGGCACTGGTGTGGGGGTTAGCAGCTACCGCGCTATGGACGAGTCGCTTTAAAAAGGAGCCGGTCGAAAGGATCAAACGGGCCACTTTGATGCTAGGCTCGGGCCAACTCGGAATGAAGGTAGACCTTCCTCCGGGTAGCGAGCTCTTTGACCTGGCTAAAGCTTTCAATACCATGTCTGACGAACTCAGTCGCTCTCAAGCGGCCCTGGTCAAAGCCAAGAAATACAACGAGAGTATTCTAGCCAGTTTGCAGAATATGGTGATCGTCCTGGACAGAGCCCAGATCGTTCAGTCGGCCAACCCGGCCGCTCTGGAGAGTCTCGGCTACAGCGCTGGTGAGCTGATAGGCAAGCAATTCCTGAGTCTGGTGGCTCCCCGAGCTCGCAGGAGAATCGACGGCCAGACCCTGGTCAGCCACGCCGAGGCGGCCTATCTCACCAAGTCGGGCGAGGAGCTGCCTGTGCTGTTCTCTTCCTCGGCCCTGCCTGACGAGAAAGAGTTCGGACCTCGAGTCGTGACCGTAGCCCAGGATATTCGCGAACGGAAACGAGCCGAGGAGAAGTTGAGTCAGGCCCAGCGGCGCTTAGCTCAGCTGGTTAACCGCCTGATCGAGTCTCAAGAAAGCGAGCGCAGGTTGGTCGCCAACGACCTTCACGACGGAGTGCTTCAGTACGTCATCGCCGCCAATATGCACCTGAAGGCCTTCCGTAAAAGCGTGACTGAGGCGGTCGACAACGAGAACCTTGAGCATGGCCTGGAGCGGTTAAGAGAGGCGGTCACCGAGGGCCGCCGGCTGATCTTTAACCTCCGCCCTTCGATGTTGGACGACTTTGGGCTTTTACCCACCCTCCAGAAAGCGGTCAAGAATCTGGAGCAAGACAAAGGTTGCGAGGTGGCCTTCGATGTCGAGCTGGGTGAAAAGGCCCTTCCTCCGGCCGTCGAAACGACCGCCTACCGAATCATTCAAGAAGCCCTGAATAATATCGCCAAGCATTGCCAAGATGGGGTCGATGTTGAGCTCCGGGTTCGCAGAATGGTGGACGAGCTCGAGATCCTCGTCAGCGACACCGGGCCCGGCTTCAAGCCAGCCCAGAGCAAGAACGGAATCGGGCTCTCTTCCATGCGCGAAAGAGCCGAGTTGCTGGGGGGAACCTTCGAGCTGGAAACGGCCCCCGAGAAGGGCACCCGGGTGGAGGCCCGCCTCCCCTTCTCCCCTCGATTGGGCCCTTAGCTACCCATCCGTATACGACCCTCCGATATTCAAAACTTTGTAACATGACCGACCTAACATGAGGTCGAGCGCCCCGCGAAAGGGCCCCCAATGGAGGAGATGCAGTGGCAGAGCCTTTCGAAGCTCTTATAGAGCAAAGTCGACGCTATCTGGAAGAGCTCGATACCCTGGCCATCGGCCTGGTCGAGCAGTTCAGGTTAAATCAACAATACTAGTAGCTGGTGGTGAGCGCGGACCCTCGCGGGTCCGCGCGTCTTTTTTTTGCTAGCGAGGAATTAGAGCGAGAGGTTACGCACTGAGAGGGGGTGGGGCTTTTATGCAAAAAGTTCGGGATGCTGTTGATCGGCCTCGCTCTGGCAGCTTGGGCCTGGGGGGAAACGGGACAGTATAGACTAACCTTTCGCACTCAACCAGAGAATGTCACCGTCAGTCTTCATCAGCCTGACGGGAGCTATTCTACGCTTCCTTCCCAGGGGCAGACCGTGGTGCTGCCGCCTGCTGCCCTGGAGGAAAAAGCCCTAAGCTTTCGTCTCAGTCATCCCGCCTATCAGTCGGCCGACCTGGGACTGACCAGCGAACTCTTTGGCGAGCCGGGCAACTATCTGGTCCCCAACGAAACCCAGGTGATCGCTCTTGAGCCTCGCCTGGTCGAACTCCATCTTGAAACCGAACCGACCGGTGCTCAGGTTTTCGCTGAACCAGGCCACCACTACCTCGGTCTTTCGAGTCATCCCCTCCAGCTCAATCTCGCCGACCTGTGGCAGCGAGGGGGCGAAAAGGTGTCTCTGATGGTCGAGCTTTCAGGCTACCGGTCTGAAAGAGTGGAGCTCACTCCAGAGCAGTTAAGCGGGGAAAGTCTGACGGAATCTTGTCGCCTAGTTCCCCAAACGGTCTTGGCCCCTTTCACTCTCTTGGCTCAACGGAAACCGAGCCTGGCCTTACTGATACTAAGCTTAACCGCCCTGGCCACCGGTGCGGCTCTCCGGGTGGCCAGCCAGGCGGTGCGACGTCGCCATAGGACCCGCTTCCTGGAATCGATGACCGACCAGGACCGCTCAGACCCTTTGACAGGCAGTTGGCTGGGTCCCTATTATCTGACTCAGAAGCAGGCGACCGACCTCTTCCGAGCCATCCCTGAAAGCTCTCAAAGGTTCTGTCTAGTGAGAGTTCTAAGAGGAGCTCACACCGAGAATCAGCATTATCGAGCCGCTTTTGAAGAGGAGGTCTCGACCCTCCTAAAAATCGACCACCCCAACGTGACTCGAGTGTTGGACTGGGGAGAAGATCGAGACATCCTCTACCTGGTGACGGAAGACTTGGAAGGAGAATCCCTGGATAAGAGAATGGCCCGACGCTCTCTTGAGCTGGAGGAAGTCATGAGTATCCTTCGCCCCCTGCTGGCCTGCTTGATTCTGGCCCACAAGCGAGGCATCACCCATCGGGCCCTGACCCCCGAAGCGATTGTCATCCTTCCCACTGGACAGGTCAAACTGAGAGGTTTCGGCGCGGCTCCCCACGGCTTTTCTGGCATCGACCTGGCTAAAAGCCTGGAGGCTCTGGCTGATACCACCTATGCGGCTCCCGAGCAGCTCCAGGGGGGGCGACTGGATGGCCGCAGCGACCAATACGCTCTGGGCGTGGTCCTCTTCCAAATGCTGACGGGCAAGCCTCCCATAGCCGGAGACAGTCTGGGGCTGGCCGTTGCTCGTGCCGTAACCCCTCTACCCAGCCTGGGAGAAACTCGGCCCGACTTGCCACCCATCCTAAGCGAGACTGTCGACCGGATGCTTTCCAAACTCCCGAGCGACCGATTTGAAGACCTTAAAGTCGTTCAGGAGCGCCTGAAAAACTTGTAACGCAGGCAGGACGCCAAAGATCCCGAATTTGTGGTCGAAGATGCGTCGGCTTCTGTCCCTTTTGATGCTGTTGATCCTCCCTCTCCTGGCCCAACCAAAGGCCCAGGAGACGGTCGAGTTTCGAGTTACCTTCCTAACCGAGCCAACCGGGGCGAGGGTGATGGGAAACGTTAGCTACTTGGGATTGACGGGGGAGCCGATCGAAATGAAAGTGCCTCTTGATCGCCAGCGTGTGGTGGTCACCTTCGAGTTAGAGGGCTACCACCCCCACAAGCAGAGTATACCCCTATACGAACTCAAATCGAGCCCGACCTACCCTCCCTCCGGGCCGATCAGACTCAGCCCCGTCAACCAGCTCATTCCCCTGAAAAGGTTTGTCAGTGCTCACCCCTACAGTCTGGGCGGCCTCGCCCTTCTCTTAATACCGGCTCTTCTCTTGCTGGCCAAACGGCGCTCGGCTTTGCATGAGAAGGTCAACCGGGCCGGCAAACTAGAGCAACTCAAGGCCAGAGCCATGACCGAAGACGACCTGATTATGACGACTCTGGGCCGTTGGCGACTGACCCAGCTGCTGGGCATCGGGGGCATGTCAGCCGTTTACCTTGGCCTACCAAATCATTCCCTAGCGGAATCAGAGGCCGTTGCGATCAAAGTGATCCATCGAGAAGTTATCCGCAACCCTGAGTTCAAAGCTCGGTTCCAACGGGAAATCCGCCTCTACCGAGAACTCACCCACCCTCACATCACTCTCCTGATCGACTGGGGTGAGCAAGATGGGTTGACTTATTTGGTCCTCGAACTCATGGACGGCGACCCCCTCGACGAACTCATTCCTGAGGGTGGTTTGCCTCCGAGAAAAGCTTTGGAGCTCCTTGAACCGCTGGTCGATGCCGTCTCCTATGCCCATTCCAAAGGGGTGATCCATCGCGACCTCAAGCCCGAAAACGTGATGCGGACGAGAGGCGGTATCATCAAACTGATGGACTTCGGCCTAGCTCGCAAGATGGGCTCGAAAACCATAACCCAGAAAGGCGAGTTCATGGGCACCCCGGCCTTTGTCTCTCCGGAGCAGGTGACCGGGAAGGCCCAGGTCGGTCCTGCAGCCGACCAATATTCCCTTGCTTGTATAGCCTTTAATCTGCTCTGCGGTCGGGTTCCTTTTGAATGTGAAGACCCTCAACAACAGGTCTTTCAGCAGGCTTTTGAACCGCCACCGCTCATCACCCAGTTTAACCCAGACCTCCCTGCCGCCGTCGATGACGTTCTTCTAAGGATGCTTGAAAAAGACTCTGCAAATCGTTACCTCAGCGTAGACGAAGCTTACCAAGCCTTACGCCAGGCCCTGAAGCTGTGAAGGTCTCTGTCAACAATCAGAGCCTGGTGATCTTCTTTCGCTCGATGGCGACCCTCTTCGCAGCCGGGGTTCCTCTAAACCGCTCTCTTCTGCTCCTCTCCCAACAGATGGAGGATAGGGCGATGGCCAAAGTCTGCGAGCAATTATGCCTCCAGGTCGAGAGCGGACACAGCTTTTCGGCTGGCATGAAACGCTTTCCCGGAGTCTTTCGAGACTTCCACACGAGACTGGTCCACACTGGCGAACGCTCAGGAAAACTGGAAGAGATTCTGGCTAAGCTGGCTGAGAACGAAGAAAACCGATTGGCTACCATCCGGCGAGTCAAGAGCGCCTTGACCTATCCAGCCATCATCACAGTGGTTTGCATTGTTATGTTGGTCCTGATTCCGCCTTATCTTCTGGAAGGTCAGTTCCAGCTCATTCGGGATTCCGGCATCGAGCCGCCGGCCCTGACCCGGTTCTTGATGATGATGGCCTCCCCGACCTCGATCTGGGTCGGCGGTTTGGGACTTGGCTGGCTTATGTTTTTTCTGTGGCAGGCCTATTTACGGCCATCCATTCGCGAACGGTTTGAGGAGTGGCTCCTCTCGCTGCCGGTGGTCGGCAAAATCTTGCAGCTCCTGGCTTGCAATCGATTCGCTCAGACGGTTGCCCTTCAGCTGGAAGCCGGACTGCTCTTGACCGAGGCTTTGGAAAGAGCAGCCCAGGTTTCACTCAACCCCGTCCTTCGGCGGTCACTGAAGGTGGAAATCCTGCGCGAGGGGGGCACGGTGGCCGATTGTCTCGAGCAAGCCCAATTCTTCCCTCGAACCTTCGTCGAGCTGGCGGCGGTCGGGGAAGAGGCGGGACAACTCGACATTCTCATGAATTGGCTAGCTTCGATGTATGAGGCAGAACTGGAAGCGGCCCTCGACGCGCTGGGGGCTCTCATCGAGCCTGTCATCATGCTGGTGATGGGAATCATCGTAGGAATTATGTTGGTCGGCACGATGCTCCCGATGGTCCAGGCTCTCAACGCCCTTTAGGAATCCTCAAAAAAATCGTGTAAACTACTAGCAATGAGGCAGGCTCGCTGCGGAGTAGATGGGGTTAGCTTAGGAACGACGCTCCTGGTTGTCGCTTTGGTGGTTACCATTAGCTTTGCGCTCGCCAGCCTGTCAGTCACCCACCTGAACCTGATGGGGGTCTCGAGCAACCGAGTCCAAGCTGAGAATCTAGCCCATTCCGCCATCACCCAGGCCATCGAAAAAATCCTGGCAGGCGACGGGAGCTTCGGGGAGGAGCAATTAGCCGGCGAAACGATCACCGTGACTCACTCCGAGGCTCCCGACGGAGCCGTCGGTCTGCTGGCTTTCAGCCCGACTGAGGCCAACTCACTCGGATTACCCTACTCCGTCAACAATCTCCGCGGAGCAGGCTCGGTGGTGGGGGTCGGCCACCGGGTGGTTCCTGCGGCGGCCGCCCATTTGGTGGGCGTGGGTCGTTGTCGAGGCGTGGAAAAAAGGGTGGAATGCATCCTCCACGTTCCTCCCTTTCCCTACGCCATCGCTTCCTCGGTTCCGATCCGCTCGGTAGGAAGCCTGACTATAGCCGGCGTGACCGACCCGGGCGATATGCTTGAGGTCGTGGCCAACGGAACCTCAGACCCCAAGGCCGTGCCCGCCGACCTTGTGACCAACGCCACCAGTGCTCAGGCCCTGGTTTTGGGGGGTGACACCGTGGTCACCGGAGACGCTCAGTCTTCCGGAGGCGTTGAGCTCGATCCTGACGGCACGAAAATCCTGGGAGAGGTCCGCACCTATGCCGACCCGGCCGCGATTCCTCGAATCGCCTGGCTTCAGAAGAGTTGGTGGCCCTGATCTCCCTGGGAGACATCACCCTGACGGGCCAGGACCGGAATTTCTCCTTCTTTCAGGGTCTTATCTACACGGAGGGCTCCTTCCGAGCCGAACAGATCACGTTGCTGGGCACCTTGATAGCCAACCCGCAAGATGACAATGCCGAAGTCTTTCTAAAAGACTCCAATATGCTCTACAGCAAAGAGACGGCTGAAGTTGAGGTGGCTCTCAACGGTGGAGCGCGGGAACTCTACTTCAATAGCGCCGGCAAGCCAATGAAAAGCCCTCATCCTTCGGGCTTCCAATTGACAGTCACCTTAGAGGAAGATGGCCGCTACTATATCGGCGGCGCACCTTCCACCAATGGCGGTTCTCAGACGGTCGTGGGCGGAGACCCCGGCCCCTCCGGTGGGGGAGATGATGATGACGGCGGAGGAGACCAGATCAATAGTGGCGACGATGAGGGCAGCAACACGGCCCAAGCCACCACTCTAGAGGAAGCGGCTCAGGCCATCTACGCCCGAGTTGAGAGTCTGACCGGCGGTTCTGTTAACCCCGGAATACAAGGTCATCTTGAGGCGGCCATTCCAGCCGTGCTGGCCGACCTCGAACCAGTTGATCGAGATGGGGACGAACCCGAGATCGTGACCGTCGAGCCGTCTCAGTTCATCACCCTTTCCGACTCCATACGAGTAGTGCTTTGGCGAGACCTGTAGCCGGCCTGAGCATCCTGGAGACCGTGGTCTCGGTCTTTTTGGTGTCGATGCTCACCATCTTGATTCTGAACCTCTATCCGAGTTCCGTCATGGCTACCCGCCAAGCCGAACAAGCTCAGCGAGCCGACCGAATTGCCCAATCAGTGTTGAGTCAGGCGATGAGCCGCCCTTTCGCGTCCCTAGCGCTGGGGCTCAACGAAACTTTCCCAGACGAGACTCGGGGAGGTATCGTGTATCGCTCGACCCTCGAGGTTCTGCCCCTCCCCGCAGGCTCAGACCCCGAGCTGGCTCGAGCTCTCAAAGTAACGGTCAACTGGGAAGACCGGGGAAAGCAGCGTCAAGTCGTTCATGAGGTCTGGGTTCCAAAGATTCCAAGATATGCAGCTCATTCGACGAACCTGGCCGCCACAACCCCCCAGCCTTGCCCAAACCATCGAACCCAACCGCCCGGTCGACTTGACTCCCATCGATCTCCTTCGATTGGCTGACCCCGGCTTCGGCCCCCACCGAACGGTGACCGGACACGTGGCAGATTTCCGAGTCGAGCCAGACTCGTCGCGCCATCAGGTCGTCCGTTTCCATCTCAGGCTTGAGGCTGATGTGCCAGGGACCGAACAAACCGAGGTGTTCGAGACCAGCCAGGATCTTTATCTTAGGCAGAGTACTCGCTAAGCCCACCCCCTTCTTACTGGAACCCCAACCGAGACACATTCAGACGATAGGACTCGCAATCTCTTCATCGAAATTTGTTAGGATGGGAAGCCAGCCACCTACTCTCTGGACTCGAGCCCGCGACCGCTTTCTGGTCAAAGCGATGCTCAGGCCCTGGGAAACCGTCAAACGGCTGCTCTGCCTGCTCGTTCTGCTGGGCTTTATCGTCTTCAATTCCTTCACAGCGCCCTGGCACGAAGAGATGGCTACGGTGCGAGTAGTCCGACCCGACCGCTATCAGCTCTATGTGAAGACCGATTCTGGTCGACAGTTCAGCCATTCCATCACGAATAGCAAGGCCAAGATCCTCTACAAAGAGCTTGGTGTTCCCGGAGCCAGACGCAAGATTCGATGGCGTGGACGGATCTACAGGAGAGTTCATCGGGTGGAGCGTGAGGACGGCGGGTGGCTCCGCCTCTAGGTTCAACCCGCAAAGGGGGCCAGGGGTCTTTGCCTCGGCCGGGAAATGCAGCCGGAGACCCCGACCACCGAGAAGTTGATCAAGACTGCCATCCCAAGAGCCCGACCGATCCCCCCCGATCCTTTCCTGCAGAGCCGGGAGCCTATTGTTCGGCGGGGGGCTTGGGCCCTGGAAGGCGTCCACGAAACCAAGGAATAACCAAGCCTTAACAGAGACGCAATCAAAAACCTCCCCCAACCTCCTACCATCAAGAGTAGGGTCCGCCAGGACTAGTCTCCCGACTTTTAACGAGCAGGTAATGTTCCTGAGCCAGGGCCACCGATTAGAGTCGGCCTATGTTGACACCCCTTTCCTGTCTACCCCCTCGGCCGGAATCCGTTCCGCTCCAGCAAGCGACCGAGGTTCTGTTCGCCGAAGAACCCTTTCAGAAGAAAGGTCACGACTACCGTATAGCTGACTTCACCGTCTCCCCTAGGGGGGAAGCCTTCGTGGCGTACCGTGAGCCAGGGTGGCCCCTAAAGAAGTCGAGCTACTTGGCCCACCATCGCCGAGATGGCTCGATCCAGTGGGAGGTTCCCCTGCCAGGCTTGACTCTCGAAAAGGTGACTTTGACTGGCCAGGGAGCCATCGCCTGGGGCCGGGAGGGTTTTCAGGTTCTGGGAGTTGACGGTGGCCTGGCCGCTCGAGTGGAATTCGAAGCGGAGGCCAAAGCCTTTTGGGTCGACTCTACCGGGCACGTTTTTGTCGCTCTGGGTGACGACCGGCGCTTAGTCGGTTACGACGGTCAAGGGCGCGAATTGGACCTGCCGGCCCTCCAAGCTCGCCAAGCTCAAGTGCTGCCCCAGGGACTCCTGGTGAGAGATCGAGACCGGGCCGTCCTGCTCGGCCCGGGCTCCGCAACTCCCTATCAGCTACCCTCCAAAGAGGGTTCCAAGAAGGTTCATTACGTGGTTGGTGACGCTCATCTACCCTCCGATGGACTCCCGGTCTGGGAAGTCGTCAAGAATGTCGAGATCCGAAACGTCCGGCCGGGGCCTGGAATCGGCCTGGGATGGGGTCCTCAAGTGATCGATCAGTTCGGTCCCGAATACGCTAGCCGAACCTCGTTTATCAAGACGGACCCCACCGGGACCGTTCTGTGGGAGACTGAGGAAATCAGCACCGATACAAAGTTCTGTCCGAGCGGTGATCAAATCTTTGCTCTGGGTGGCCTGGATCGGGACCAGACCACCCCGGTCAAACGGATCGGAGCCGATGGCAGGGTGGAGGAGCCGTTTCGGGTGGCCGGCGCAGCCAGAGCCATCCACGTTCTCGAAGAAGGCCTGCTGATCGAGCATCAAGGCGGTTTCTCTCTTTTCAACCCAGATGGGAGACAGCTGCGACGTCTCTCTCCTCCCAAGCACTCTTTCACCTTTCAGGGTCGCTCCCAGGACCAGCTTTACTTCTCGAGCTACTTCCAGCGAGAACTCTACCGCTATGACCTCGGCACCGGCCAGTGGCGGCAGTTGACCGACGCCGACAAGAGCCATCCCCGATTGGCCCTCGACGCCATCAAGCCCCAGACTTCGCCCGGGGAAGTCGAGTGGACTCCCGACTACGTCGAGATCGACGGTTACCAACTCCCGGTCGAAGGACCCTAACCAGACTTTTTTCAGGGTTGATTGCTAGTCTGGGCTTGCAGGAGGGTGACCGCAGCGCCGGCTATTGCCTGGCTCTTGTTCACCTTCAACCCAACAATCAGGAGCCAGAATGGAAGCGACGCCCGTAAAAGGGGGAGGCGACTCCCCCACGGTCGGCAGAGCTAGCACTAGCTTTGCCGCCGCTGACAACCTACCGGCCGACTTGGTCGAGGTCCCGTCCATTCTCGAGTTTCCCTCGCCGGAGGGCGAGGAACTCGAGAAAACCATCCCGGAGGCCTTTGGCCATCCCAACGGGGCCGCCCAGGCGGCCCAAGTGACCAGTTCGGGTCCCATCGACTGGGGAGAGGGGCTCAACCAGAACCTTTCCCTGTGTGAGCTGGAACTCCGTCTCGGTGAGCAGCTTGAAGAGGCTCTCGAGAAGCGACTGGGCAGTCGACTTACCGGCACTGTCGTTGACCTGGCCGAGAAACACCCCGATCTTTCTATCTGTGACCTGCTTGAGCTAGGCCAACAGTCCGAGACCCGAGCTGTGCTCGAACACGGGGCCTCCAGGGAACTGATGCTCTATCGCCTCGACATCAAGGCCGAGGACCTCTCCGAACTATCCGCTCAGCTAGGCCACTCGATGGGCGAAAAGGCCGGACTGGCTTACGGAAAAGCGATCGAGGCGATGCGCAGCAGGCCCCACCTCCATCCCCGTGACCTCGAGCCGGCCGCCTCGTCCAGGGGCCTTTCCACTCAGGAGCGATTCGACTGCTTTGTCAGTCAACTGGAGATGAAGGGGGAACCCCGGTCGCGCCAGCTACCTTCGCCAGGAAGCGCCGAGGACTAGTCTAACTTCGGCCAGATCTTCTCGAGACAGCGCCAGTCATTTCCGCACCGGCTAGGATCGACAGCAGCCAGGGCCTCGGGGCTGAGCTCGACCCCGTCCCCTCGGGCCGCAATAGTTGTCGGAGGAACCGTTTCAGGGGTTCTCGGGGCAGTGGCCATCGTTTTCAAGTGAGTGAGGTTCGCGTTGATCATGGGTTAGGACTCCTTTCTTGTTCAGTCTCAGGCTAATCCAGAAAGGTGTGGAAAAACGTTGGGAGACCAGGTTTCAGGCTCTTTTCGGGGAGGCGTGGTAGGGTCGGAAGGTCCGATCGGTGAGGAGAGTATGAAAACCGACTACCAAGTCGCCCCAGGAGGGGGAACCCTCTCGCGTCGCTCAGCCCCGCCGCGAGGTTCTCTCAACGGAGCTGTTGAGCCGATGGCCCTAAAGCGAGAGCCCGAGGAAGAGTTTGTTCCCTCCCAGAGATTGACGGTGGGTGAAAAACTCGCAGGGGGTGCTTTGGCGCTCGCCTTTGTGGCCAGTATCGGGGCCTCTCTTATGCCTACTCCCCAGCCTGACATCGTAACCGACCAAGCCGGCGGTTTCGCGACCACAATCGAATGCTCACCGCTGGAAAGCCTCGAAAATCCGACCCAACCCTACAGTCGACCGCTCTTCTTTCGGGATGGGTTAGACCAACTCTTCTCCGACGACCCTGACCTGACGGTAGCCGAACGGACTGAGCTGGAATGCTCCTTTGCCGCTCTTCCCGACCATTTCCTCGACTTCGGGGCTGACCAGGGTCTGCGTTTTCAAGTCTTTAAGCCCGGGGACCATATCGGAGATATGGGTGTTCTTCCCGAGGCCGACCTCCACCCGTTTGAGGGGTGGCATCCGGCCGGACCTGGCCGCCCGGGGTTGGCGGACACTCTGGAACTGGGACGGCGATGTTTGGAGCGACACCTCCCTGGGAGACCTGGTCGAGGCCGCTGAACACGTCCGTCACGAAGCCCGTTCAGAACATCCGAATGTTATCACCTTTCGGGATCGATTCTATCAGGGTGACGGCATCACTCGCGAGGCTTACCGCCAAGCTTGGGGAGAAGCCAAAAAGGAACAACGCCAGACCATCCGCGAGCACCTCTTGGAACAGCGAGTTCTCTCGGCCATCGGTTTCTACAACGAGGACGCTGATAACGCGCGTTTCTTCCCCAGTTATCGAGCCACTAGCCTGGAGGAGATGGCCGAAGCCCACGGAGCCCGGGGCGAGCGTCAGGACGAGTTCCTGCGATGGGTGAGAAAACTGAACGGGTCGGAGCTTGAAGAAGCTTTGGAGCACGGACGCCAGAGCCTGATCGAGAGGGCTCAAAAAGGTTGGGAGATCGAGGGGGTCGAGCCCCGTGGGGAGGCCGAGCCGGAGTCAGACTATTTGGCTCGCTTAGGGGACTGGATGGAGGCCAACGAGGAATCGATTCCCCTCGACCACCAGGGCTTTCTTCTCTTCGTTCCCCACCGCTACTTTCTTGAGACCCCCTCCGGCGACACCCAGGGCCACCAGAAGAGCCAAACACACAACCGTCAAGAAGACGGGATAAGCGAGCATCGAGACTAGCTTGCGAGCAGTCTGACGCTTCTGCTCCAGGTTGGCGGCCAGGCGGTCGAGGACGGCGCTCAAAGCACCCGTCTCCTCCCCGGTCATCACCAGACCGACATAGATCGGGGAAAAAACATCGGGGTGGCGTGCCAGGGCCTGAGAAAGCCTCTCTCCTCCTTCGACTCGGTGACAGAGGTTCTCGGCCACGTGAGCCAGGGCGAGATCAGGGTCCTTGCTAAGGTGTTCGAGAGCCTCGTGGAGGGGGATCCCTGACCCTACCAGGACACTGAACTGACTGGTAAAGAGAGCCACCTGCTTAAGTTTGGGCCTGCTCATCATATCCGTGGGAGCACCAGTCGAAATTGGGCTCCTTGCTCGCTGTCTCCCAATTCTAACTGGCCTCCCTGAGCTTCGGCTAGCTGCCGACTCACGGACAGCCCCAACCCGCTCCCCTGCCCCACCCCTTTGGTGGTAAAAAACGGTTCAAGGATGCGGTCACGATGGTCGGAATCGATGCCGGCACCGCTGTCGGTCAAACATAGAGTGACGGTCTCGGGCTGAGTCTCGAAAGCGAACACCAAAAGGCGATTCTCCCGACCTTCGACGGCGTCACAAGCGTTGAGCAGCAAGTTGGTCAAGATCTGCTGAACCTCCTGAGGGTTGGCCTCTACCAGGGGGGCCCCCTCAAAGTCCCTTGGGTCCCGAGTTGGCTTTGGCGCAAACGAGCGGCTAGCAGCTTGACCACATCGGCGCGAACGGTCTCGACCTCGACTCGAGTCCTTTTGCCGGTCGACTCGCGCGAGTAATAGAGAAGTTTTTCGACCAGCCCCTGAGCCCGGGTCAGCTCGCGGACGGCCAACTCGATCTGCTCTTGTAGGCTTTCATCGGCCACCACCATCGAAGCCTCGTCCAGGGCCAGCATCACCGACGCCAGGGGTGTATTGAGTTCGTGAGCCAGCCCGGCGGCGAATTGGCCCACAGCCGCCGGCTTACTCGATTGAAACAGCTGGGTTTTCGAGTCTCGCAACTGTCGGTAGCTATCTGTCACTTCCTGATAGAGAAGACAGTTCTCTAAACTGATGGCGGCCTGAAGGCAAAAGGCGTGAACCAGATCGTGCTCAAGACGGCCAAGAGTCTCGGACTGAGGATCCCACAGGACCACCACCATCGGGTCGGCACGCTGGCTCAAGATGGGCGCAATCAAGAGACATCCCTCTTTTTCTCCAAGACGGTCCAAAAGCATGGGGCGACCTGCCTCCACAGCCCTTTGGGCCGGGCCTTCGAGAACTTTCGGGCTGAGTCGTCCCCCCCAGCTTCGAAGCCATTCTGGCTCAGCCCAGAGCCCCCCACTGACGGGGACCAAAGCTTTGAGTGAAAGCTCGAGGCTTTGCTCGAGCTCGGCTCTGGAGCCAGCCAGGCTGACACGGCCGATGGCTTCCAGCAGCCGTTCTAGTCCTTGCGACCAGGCCTGGAGCTGATCCCGACTCTGAGCCGCTTGACGATAGGCCTCATCGAGCTTCAAGAGGCGCTGAGTGGAAGCCAGGGCGAGACCGCCCTGGCGGGCTAAGAGCTCCAGTAAGAAGGTCTTACTCGGATCAAAACGGCCTGCTTTCTCACGTCCCACATAAAGGAGGCCGAGCCCATCCATCGGATAGCAAACCGCGCTATGTTCGTCGGGAAACAGCTCCGAGGGTTGGGACAGACGCCAAGCCGGCTTGGCACTCCTGATAGCCCGCTCCAATAAAGGCTCCTACACTTGGAGGAGCCGGAAGTTCTTTAACACCTCGCTCCTAGGACTAAAGAAGTGACAGGGCTCTGGTATTCCGTCCTCGAGCAGAAAGACAACCGCGCTGGTCACCTCGGGAGCCACGGCAGGCACGTGATCGATCACCACTTCGCAGACCCGCCCAAGCGACCTGGCCTGACTAAACCCGCGCGCCAGTCTTCCTAACAGAGTGGCTTCATCGAGCTTCTGATGAAGAGCCTGGCGAGCCTCACGCAGCGACTCCGCTTGTTGAGCCAACCGTTCTTTGGTCTGATCTAAACTCGAATTCAGCTGCTCTTGGGACTCTTCTTTGAGGCTCCGCGGAGCTTGCCTGAGGGCGAACTGGAAACCTGCCAGGGCCACCAGCAAGGAGATCAACAGGACTGACTGAGGGGTCGTCGCCAACAAAGGAACCAGACTCAAGGC
>CAYRFU010000058.1:2651-24829 GCA_964423525.1 uncultured Burkholderiales bacterium | reverse complement strand
CCGGCGCGGATGCCTGCCAGCAGGTCTTTGGCTGGTCTCGAATCGTGCGCCTGGCTGCCAACTTGCATGACATTCATGCCGGTAGAGGAACTTTCTCAGGCTGCTGGAGTGTCCAGAACCATCCGCTCTATTCCCTCTCGAAGCTGGCGGACGCCGCCCAGCTCGTAAGCGAGGCAAACCTCGTAGGAAGACTCCAGCAGACCGGGGCCAAGCTCCCGATGACTTCGATAGCTGATGCAATAATCGCATCCGTAATTCCCTCAAACCTCATCCCTCCGTGGTCTCCGCGCTCTCCGTGTTAAAACACACAATAGCTCAACCAAAGGAAAGAAAGCATGACGGTCGTCGCTGATTGTCAACACGTCCTCTAGTCTCGGGCCAGAAGTCGGCCGATGATCGTTCCCGTGTTGGTGGTCACGGCGAACTCTCCCCGGTCGTTGATGGAAGCCGATACGCCCGACTCAGAGGTGCCTGGAGCGGCCAGGTAGCCCTCTCCGTCTCGCAGCCAGGTCCAGCCCCCCTCGTCGATGTCACCCACCACAACGCCGGTGTTGGTGGCGGCTATGAACTCGCCGTGAAGATTGACGGAAGCTCCGGCCCCAGACTCACTGGTTCCGGGGCGAATGACGTTGCCCTCGGCATCAGTCAGGAAGGTTGCGTAGCCATCGGCGATATCACCGGTCAGGATTCCCATGTTAGAGTTGGTGATCAGTTGCCCGTGCTCGTTAAGATCGGCACCCACTCCGGATTCCGAGGTGCCGGGCGCGAGGTGATTGCCCTGGGCATCGGTCAAGTAGCTCCACGACCCGGTCTCGGCTTCGCCGATGACGATAGCGGTGTTGGTGGCAGCCAGGAACTGACCTTGTTGGTTGATGTCGGCGGCCACGCCAGAACTCGAGGTTCCGGGCGCTATTCGCCGACCCTGGGCGTTCTTCAAAAAGGCGTGGCTATGGTCGTCTCCTACCAGGATGCCACCGTTGGTGGCAGCCACAAATTGGCCTGAATCGTTGATGGCTGCTCCGGCTCCACTAGCGGCCGTGCCGGGGTTGAGTTGGCGACCGGCCGCGTCGGCCAGGAAACTCCACTGGCTCCCGTTCCCCCGAACGATGCCGCCGTTGGTCACCGCCACGTAGTCGCCCTGGGAATTGATGGCGGCAGCTGCTCCTGAAGAGTAGGTTCCGGGTGCGATGGGTTGCCCAGCCTGGTCGGTCAGGTAGGTCCATTCGGCTGTGTCGACCTGGCCCACCACAACGCCGCCGTTGGTGACGGCAACGAATTGACCGCTGTCGTTGACGGCGGCGCCGGCTCCCGACTCGTAGGTGCCGGGAGCGATCGGTCGTCCGGACTGGTCCACTAGAAACCGCGGCTCACCGGACCGCACGGCCCCCACCAGCACCCCACCGTTGGTGACGCTGACGAAGTCGCCGTGGGCGTTCACGGCTACCCCCGCCCCTGAAGCTGAGGTTCCAGGGGCGAGGCGGCGTCCCTCTTGAGTGAGGTAGTCCCACTCGACCGGTGAATACTGGAGAGACTCGTCGATTTCCGTGGCTAGATTGTCGGGGATATAGAAGCTGCTGGCTGGGGGCGGAGCGGCTTCTGTGCATCCGGTCAAAAAAGAGAGAGCGGCAAGACCACCAAGGAGCAGAGCCCCCCGACCGGCTGCCCGGGTGGGTCGGAACTCTTCCTTAGGGGCCTGGAATTCTTCTGCCGGCTTCTCTAGCTGGGTGAAGGTCTCGACACCAGGAGGAGCAGCCCGTCTTAGTGAGCCGGAGGGGTTTTGAAAAGGAACGCTCAGCATCGGGTGGATATTAAGTCGCCACCCTGAAATCAGTCTGAAAGGTGGCGAGGGAGAGTGACGGTGAAGGTGGTTCCCCGGCCTAACTCGCTTCGGGCCTTCACCTCCCCGCCGAGCAGGCGAGCGAAGTTGCGGGTCAGGGTGAGCCCGAGACCCGTTCCCCCGAAGCGGCAGGAAATGGTGGAGTCGGCTTGGGTGAAAGGCTCGAAGACTCGGCTCAGCTGGTCGGCCGTCATGCCGATTCCAGTATCTTCCACTTCGAACACAATCGTGTGCTCATCGCCTGACACTCGCAACTCGATTTCGCCTTGCTGAGTGAACTTACAGGCGTTAGAGAGAAGGTTGTAAAGAATCTGACGAAGCTTGGTCAGATCGGATCTCATGGTTCCAATATCGTCAGGACAGCTCAGACGGCAGGTCGAGTCAGAACGCTGGGCCAGCGGCTGGATAGCCATATGGATGTCTCGAACCAAAGCCTGAATCGACACCTGTTCGGGATGAATCTCGGTGCGGCCGGCCTCGATCTTGCTGATGTCGAGAATATCCTCGATGATGCGGAGCAGGTGCTTGGCGTTTCGTTGGATGGTCTCAAGACTGTCTCGGTCCCGCGCTGGCAGCTTTTCCTGGAGCCGCCGATGCAACATATCGGAGAAGCCGATGATGGAGTTCATCGGGGTGCGAAGCTCGTGGGACATATTGGCCAGAAAGGTGGATTTGGCTCGGTTGGCTGCTTCGGCGGCCACCTTTTCCTGCTCCAGCTGAGCTATCTTCTGGCGCTCGGTCACGTCACGGGAATTGACCACGATCTCCTGACTCTGGGCGGGACGGGTGGCCAACACTTCCAGGCTGGTGTCCGGGCCGAAGCGAAACTCGCTCGAGAAAGGCACCTCGGCTTGACGCTCGGCCTGTTTCAGGACGGCCTGTAGGCGAGGTCGGTCATCCTCGGGAAGGCAGTCGACAAGCTTCTTCCCTACCAGGTCGTCGGGAGGCATCCCGAGCCGGCTCAAGGCCGGGCTAGCGTAGGTCACCGTCCCGTCAAAATTGACGATCATCGTGATATCAGAAGAGTTCTCGATCAGAGAACGGAAATGCTCTTCTCGCTCTCGCAGCGACTGCTCGGCCGTCTGAATGGTCTCGGCCATCGACTGAAGGGCTCTCGAGAGCTCGCCCAGTTCATCCCCTCGCTGGTGCAGTTCCTCGGGCTGAAGGTCCCTACTTGACTCCAGCCCTCTCACTTGACCCACCAAAGTGTCTATGGGAGTTACGATGGTCGAGGCGAGAGCCAGGCCGACCACCAGAGTGACCACAACAGCAGCTCCCGAAACCAGGAGCGCCCGACTGCGGGCCTGGTCGGCACCGAAGGCGAAGTCCGTTTCGGGCACGACCGTCACGATGGTCCAGTCGAGACCGCTCGGATGCTGGAAAGGGGTGGCCCGACTGAGATAGCGCGAGCCTTCGAAAGGGAAACGATCGCGGGACAGGTCCGAGGCGGCTGTGGCGATGAGAGGGTGGCTGGCTTCGACTGCGGGCCATAGTTCTTGCCGCTCGTTGGTGGTAGGTAGGCCCAGGGAGTTGGCTACCAGATGGCCCTTCTGGTCAACAACGAAAGCCAGGCCGGTTTGTCCGATTTTCAGCGTCTCGAGAAAATTGGAGAGGTCAGGAAGGGTAAAGGTGCAGTTGAGCACCCCAAGCTGATTCACCGGACGGGCCAGGGCAACAGCCACCACGGGTTCTGTTTCTTTACGGCTGACCCAGGTATAGGGAGGCAGCCAACTCGGCTCTCCGGCTTTCTGTGCAGCCCGGTACCAGGGTCGGTCACGAGGGTCGTAGGCGAAGATGCTGATCGGTTGGGAAAGCTCGCCTTGAGGGTCGAGGCGATAACGATGAGCCTTTCCGTTAGCTTCCGTCTTGAGGCAGAACTGATAACCGGTCTCACCAGGAAAACGGGCGATCCAGACGACTCTCCCCCTGGCGTCTCCCCAGGTTAGGCCCGACAGGTCGGGAAAAGAGACGGATTGGCTCAGGAAGTGCTCCTTCCAGGTCGAAAGCTGGTCGACCGGAAGGCGACCTTGAGCAATGAGGTTGGCCGTCACTCGACCGACATTCTCGGTGCCTCCCACTAGGGTCTCGAGGCGCTGACGGATGCGAAGGTGGACCTGTTCGACGCTTTCTGCAGTCAGTTGCTCGACCGTGGAGCGACTCTCGACCACCATCACCAGAGTCAGCAGGGCGGCGACCAGCACCACCGGCAAAGTCATCATTAAAGGGATGGAGACTTTTATTGGGAGGCGAGAAACGATTGTCTGACTTTGGGCAGAGCTGCAACTTTTTCCTGGCAACCGGGTTGTGGGGGTGATTAGGAGGAATTATGCAACACACCTTAGGCACCCTCGCCCTGCTCACTATTTTGACGATGATAGCCCCGGGGCTGACTTTGGGGGCGATCGCCGCTGTGGCCGTTGCCTGGTGGATGACCAGTGATACCCCCACCGAGGCGCCCAAGCTCCAACTTCGGCCTCGAGTGGCTCATCCCGGCCAGAAGCGCCCGCTGGTGGTGGGTCCTCTCAAGGAAAGGGTGGCCCAGCAACTCGAGGCCGACAACGAGAGTGTTCGTCATCACGCTCGGGAACTGGCTAGAAATCTCTTGACTCTTAGCCACGGTGACTACGATGCGCTCTCCGTCGAGCAGGTCCAACAAAGACTCCGAGAAGGATTCAGCGCCTAGTCCACCAAGCGCATCAGGTGCGCTATTCTACCGTTTTTCTGATCCTGTTACTCTGTTGGTCGGCCCAAGCCGACCAGCTCAAGGTTGTGGTGGCCGGCTCTGAGCCGTTCGTAGTCACTCGAGACGGGGAGTTAGACGGTTTGTCGGTTCGGGTCTGGAAGGCGATGGCCGAAGACCTCGACTATCAGCTCGAGCGGGTCGACAGCGTCCAGCAAGCTCTCGACCGAGTGGCCGCTGGCCAGGCTCAAGTCGCTGTCGGACCCATCAGTATCACTTCCGAACGGGCCAAGAGGGTGGCTTTTAGCGCGCAATCCTTCCGAAGACCTGAGCCTTTCGGAGTCGCGTTTTGCCGTTCAGCACTACGGATTTGCCATGAAGGAGGAAAGCGAAATGCTTCAGCAACTCGACGTTGCCTTACTCAACCTTCGTGAGAGCGGACAGCTTGAAGACCTCGAGAAGGACTGGTTGTCCCAGCTCAACTTGCTAGACCAGCCATAAAAAGGGACACCCGAGTGGGTGTCCCGAAGATCCGTCTTGAAGCTCATCGACCCCGCGTCACCAGGGTCTAAGCCGACTTCAGCACCTCTCTGGCGGGGTGCCCGCCCCACCGTCTTTGGGAGCGGCAAACCGGTGGTCCGCTGCCTGGCCGCCGTCCATTCCCGCACCAGGCTCCCCGATTCGCAGCCGGCGGGTCTCCTCCGAGTTGCCCCGGACAAGCTTCCCCTCGCGGTCCCACCTCTGCGTCGGGCCTTCCTCGGTTCTCCAGCCGAGGTACTGGGGTCGGCTCAGGTGTGCCGACCAACCCTGTCGCCTTCGGAACCTTGCCGGGAACGACAGATCCCTCCGGCTCTCACGCTCACCGGGGCGGCTCTTGACGAGAGCAAAGTCTAACGAGGAACGAAGGCCAGCGGGTGGCGGGTCGGGTCGTTCAGCTGTTCGGGCTCGGTGTCAAACGGCTCGAAGATCGTGGTCACGTTGTCGTTGACCAGACCAGTCTTGGCTAGTTCCGGCATATGGCGCAGGGCCACCGACTTAGATCCGTTGGCGTCGATCCAGGCCAACCCTTCGGGAGTGTAAGTCTCCTCATTGTAGCTTTCAGTAAAGAACCGGTCGGCCTGAAGCCGGCGGGAAGCGTGGAGAATAAAGATGGTGAACATCGTTTCCCCAAAGCCGAAGTTCACCACATCGTCTTGGAAAGGGTTTCTAGCGTGGTCGGTCCTGATGTCGGTCTCGGCGTTTTGACGAGCTTGCTCGGCCAGCCCGGCGTAGATGTCGTCTCCCTCACTGGCCACCTCGTAGGCCGCTGCCGCCTCGGCATACTTCCCTGACGGAAGTAGGCCGCACCCAACAGGGCTTGAGTCTTGGCATTGGTCTGCGGGCCGGGGGTGTTCTCGAGCAAAAGGACGGCTTCGTCGAGCTTGCCGTGCTCGAGCAGCCATTCGGCTCTTTGGTGGTTCGCCTGAGGCGAAATGTCGGGTTTTGCGGCAGGGAGGGTTGAAATCATCATAGCCCGGCGACGCTATGTTTTCATCCTTAAAAAAGCCTGAAAGTCGGCTCTTCAGGACCCTTTAAGGGTCAGGCCTTAGCCTCGGGCAAGTTTTGACCCGAGAAGGTGCCTTATGTTCGTAACCCAGAAACTGGCTTGGGACCTCCCCACGAGAGCCACAGCGCCCACCCCCCCCGACGGGAGCCCCAGCCCTGCCCGAAGAACTGTTCAGCCCGGAGGCTCTGGAGGCTTGTCCCCACGCTCGAACGATGCTTGAACAGTTGAAAAACGGAGCCCAACCCGAGAAGCCGTCTCTGGCTCAGCCGGGGAGCTGGGTGGCCGAGAAAGCCCCGGGTAACTTCCAGGCCTCCACGGCTCCTGTCACTCAATGGAGCAGTCTGGATGAAATTCGCCAAACTCTTGACGGAGCCGCCACCAACGTGCCCGATAACTCCCTTACCGGAGAAGAAGAAGGCGAACTGAGAAATTTCACGCGCCAACGGATCGACACCATTTAAGGGCGCCAGATCGATAACGGAGCTGAGTGCATGCACCGCCTGGTTCACGAGCAACAGCTCTTCGGCGGCGAGGTCGAGGTTCACTGGAGTCCCGAGATGGCTCAGGCTTTGAAACTGTTTGGACTCGATTCGATGGGCGGCTTGATGAGACTGTCCGACGCTTCCAATCAAAAGAATCCGGATGGGAAAAGCATGTTCGGAATGGCTCTTGAGTTGGTTGGGAACGAGGGCCAGGTTACCGACATCTTGCTGACGGGTGGCAACGAGAAGACCGAGGTGTCCCAGGCCAAAGACCCCGAATCTCAGCTAGCCCTCTTTAACATGCTCGACCATCCCTTCGCACCCGGGGGCCTGGTTCAGATGGGCTGGGAGGTTGGCCCGGTGACGGCCGGCAAGATGGTCTACGACGTCTCGACTATGAAAACCGACCTCGACACCCTGGCTGACCTGACGGCTTGGAGTCGCGCACCTTTCCGTCTTTATAGCTCTGAAGATACCTACTATCTCGCCAAAATGCGGGCCGTCCCGGCTGAGCCCAGCAACGGACCGGTGGAGGAACCTCAGGGTGAGACCTCGGCTGAGCGCCTCACCTCCGAGCTTCGCGCCCGAGCAGAACAACAGGAAGTCCGGTGGCGCTACGAGTTGCAGCTCATGCAACCTGGGGAAGACCCCGATGACGGTCGCGAGAAGTGGAACGGGCCCTGGCTTTCGGCTGGGGAGATTGTGATCCCGCGAGTCCGGGATGAGGCTCGAGCCGAAGAGATGGCTCAAGCCGCCGACCAGGTCAAGTTCAATATCTGGAAAGGCAAAGCCGCCGACGACCAGGGTTCTGACGCCACCGTCTTCTACCCACATGGTAAGACCAACCAGGCCCGTCGCTGGGCCTACGGTCGTTCGGCCCGAAATCGAGGGATTCAGGGCTAGAAGCAGAAAGGCCGGTGGCCTTGAGAGAAGCCCTGGCCAAACCCGTGCACGCCTCCTCGTTGGGGCTCTTTCGGATCCTCTTTGGTCTTTTGATGACCTTCGAGATGGTCAATTATGCCTGGTTGGGCTATCCGGAAGACTTCTGGTCGGGGCCGAAATTCACGTTCAAGCACGCCTTCTTCGAGTGGCTTCCTCAATTTTCGACACCCGTCTACTACGCTATTCTGGGCCTCCTAGCGGTGGCCGCTGTGGGAATGACGGTCGGTTTCTACTATCGCTGGTGCACGGCTCTGTTCACGGTCGGCTACACCTACCTCACCTGTCTGGAGAAGGCCAGTTACAATAACCACTTCTATTTGATCTGTCTTTTAGGTCTCTTGATGACGGTGGTGGGTGCCCATCATTGGCGAAGTTATGACGCGTCTCGGCTCGATTTACCGGTCACCATTCCGGCCTGGCACGTCTATCTGCTGCAATTTCAGTTGGTGGTGGTCTACTTCTATGGAGGCCTATCGAAGGTCAACCCCGACTGGTTGGCCGGCGAACCGCTTCGCAGTGCCTACGCCGGAACGGCTCTCGGTTCCGAGTTCGTAGTCCACCTTCTAGCCTACGGCGGCTTGTTTTTCGATTTTTTGATCGGCTATCTGCTCCTTTGGCAACCGACTCGGGCGGTGGCCTTGGCGGCCGCTTTGGGTTTTCACTTTACCAATTCCCGCTTGTTTGAGATCGGAGTTTTCCCGTTCCTCGGAATGGGCTCTTTGGTGATCTTTCTCGAACCAGAGACCCCCGCCCGTTGGCTCAAAGAAGAGGTCGAAACCGAGAGTGGACCGGTCCGTCCCCTGGCCATTCTGCCTCTCGTAGCCTTGGTGCTCTATGGAATCATCCAGATCGGAGCCCCTCTCCGACACTGGCTCTATCCGGGAGATGTGGCCTGGACAGAGGAAGGGCACCGCTACGCCTGGAGGATGAAGCTGAGGGCCAAACCGGGGAGCGTCTCGGTGAAAAGGGTCGACCCAGAAACGGGTGAGATGAGTGAGGTGAATCTGGGTCGATATCTGACCTATGAACAGGTCAAGGTGCTGCCTGGACAGCCTGATATGTTGTTCCAACTGGCCCATTTCCTGAATCAACAAGACGGGGCCGCCTATCGGGTAGTCTCAATGGTGGGCCTTAACGGTCGTCCCTATGAGCTGATTCTCGACCCAAACGTGGATCTGGGCCGGGCCGAGTATCGCCCTTTCCAGCCGACCGAGTGGATTCTGCCGGACCCGACCAGTCGCTTCCCTGTTCACCCCTGGGTCGTACCTTCGCTTTTGCTTGGGTTAACCTTGGTGACGGTCCTGTCGGTCGTTTGGGTGCGGGCTGGGCCTGCTTGGGTGGCGGCCGAGGTGGCCGTGGCCATCGCTTTCTGGGGAGGTTGGGTCCCGGTAGCTGTGGCCGGGGCTCTGGTGCTGGTGGGGTTGAGTTTGGTCCGCAAGAAAGACCCCCTCTACGGTTTGCTCCGGTTTACGGTTTTTTGTTTAGGAGTCGTTCTTCTACCGCTTTAAGAAGTTTTTTGCGGTCGAACGGTTTGGCAAAAGTCTGCTCGGCGCCCAAAAAACCAGCCGCCTGGAGTTGGGGCACGAACTTCGGCCCTCCCCCCGAAACGGCAAAGACGGGAATGGCTACATCTTGCAACTGCTCAAGGGTTTCAAATCCGTCCAGGTTGGGCATGTAGAGATCGAGGATGATGAGGTCGGGAGGGTTGGCGCTGGCCGTTTTTAAAGCCTGACGTCCGTCGGCCGCTTCGTCAACCAAAAAGCCCGCGTCTTCAAAGGTGATCCGAAGCATCGTCCGGATCTTCTCGTCGTCATCCACAATGAGAATGCGCTTTTTCATGAGCCTCCCCTAGGGAAGCGGAGTTCGAACTCCGTCCCCTTTCCGACTTGGCTGCGAATCTGAATGCTCCCTCCTGCCTGGTTGACCAGTCCGTGAACTACCGAGAGTCCTAAGCCTGATCCCTGACCGAAAGGTCGTGAAGTGTAGAAGGGATCGTAGAGATTTTCTAGAGCCTCAGGCTCGATCCCGCAGCCACTGTCGTGGACTGACAGACGGCTCCCACCTTCGGTTCGGTCGACCTTGATCTCGAGGTCACCGCCCTCAGGCATAGCCAGGACCGAGTTCTGCCATAGATTGCTCACGATTTGATAGAGATGGGAACGGCTCATGGCCACTCGTCCCGCTGGCTCAACCGAGAGCTTTAGGTTGATGCCGCCAGGAAGGTTTGGGGAGAGCAAAGCTACGCTCTGGTCGACCTCGGTGGCCAGGTCGATGGTAGCGGAATCGGGCCGGTCCAGGCCGGGACGAAAGAGAACCAGTTGAGCCACCAGTTCACGAGCTCTTTGAGCCACCTCCTCGGCCTGGTCCAGGCAGAAGTTTAGTCGTTCCGGCTTTTCTTTAGCGATGTCGAGAAAGCCTAACAGGCTGGTCAGAATATTGTTGAAGTCGTGAGCGACACCTCCACACAGTCGGCCTAGACTCTCGAGCTTTTTGGCCTGGGCAAGCTCCCTTTGCAATTCGAGGCGGCGTGTGATGTCGGTCACCACCACTCCGGTCGAGCCGTCGCTCAGCGGAGTCAGTCCGATTTCGGCTCGGAACTCGCTTCCATCTCCCTTTAGGGCTGTCAGATCTCGGCCTTCCCCCATCGACCTGAGACCGGGTTCTCGTTGATACCCCTGGCGAAGATCTTGATGGAGATGGCGGCTGGTTGGAGGCACCAGCTCCTCGACTGACAGACCGACCAGTTCCTGGCCGAAGAGCCTGACAGCTTCTGGATTGGCCCAGCCTATGACTCCGTCCGGCTCCACCAGAATTAAGCCTACTGGTGCTACCTCGAGAAAATCGGTGAGCGACATCTCTTGTTGGTTTCGGGAGGGCAGCCACTCCCCTGCTCCTTGGGGACGGCTCTATCAGGATCGCGATGGCCATTGGCGTTCGACCCGTGAAGAACCCCCCGGTATCGGAAACCACCGCTTTCACGCAGCCGATTTAAGCGGGTTTAGCCACCCTCTACGGGTATGGGATGGCCACCGATCACAAGAAAATCAGGGTCTAGCTCGAGCTCAATGGGGATCTCGGAACCTCCCAGGAGGCCACTCCCGGCAGGTTCGAACGACTCCCGAGCAAGGTCGTTAATGGTCTCCTTGTGCTCCTCCGGAGCCACCCGCCAGGCGGCCATACGGGCATCTTGGTGGTAGAGAGAATTGCGAGTTTCCAGCGCGGCTCGGGTCATGACCAGCTGTTTCGGCAACAGGTGGGGTCGGCTCAACCTTAACAGGGCTGGGCTGATCGACTCTTGTCCGAACTTGCCAAGCAGCTCCCATTGCGGGTCTGGACTTGGTTGGCCCCGGAGTAGGCGAGTGGCAGGGTGGTCAGGTAGCTCCATCTTTTCGATGGCTTCTCGATGCTGATGGCTCGCTCCGTGGTGAGCGGCGGCCGCCGCTAGGAGAGTGGGTGGTATCTGGCGGCCACCCTGAGATACGGCCTCGAGAGCTTGAGTTAGGGCCTTCTTGATGCCGCTGGCAGTGGTCGCATTCGAGGCTAGGCGCAGCGCGACTTTCCCCACTGGATGGTCTTGGTCTAGGGTGGGTAGCGCTGCTCTCAGAACGACCGTGTTTTGCTTTGGGTCGCAAGGTTTAAGAGCTCCTATGGTCCAAGTGATCGGGTCGTGCCAACCTTGTTGCTCTGCGAATTCCCAGCTTTGAAAGGCCATCAAGCCGGGCTTGTGATCAGGCGTGACTTGAGTGTAGAACTGTTTGAGCGGATTGTCTTCCCACAGCTCGAAGATGGCTGGTTGTTCACTGGGGCTAGCCTGGGCTAAAGCCAGCAGCCCCATCTGAAAAGGGTCGTGGCCTCGACCCGCTGCAGCCGCTACGTAGGGGAGAGTCACGCTTCCCATCTGAAATTCGATCTGGCTCAGGTCAGCCAGGAATTGAGCTCCTGGTAAGCTCGAACCGGCCAGGGCGGCCAAAAGGGGCACCGCTACTGAGTGCAGGGCGCGGGGGTTATTAGCTATCT
Organism: uncultured Burkholderiales bacterium; assembly: GCA_964423525.1. Lineage (GTDB taxonomy): Bacteria > Vulcanimicrobiota > Xenobia > Xenobiales > JADMJV01 > CAYRFU01. The sequence continues at coordinate 13,325 of CAYRFU010000058.1, read as the reverse complement.
CTTTGGTCGCTTCGGTGTAGTCGCGGAGCAAGACCACCCGGTCGGCGATTTTCTCTCCCTCTTGTTGAAGGCTTGGTTCCAGATCTTTCAGGCCTTTGCGGAAGCGGTAGGCGAGGTTTGAATCAGCAATCTGCATCTTTCCAAGGTGCGTCATGGCCCTGAAATTAGACTGAAGCTGGCATCGTGGCCTTCAACAGCCTCTGGCTTTGGATCCCGGCTCTCGGCGATCGTTCGCGCTCGAAGGCCGCCTCGCTGGCAAGAGTACCCTGGTGCACCAGCGCGTCGACGAGGCGTCTACCTGGTTAACCTTCTGTCCGAACTGGAAGAATCGTTGCGAGCCGGACCTTCTGATAAACGTCAACGACTTTTCCAAAAACTCGTTGGCGGCAGCAGCTCCCCAGCGGGTGACCCTATACTTGGCTTGCCAACTTTCTAGTTTGAGGCGTCTCCTAGACGCTCTGGGTTAGGTCGACAGCCAGAAGCCCGCTTCTCATTCCCAATGGCCAAGTCCAGAATCGCGAAACGTCGTATCAATTGGGGCTGTGTGCCTTTGGTGCGCAACCACAGCTAAATGAGTTCGACAGTTCGTTTCCGCTGCCCATCGTGGAGCCAATGGTGCCCTCTGATCGTTAAACCTAGGATGCTATGTCGTTCTCCAGAAAGTACCGTCGCTCTCCTCATTGCCGGCACCGAGTTCTTCTAAACGGGCAACCAGACTGGCCTTAACCTCTGCCGGGTCGGCCGACTTGTCTAGGGTGACGAGGAAGAACTCTCGGTCCTCCCAGTCAGCGGCTTGCACTCCCGGAAGCTCCACGAGCATCTCGTCGAGTCGGTCACGCGCTTCGGCTACGTAAACAAAAGGTGATTTGATAGTGATCAGGTCATAGGTCCCTCCCTCTTCGGAAGGTTCGAAAGAGTCGATCCAAACCTGGTCATTTTCTGTGAGTGGGATTGCGCTCGAGCTGGTCGTAGGCGGAGCAGTCAGGCCGATAGTTTTTGCTTGCCTGAAGAAAAGCTGAATTTCAGGTCAGGTGCCGGACTACCCTATCAAGCGGAACAAGACCGCCACCGGGTCGCCACCTGATGTTATTATTTCTGCAACAATAGTCTTCCCGCCGAGGTCTTTGTGAAGATGCTCCCCAGCAGGGCGGGCTGGCTCTGTCGGTGTCACAACAGGTCTTGAGCTAGCCTCCCTACCGCCTGCTACTCCGGTGCAGCCTCTTTGAGTTGGTCAACTAGCTTGTCGTAATGGTCTCTCAGAGATTTCTGGAAGGCATCCTGGGGCCCACTCGTCTGGTTGGCTTGACCGGTCAAGCCAGCCAGCAAGGCAAAAAATACAAGCCACAACCCGTTGTAAGATATCATCGTCAAAGCCAGGCCAAGACCGCCGCAACCGAACAAGAAACAAGAACTCCCCCTCTCTTCGTGGTGAGGTCTGCAAAATAGGAGAGAGCCCTGGCCGGCCGATTCGAGAAGACTAGCTACAGCTAGTAGCCCATTGCGGCGACGTTGTCTACGCGCTGGTGTGTCACTCACAGCTAAACTCGACAGGTCGGTGGGAAGGCCCGAGCCATCCAGAGCGATGCCAGCGGTCACACAGTTCTCAAAAGGGAGGTTCTCGACCTGGGCCATCACCCCGTCGAGCACCCAGACCAGCAAGCTCCGGTCTTCGCGAAGGTCTTTGGCCTCCACCGGGTTCTCGTCATCTAGGGAAGGACGGTAGTGGTAAGACAGGTTGACTGCGGCTCCGCACTCACAGGGTCGATCGGTCGGCAGTCCCAAAGCCTGCACGTCAAAATCTCGGAGAGCTTGTTGGACCTGAAACCGGAAACCTCCCGTAACGGTCGGGACCGGAAAAAAGCCAATGCTGCGGGTTTCGTAACGGTATCGGTGCCGGGGCTTGACGGTCGGCTCAATAAGCCGCCCGTCCAATCGGAGAGGGAAGGGCGGCAGACAGCGATGCTCCAAAGCTTGCTTTAAGTCGGCCAAGTATTCCCTCGCCGCCACATGAAAGGGTGAGAGTAGATGAGTAGCCTGGTTAAACTGGTAATGCGACACGCCCAGGCGATATTCAAACTGCTCGCAAGCCTTTCTTTCTTCGAACTGCTGTCCGTTCCAAACCTTCGAAATCTGGTCCGGATAGTCGATCGAAACCGGTCTCTTGCCCGCGCCAAGAAGGGCTCTTAAACCGATACTAAGGTGATGGAGGTCCGGCTCCGTCGCCTGCTCATTACTGAGGACCGCTTGCTCTACCTGCTCACAGGTCCAGCCCGGGACCCCTTTGACCGTAAAGCAGGACTCGACTCGAGTCTGAGTGATGACCAGGCTTTCGGCTTGGGCGGCTGCGGCGGCCTGGACCAGTTTCAAGACCCAGTCGCTCGGGTGCTGAAGCTGATGGACAGCGAGCTTACGCCAGGCTGCCACCCCGGCCACGGTAAAGTGACCCTGAGAATCTTTACTTCCTTTGTCCTTCTCCTGGCTAAGCCAGCTTGCCAAGGTTGAGGGTGGTCTTTCTTTCATGAAATCAGGGGAGCTCTGGCACGATCTTGGCGAACGGAATCAGAGCGTTACTCAAGTTGTTCTTTTTGGGATAGGCTACCAGGTTCAGAACCCTCCGAGGGTTCGCCTCCACAATGGTGACCGGCTTGTAAGTGTCGACAAAAGGTGCCCAGGCTTTCTGTCCGGGCTTGTAGTCTCGGCCACGGATCACCAGGACGTCGCGGGCCGCGACCGCTTTGACGCCTCCTGTCGGGTTGGCCAGCCAACAGGTGGAGGGATCCCAGCAAACCAGTTGGGCAAACTTCCAGCAGGGCCCTAACAAATCGCTACTCCGAAAAGCCACAGGTTGGCCCATCTTCTTTTTTCCGTCCAGCCGGCTAACCCGTTCGGCGGGAACCGTGACCTGTTCAGGAGTGCTCGCAAACTCGGTAAGGATTCTCACTTGCTCCCCGGCCGTCTCCAAGACCCGTCCATAACGAACCGCAACAGAACGGTCATCGATAAAGAGAACGGGAGCCCCTCGCTTTCGCTTCGAAGGCCTCCTTAGTTTGGCCACATAAGCCGAAGGCACGGGTTCTTTGATACCTTCCAACAGAACAAAACCGGCCCTGGGTTTCCGCTGAACACGCCTGAGTTGGAAAGAGATCTGGTTTTGATTGCCCCGCATCGGGACAGCCGCCACCACTCTCTCCCCTTTGTCCAAACTTGACCTGGGTTTGGGAAGAGACGGTCCGGCCTGAGCTGCGGTCATCGCCAGTACTAAAACCAGGCCAACGGCGCACCTCCTGAAGCTCTCTCTCAAACGACCGGCCACGTCTTCGGCTTCCGCCGTCTCCAGAATCTTCCTCCCATAGCACCACTCACGCTAGTACCACCAAGATATCTCGAGGCGCTTTCTCATCCAAGACGAGAACTGGTGCCTTTTGAAGACTTCATCCTTGTCCTTCTCGGGCAAACTCTATTCCCACACAGAACGGTCGGGAGTATTGTCCCATCACTTGACACTGGCGAACACGACATCGCCCAACCGGCCCAGGCTAGGGTGGGCCGTTGGCCCGGGCAAAGCCGGGCCATTGCCTTTTTCGTGGGGCAGTCCCAGGCTTGGGGTTGCCTCGGAGTGAAGAACGGACGAGTGAAGATTCTAGTCGATGGTGATGCCGCCCCCAGGGCGGTCAAGCAAATACTGTTCCGGCGAGCGCAGCGCGAAGGTCTCGAGGTCATTTTGGTAGCTAATACGGAGCTGCCTCATCCCGAGAGTGACTTCATCCGGAGTGTGGTGGTCGAGGACGGCCTCGATGTTGCCGACGACTGGATTGCCGATTCGGTTGAACCGGGCGACCTTGTCGTTACAGCGGATATTCCCTTGGCCGCGAGAGTGGTCGAGCGAGGGGCCACCGCCCTCGACCCTCGCGGAACAGTCTACTCAACCGAGAACATCGGCTCCATCCTAGCTACCCGCAACCTGATGACCGAACTCCGTAACAGCTCCGTAGTGGAAGGTGGAGGACCCCCGCCCTTTTCGGACAAAGACCGCAGCCGGTTCGCCTCGGCTTTCAATTCCTGGGTCCAGCAATCAAAGCATCCCTAGCTTGAGAGTTGTTGCCGCCGAGACCGGATAGGGTCGCTCCTTAGGAAGGTGGAGCTTGGCCTCGGAGTGCTTTCCTGCTAGACACAGGCCATGGAGTTTGCGAACGAGAGGGGTAACGTCCTCGATAGCCACCACCCAGTCTAAAGCATAGCTGCGAACAAGTTGACGGCCCAGGCCGACCTGAATCGAGCGATAGTCCAACTTGGCGCCTCTTAGAGAACGTTCGGGGTCCCACTGAACCCTGGCGGGAGCCCTTTGCATCTCCTCTCTCCACTCGTCGGCGGATTGGCCCGAACGCGGCGAGGTCAAGACAGCCTGGCTCAGGACCTGGTCAAACTCGGGACGGCCTAGCCTAACAGCCAGAACTCTTTCCTGGCCCGGCTTTTGAGCCCAGTTGCTTCGGGCCATCATCCACAGAAAGCTGGGCTTGATCGGTGATGCCAGGGAGTTTTTGGGCCAGCCTGACCTTCACCCCTCCGGGATGCGCAAAAAACCGACGGTCGCCAAGCAGCACGGTCAAGAGTCCCAAGCAGTGGACGTAACGCCCGCTGTCGCCTCAGCTTTCCCTGAAATGCAGCACCCTCGGAACTAGACAACGGCTCGGAGGGGTGACCCCGTCCGCTACCTGAGATCGATGACGATGCGGCCCGGTTTCTGCAGTTCGAAGACCTCATAACTTGGGGGTTGGCGAGTTAAAATGCGAAACTGGAAGCCGCTGTCATCTTCATAGACCACCCGCTCATAGCCAGTCACTCGATCGCCGGGGTAGGCCCGGGGAAAGGTCGCCGAAAAGTGGCGCACACCAGTCACCGTAACCAACAAACTGTGGCCATCGGGCTCAACCCGAAAGGAACTGGGTCGGTTGACGGGTCTATTCGAGCCGAAGATGTCGATCACGACCCGCTCCATCCCCGGATGCACCCCGTGCCGGATTCTTTTGACGTCTCGGCCGTCACTCAGTTTCCCGCCCACAAAGACGGTCTCCGATGTGTAGCGGCCAGTCTTGGCCATCGGGGCTTGCTGCTCAGCGGTTGCCGGGAGGGCGAGTAATACCACCAAAACCATGATAAATCTCTGCATAGAGCGACCTACGACCGGGTTAAGGCCTGAACCTGCTTTGATGGCTTCACAGGGTGTCTTGCATGGTCTAATATTGCCTTGCCGCGCCCTGACCTGGGAAGCTTACATTCTAGCTCACTTTGGTAGAGCACTTGTTTCTGGAACAAGCGGTCGCAGGTTCGATTCCTGCGAATGCACCGAACAGCTTTCAAAACTTGCGCGGCCTATTTTCTTTGAGCGGCTGGTGATGGTCTTGAGTTTCAGGCAGTAAACGGATAGCCGTGATTCGAAGAAGGCCTACCCGTGAAGGTCTTTTACTCACCCCGCCAGAGCGTGTCCCACAACCGTTCATTTAGTCCCAGTGCTGGAAAGCCGGCTCAACTGGTGGCTCAGTGGCGAAGGCGCTGGCCCGCTCTGGAGTGGGTCGAGCCAAATCCTGTCACCGTAGACCAGCTTGCCCTGGCCCACGACCGGCGCTACGTGGTCGAGGTCCTCGATGGCGTCAGAATGAACGGCTTCGGGAACCGCTCCACGGAGATCTCAGCTTCTTTACCCTGGACGACCGGTTCACTCGTTTCGGCCACGCTCTCGGTGCTCCAAGAGGGAGGCGTGGCCTGCTCACCCACCAGTGGGTTCCACCACGCCGGCTATCGTTGGGGAGGTGGTTTCTGGACTTTCAATGGACTCATGGTGGCCGCGGTGGCGGCTCACGAGCAGGTCGAACGAGTAGGCATTCTCGACTGCGATTTCCATTTCGGGAACGGCACCGACGACATTTTGGAACAGCTCAAAATCGACTACGTGGCTCATTTGACCACCGGGGGCATGGCTCGACCTCGCTCGGCCGGTGAGTTCTTGGACGACTTGCCTCAGCTTCTCGACGAGATGAATATCGACTTCCTCCTTTATCAAGCAGGCGCCGACGCTCACCTAGACGACCCTTTGGGAGGGTGGATGGACAGCCATCAGATGAGGGTCCGGGACCGCACTGTTTTTGATTGGTGCCGGCGAAACGGGGTGCCGGTGGTCTGGAACCTGGCCGGTGGCTACCAGGAACCGCTGGAGCGGGTGCTTGATCTTCACCACGCTACCATGGAAGAGTGCCTGGAGATCTACGGAAAGCAGGTGGGTCGTTCCAGCGGCTAGGGGAGTGGGTCTCCTCCAAGATGGTCGATCTTCCAACCGATTCCCATTCTTTTGATCAGGGTCCAGTTCCAGGGCTGGTCCGTTCCAGCTTGAACGGTCGCCGTCCCCTGACTACCTGCGCTACTGGTTGAGACCACCGCGCTCTTGGCGAGGGCGTCGCGCCGCTTCTCTAGCCAGCCGGAAATCTGAGAATCGGTCACGCGACCGTTCAAAGTCGGGGTCAGCAGATGGCGTGGGAATGTTCCCGCCTGGAGGCTTCGGAGCATCTGCTCGGCTACCACCCGGGACTGGTCGGTGGGGGGAGGGGCGACCGACTCTTTGACGGAGGGTGGTGGGGGCTCCTGGGAGCCTTCCCAGACCACCCCTGCGGTGGCCCACAGGAGAGCTAGCAAAAAAAGAGCAATGGCTGCCTTGATGAACGGCGTCGCCTCTGCGAAATTTTGCTCTTCGGCCCGGACCGGAGAACCTTGTTGAAGACTTTGGTAGCTCTGGCTAAAGTCTTGCCCGAATTCGGTTAAGCGATCGCGAGTAGAATAATCGAAACGGGCCGTCTCCATCCGATCGTCGGCGTAGAGCAGACCGACGACTTCTCCCTGGGAGCCGAAGATAGGCGCGCAGATGACGGAACGGGCACGGGAGGTCTTAATGCTTTGCCGCGAGCCCAATTCGAAGTCTTGAGGAGCATCCATCAGCATCACCGATTGGCCCTTTTTGAGGGCCTTCTGGAGCACCGTCGTGCTGATGATTTCACCGCTCCAGATGTCGGAAGTCTCGAACCCGTAGATGGCTTTCGCTTCCGGTCGGTCACCTTCTCCAGGCAGAAGCACCAGGGCTCGTTCCGCCCCTAACTCTGTGACCATAAAGCGGACAGCCTCTTTGATGAGAGCGTCGAGCGATTTTCCCTGGACCAGACTCACGTTAGCAGTTTCGCTAGGTCAACTTAACACCCTCGTATTGGAAGAGCCCAGGAACTCGACCCGGCCGAAGGGTTCTTTCTTGGTTGTCGATCTGAGTTTTGGGTGAGTTCCTGAGAGTAGTCTTCAGGATGAGGACCTGATACAATGAAGTGCATGAGGAGTCGGGGCTTGAGTTTCTTGGAGGTGGTGTTAGCTGTTTTTATGTTGACCTTCTCTCTACTGCTTGTGGGACGAGTCATCGCCTCACTCTCGACTTGGTCCGAGTCGGCGTCAGAGCGAGGTCAGGCGACCGCGATCGCCCAGGCGAAGCTGGCTGAAATCCGTGCGTGGGCCGGCCAGAGGACCGGTTTCTACAACTTCGATAACTGGTCTGTTTACACAGCGGCAACCTCGACAGTCGGTGACTATGTGGTTCTTGTTGATAGTGAGTTTATTACCGCTTACTCTCCCAGCACCACTCTCGAGCAAGAGTTCCCAGGTGCGGAACGCACCCTGACTGCCTCGCTGCGCAAAGTTCAAGTCGAAGTCGAGTGGGGCCGCACCATCGAGCATCGCGTTCGTCTGGTCACCTTGATAGGCGACCCTGTCCGGGAACTCTCGGCTCCTCCCCTGGCCGTGACCGGAGGGCCAACCACTCTACCCCCTGACGGCATAGCCGCTTTCCAAGTCGAACTGTTGGACGTGGCCGGCAACCCAGTGCCCGACCAGTTTTTCCATTGGGCGGCTTCCCAGGTGACCGGTAATGCTACCCTCAGCGCGCAACGAGACGGCAGGACCGCTCAATTGACCAATGTCTACTCTTTGGCCGGGACACCCGTCTATACGGGCGGAATCTGTCGGGCCGCAGCCATCACTCACTACGCAGAGAGGGAGGTGAGTCAGGTATCGGCAGACATCGTTCTCAGTTCTTGACGGCAGTCACTCTAGTTGAAGTGATGATGGCCTGTTGGCTTTTTGGAATCGTCCTGTTGGTGGCGGGAGGCCTGTTAAGTGATGCCCACCGGATTTCGGCCGGGAATCGCGAGTCACGCCAGGAGAGCGAGACTCTTGGAGCCCTCCAGGCTGTTCGTCGAGACGCGTCCCTGAGTCTCAGGGTCATCCAGCCTGCGGCCGGCGTTTCAACGCCTGTTAGCGAACTGATTCTTGAATCCTTAGACCCTTTAGATAGGAGCCGGGTGCCCGACACCTTTCCTCTCTACCCGCCCACCAGCTGGGATCCTTATCCCCCCAGCTCTATCCAGACGACTCGCTACCTTTTGAGCCAGGGCAATCTCATCAAGCGGAGCTCATCTGCTCCCGATTCTGTGCTGGCCTTAGGCCTGGCCGGTGCCTCTTTTCAGCGATCTGGCTCGGAGCGTCTTAGGGTGGAGTTGACTCTTGACCAGGGTCGGTCGTTTCGAACCTTCTCCACAGAGGCCTATCTAGTTCTTCAACAGAATGTGGCCCCGCTGAAGGGTGGTAAAGCGCGAATTCCTCAGGCTTACGTTGCCCACTGCCACGCTCTTCTCAGCTTCGCGGATGCGGGCCGCCCGGAGGTCAATGGTGGCCGCATTGTTGGTCAAAGCGTTTTCGAACGACAACAAGCTGGAGGCGACCACCTTGCTCTCGACCAGCCCAGGCTCGGCCCCAAAGCCTGACAGGTCAAACCCGTTGGGAGCGGTCGTATACTGATCGACCTGCACGGGGGACAGAAGCGTTTCAGGGTCGCCCGTATCGACGATTTTGCGGATGAGCAGCTTATGGGGAGCGTAGAAATCGTTGTTCGGATCGGGATCGATGGCGGGGAGGTAGCCGTTCGAGAGAGCCTGGTAGTTGTTGGGACGGATCAAATAGTAGCTCACGTTGGTCTGCCACTCCGCCGCTCCCGTGGCCGGGTCGCGAATGAAGGCCAGGTCCCGGTTGGTCTGAGCCGGGTCTTTGGCCGACAAGAACCAGATTACGTCGCCGTTCCCCGCTGAGCTGGTGACTCGTTTGCGAGCGATGTTTCCGGGGTCAGCTTGTTCAAGGTCGTTGCGAAGATAAAAGAATGCCTGGTTGAGATTCTTTTGAACCTGGTTGCTCGAGTCGATGCGCTGCCACAGCTTGAGCCCTTCCCCCAGAGCCAACAAGAGCAGGGCCGTAACCAGGCTGAAGAGGGCGACATTCACCATCAGCTCCAGTAACGTGAAGCCGCCTTTTCTCACTCGATCCTCGCGTTCTCGTTGAGAACCCGACTAAACTCCGTGCGAAGATAGCCGCTTCCCTGACGCTGCTCGTCAGGATCGTCGACCATCCACCAGACGACGGCATCGATCTTCTTGAGCCGGTTTTCAGCCAATCCATCGCCGATGGTGCCGCCGCCGTTCCGGTTGACGGTGGCGTGAGTGATCTCGAAGGTGAAGACGGTTCCTTCCAGGTTGACGGTGCCCAAGATGGGGCTAGGGGGGAGGCCGGGAGAGTTGAAAAAGGCGGTGCGAGAAGCCGGGTCATAAAGGAGGGTTTCGATCTGTTGGTTGACCACCGCTTCGGCCAGGATGCTACCTGTGGCCAGGTTTTCGCTCTTTTCGCTGCTTCGCAAAACCGAGGTGAAGGTGGCCAGAATGAGCAAGAGAGCCGTGACAATAATAGCCACTGCAATCAGCAGCTCGGCCGTGGTGAAACCTCTCTTCACACCCTTCTGAGTTCGATTCGGCGCCGTTGCTTCCTGTAAGGTCTACCATCTATCTGCTAGGCTGATGGCTTCAGGGCAAACACCTTCACCGAAGCGGCATAAGCGTTGACGTCGTAGCGAGCCATCAAGTCGCTCAGACTGTCGTGAACGGTGCCCGACGAGCAGCAGCTTTGGGCTTCAACCTGGGCGTAGGCGGTCAGGTCGGCCTGGGTGTCTAAAACCGTGACGTGCTCGAATCCCGCCTCGGCCAAACCCTGCTGGTACTCGTCAAAACTGATGGCTCCGGCGATACAGCCCACCAGGGCGGCCACGCTTTCGCGAATCTCTTCGGGAAGGGGCTGCTTGAGGGCAATATCCGAGACGGCCACCCGGCCTCCTGGTTTGAGCACCCGAAACATCTCTCGAAAAACGGCCTTCTTGTCCGGGGCCAGGTTGATAACGCAGTTGGAGATGATGATATCGGCCAGCTGGTCGGCCAGAGGAAGGGAGTCGATTTGGCCCTTCAAAAATTTGACGTTGGAGTAGTCGCCTTTTTTGGCGTTGCGCCGGGCGAGTTCTAGCATGGCGTCGGTCATATCGATGCCGATCGCTTGGCCCGTGCTCCCTACGGCTTGGGTCGCCAGAAAGACGTCGAGGCCACCACCGCTGCCCAGGTCGACCACCACCTCACCTCCAGCGCTCACCTCCAGGCCCAGCTCCCGCTGGGACGCGAGCTCCGCCGTACGCGCCTCGATCTCGTAGACCCCTGCGGGCAGGTCGTCGACGCGGTAGCTGCCGTCCCGCCCCGTGGCCACGCGGCGCGGAGGCCAGACACC
>CAYRFU010000058.1:2111-2641 GCA_964423525.1 uncultured Burkholderiales bacterium | reverse complement strand
ATGGGCGGTGGCTAGAGGGTTGCCGCAGGAAAGGCCCATATTGGCCTCGGAGGGGATCGAGGCTAATTCTTCAGGAGAGTAGCCGAAAGCCTGGGCCACGGCCCGCACGTTTTGGTCTAAACTGGAAAGTCCAGCTTTGGCTGTGCTTGCGTAACGACTTTTAACGGCCTGGGTAATCTGGTCACTCATCCTCTTTTCTTCCTCACGGTCTACGGGCTCACCTTTTAAGGGTCGATTAAGGTTGGAGACGTAAACCTGAGCGGTGAACCTCTCCGAGCAACTCTCTCACGGCTCGAAAGTGAGCCGACGATGGGTCTGGCGGTTCTGGGAAGCGGATGAAATTCGGCTGGCCGAGAGCCGCCAGACCCTCGACCTTGTCGAGCAGACGGCGCAACAAGAGAACCGAGAAGACCTCGTCCGAGCAGCCGCTTTCACTCGCGATGCGATGGTCACCCTCGCGCCCGACACCAGGTCCCAGGTGAGCCTGATCCAGAGCTCGCTCGAAGCCATGCAAGCGGGAGCGGCCGGGG
>CAYRFU010000058.1:0-2101 GCA_964423525.1 uncultured Burkholderiales bacterium | reverse complement strand
TCACCTGGCCAGCGACGAGCCGGCTTTGAACCGTTTCCTCTTCCAGCGAAGCGCAGCCGATCAGCCGGGTTGGGAGGCGGACTTTCTGAAGCATCTAAGTCAGCGCGGCCTGGGTTATCGGGAGGGCCTGGTTCATCTGGCTGATCGTGGGGCCTGGTCGCTTCCCAAAGCGGCCGCCCTGGTTGAGCGTCAACCAGAGGAGTCGGTCGACCTTCTGAAGCAACTTGAGCCGTCGCCCTTGCTGGACGCCTATGACCAGCTGAACCGACCGGAGTGGCAGCGACCGTTGGCCGAACACCTCATCCAGGGGCTGCGGTCCAAGCCCGACCAGGAGCCCCTGGAGTGGCTCAAACCGTTCTTTTTGAAGCAGCCTCGCAAAGAGCTGGCTAGGTGGGTCGTCGACCAGGTTGAATCGACACCCTGGGGGCAGTTTGCCAAGGCAGCTGAGCCGGCTACCGTCGAAGTCGCCCAAGCTTACTATCAAGGCCAGGCGCTTGAGCCGAGAACCGCTCTAGCCGCTGTGGCCAGCCATCTCGAGGAGGCACCCGAACTGTTAGAGCGTGTGCTTCAACTGGCCCACACTCAGAACCAGACGGGTTGGGTGAGAGCTTTGCAACTCCTGAAGGTTCAATCAGAGGAGCTTCGTCAAAAAGGGATCGACCACTTGCTTGGCTCGGGTTTAGCGGGACTTGAAAGGTCTTTAGTGAGGGCTGCTGCCCCCGGCCCGGCTCTGGCAGCGGTGGCTGATTCTCTCTTGAGCCTGGCACCCGACGACCGGCTGAAAAGCTTTCTGGTTAGCCTCGGCGAGGTCCCCTTCACCACTCCCAAGAGCGCCTCTGAGGTGCGAGCTCGCGGCGCTTTGATTTTGACTGAAGAGTCTCCAACCGATGAGGCTACGGAACTGGCTTTGCTGGCCTGTCGAAGCTGTGACGCGACCTCCAACATCAGCGACAAGTTCAGCCTGCTTCAACAGGCGCTCAGCCAACTCGACAGTCAACTGCCAGACGGTTGGGGACGAGAAGCGGTTCGCACCGCCTGGGATTTGTCCCATCTTCCGGCCGAAGCCAATCAGTTGTGGCTTCGGACAGCCGTGGCTCACCAAAGCTTACGCCTTTTGTCGAGGGGGATACCCGCCACCGAGGCCGATTACCTTAAGTTTGGCCGTCAGCTTTTCTTGTCTCAGAGCCTGGTGCCAGAATGGCATGAGCCCGTCCACGCCCGCGTGCTAGCCGGTCTCGACCAGAGTGACAACTGTCTACTTAGCCAAAAACTCGCGAGCTGTCCTAGCACGAGCCTGGCCGAGATGGTGAAAAACTTCGAGCAACTCTCACGAGTGGTCGACTTTGAAGGATTTTTGCTGGGAGACGAGGCCGACTCCGTCGACCTGGAACGGGGCCAGGGTTTCTTGGCGGTCGGCGACTTTGAGGTTCCGGTCCAGGATGAGGAAATGACCAGCGAGTTCACCCCACCCACGCGAGAAAGACCTCCGGCCGTCCCGACCAAAGAGCCCCTGGTGCCGGACTGGAGTTACACCGAGGAGGAGGCGAGTCAGCGGGTCGTCGTCCGTCAAGAGATCGGCTATAAAAGAGGCCAGGGTCTGGTCTTTCATCCCGTCACCGGACAGTTCGTCCATGAGAGCGGTTACAAGCGAGGGGTCGCTGGCGGTTACCTTCCCTGGACCGGCGAGGTCCGATTCGAGTACGGCTATAAGCGCGGCGTGGGAGCGGTTTACCAGGAGGCTGCCGGCGACTTCCGCATCGAACAGGCTTACAAGAAAGGCGTAGCTGGACTGAAGAATCCCGTTACCGGCGAGGCGACTTTCCGTCAACGCGACAAAGGCGGTGAGGCGGGAGCCGTCAATCCTTACACTGGTAAGGAGCGTTGGCAGGGCTCTCCTAACCGCGGCCAGTCGGGCTACTACGACTTGAAAGCGGAGGAGTTTCGCTTCGCAACGGCCTACAAGCGCGGGGTTGCGCTGGCCACCAACGATCCCGGGGCTCCAACTCTAACGAGCAACCACGGTTTTTCTTACGACTTCGACGACGACTAAGGGCCTGTTGACATTCGACTGGCCGAGGAAGAAGGGTTATAACACGGAGGC
>CAYRFU010000057.1:16631-24865 GCA_964423525.1 uncultured Burkholderiales bacterium | reverse complement strand
GTGTTCACGCCGCGCAGCCGTGCGTCCTCGGCGACCCCGTTTTCGACCACCGCCACTTTCGATTCTCCCGCCAGTCCGAGTCCGATCACAGCGGCGAAAGGCCCAGTGGAGTCTTTGATGAAGGCTTCGCCCTGAGTGGGAGCCTCAGCGGCCAGAGGCAGCTCTTTATGGCGCAACTGTCGGAAGACCAGCGTTTTTTTCCAACGGACCGGATGACTCACAGGTCGATCGTTGAGTTGCACCGGCACCAGGCTGTAGCGGCAGCCACTGGTCAAGTAACGACTCTCTTTAGAGAAGGCTGGCTGTCGCGATCCGAACAACCCTTGCTTTCTTTTGACGACTCGTATCAGACAGGGATGGCGACTGTCACTTTTGGCCTTCTTAACAGTTGGTAGGTCGCTTAGCAGGTCGGCTTCAAACCGAGGGCAGACAAGCTGCATCTGCTCGAGGTCGAGATTGCGAGCGTTGCAGACTGCCAGGGCCAGGCTCTTGAGGGGGGAGGAGTCGCCGAGAAGGTAGGACGGTAGGTTCTCGACCGTCTCTCGGCGAGGGGGGTCAGCGTCGCAGGCGAAGTCGAGCTGTCGCTGATTCACGCTCACTCGAATCTCGCTGGCTTTCCCCTGAACGGCGAACTGGACCAGGGGGAGAATGTACAGTTCCGCCGTCTCGAACTGATAACGCTGCATTAATTCGAGGGCGCGAGCAGGATTGTAGGTGAAATGACCGCTCGACTCGACCCGTCCCTCGCGGTATTCGTCGAGCAGTTGTTCTAGATAGTTCTCCTCCGGGCCTCGCACGGACGGCTCTTCTCAATAGGAAGGGAACTTCCCCGTGTGCCCTTTAATCTTAGGCGGGTCCTTGGCCCACCGCTCTGAGTTCAGGCTAAAATTGAGAAAACCGTCTGTTTGGGAGGAACCCGATCGAAACCCGACAAGAATCTTGACGATGGCCAAAACGGATTCAATCGAAGGGCAACTGAACCTGTTCGGAGAGCCGCAGACTCCTTCAAGAGGGGTAGGGCCTGCCGATTTTGGCTCGGATCTCATTAGGCTAGGGGAGGCTTTATCTGGCCAGGTCTATTTAGGAACCTCCTCTTGGAACTTTCCCGGTTGGAAAGGGATCGTTTACGCCAAGCACTCAGACAACAAGGCTCTCTCCAGAGACGGGCTTGGCGCCTATGCTCGGCATCCTCTTTTCCGCTCGGTAAGCCTCGACCGGGCCTACTACGGACCTCTTCCAGTCGAGGAGTATGCTCGCCTGAAGGAGAGCCTCCCGCCCACCTTTAGAATGGTGGTTAAAGCTCACGAGGACTGTAGTGTAGCTCGCTATCCCGGGCATCAACGCTACGGCTCCAAGGCCGGCCAGAAGAACCCGCTTTTTCTCGACCCCGCTTACGCCACCGAGATGGTGGTTGAGCCAGCCCGCCAGGGGCTAGCCGAAAACTTGGGTCCTATCGTGTTTCAGTTCCCGCCCCAAAATCCAGCTGACCTGGGTGGACCAGTAGGTTTTGCCGAACGTCTCTATCACTTCCTCGACGATCTTCCCCAAGGTCCGCTTTACGCCGTTGAATTGCGCAACAAGACTCTCCTCTCGGGGATGTATGGTGCTGTTCTCGAGAGATTGGGAGCTAGCCACTGTTTCAACATCCATCCCACAATGCCGCCTCTTGTCGACCAGGCACGCTGGGTGACCGCCGGGCCAGCCTTAGTGATCCGCTGGATGCTGGGAGGAAGGCAGAAATACGACCAGGCTAAAAAACGGTATTATCCCTTCAATCGAGTTGTTGACCCTGACCAGCAGAGTCTGGCTGCTGTCGCTAACCTGGTCTGTCAGGCCGTCGCCGACGACCGTCTGGCCTATGTGATCGCTAATAACAAAGCCGAGGGGTCGGCTCCTCTCACGTTGGAGCGGTTGGCTCGTTACTTGTTAGCCCACTGAACAAGGCGCGTGAGTCCTTCGACCAGCTGGGGACAGTGTTGCTCGACGAATTCGGGTCCGAGTTCTCGAGCGTTTTCCTGGGCGGCCAACAGGGCCCAACGGCCGTCGAAGTTGACCGTGGCCAGGCGCACCGTCAATTCTTCGACCGGCCTTCCGAAGTCTGATCCGGGCAGGACAGCGACCCCGGTGTCTTCCAGTAGGGTGCTACACAGCTCGCGCCCGGTTCGAATTCCTCTTTCCCGGAACCGCTCCGAGCGTGGGCTGAGATCGCAAAACAGATAGAACGCTCCGTCCGGTTCGGTGACCTTGAGCCCCCCTTGGCGCAGGATACGACACGACTCGGCGGCCACGGCTCTAAGAATTCGGCGCGAGTCGGTGAGGTAATCCTCGATGTCGGGGCCTCCTTGGAAGGCTCGTACAGCCGCCATCTGGACGGGAGCGGAAGTCGAGGTGAAGCTCTCGCTCGCAATGACCGCCACAGCCTCCAGCAGCCAGCTTAGCTCCGGCGGGAAGTAGAAGGTGCCGACCCTCCAACCTCCGGCGCCGCACCACTTGCTCAAGCCGCTGGAAATGACTGTCCCCACAGGATAGAACTGGGCTAGGCTGAGGTGTTGGCCGAGGTGATGCACCTCCCCGTAAATCTCATCCGATAGGACTAACAGTCGGTGACGCCGAGCCACCTCCGCCAGGGATTGTAACTGTTCGGCGTTGAGGCTCGTTCCGGTCGGATTATTGGGGTAATTGAGCACCAGAAAGGACGGTCTGCCCGGGTCTTCCTCTAAGGCCTGCTCAAGCACCTCGGGGCGGAGTCTCCAACCATCCTCGGAGAAGGTGTTCAGCCAGCGGACCCTGCGTCCCACGATTTGAGCCTGGGGCGCATAAGAGACCCAGCTCGGATTGGGTAGCAGAAGATCACCGTGGAAGGCGATCTGGGTGAGGAACATCAGTTCTTTGGAGCCGGGGCCGACCATCACCTGACCAGGACCCCAATCGAGGCCGTCTCGGCGGTGGTAGTAGTCGGCCACCGCTTGGCGTAACGCCAGCGTTCCCTGAACAGGGGTATATTCTTTACGCCAGGAATAGCGCTGCAGCTCCTCCACCACCGATTCCGGGACGGGGAAGGGAGACTGGCCCAGGCCCAATTTGAAAACAGGTCGGCCTTCCGCTTTCAGCTTGGCACATTTCTCGTTGATGGCCAGAGTGGCCGAGCGTTCGAGGCCTCGGACTTTCAAGTTGAGATGAATGGCGGGGGAAGACATTTTACTGGGTTATCCGCCAGGGCGTTCTCACCTCCGGCGAGGTGGGAACTTCGATCTCAGGGGGCCTTTCGTGCTCCACCCATGCACCTCGCTCATAAGGCTCCCATTCGGGCGGCGTGTCTTCGACCATCGGGGGAAACGGCCCTGGACATTTGACCGGGAAGTCAGAAGGGATACCTACCGGGAAATCGGCCGGTTGGTCAGGCAACCAGCGAGGGAAGGGCAGGTCCCAGGGAGTCTCGACCACCTCGTCGGGTTGGTTGGGTGGGAATTCCCAGATCTGCTCATCCACGCCTGGAGGAAGGCCTTTCTCCTCTTTGTCAGCGGGGGGCACCCGACGGGCGGGCCAAGGGGTGAAACCGTAATCGAATCGCATGCGACCTCCCGGTCGCGAGGCTATCGGGTCAGGCTGAAATCAGGCTGAAAAATCGGTGGCCTTTACTCATCCTGGCCGCTCGACTCGACCAGGCTCTTTTTGGCCAGGAGGCGGGTGAGTTCGATCATTCCCATCAGGCCTTGACCCTTCCCCATAGAGAGCTCCTTGCCGAAGATTTCAAAGACGACATCGGTCGGCGTCTTCAAAATGGTCTCCGGGCTTTCTCCGGAAAGCGATTCGTCAAGAATGACGGCCATGGCTTTGGCCGAGATGCCCTGGGGGTTTTCGACCGCGAAGTGGAGCTTGAGACCGTCGCCTTGCTGCTCGGTCCAGACATAGGCTTCTGACTCACATCTTTGTACCCGGTGGTTCTCGGGGAAAGGTCGTTCAGCGATGTGGGAGGGGACCTCCTGGAAGCGATCAGCGAAATCGACCAGCATCATCAGGCGGTCGTTCCGATCCTCGACAAAAGAAATGTCTTCCAGGAGCTGCTCGATTTTGGGGGGGAGGTGTTTCATGGTTTTCTCGATCGGGCCGGGGCTCTGAGCCCCGGCCCGAGAAGATTAAGGCTTCTCGATCGGGACTCCTACCAGGTTGCCCCACTCGGTCCAACTTCCGTCGTAGTTACGGACTTTGGGATAACCGAGCAGATGGTGGAGAACGAACCAGCTGTGACTGGACCGTTCCCCGATGCGGCAGTAAACGATCACATCGTCCTCAGACTTGAGACCTTTCTCTCCTTCGTAGATAGCTCGAAGTTCGTCGGCTGTTTTGAAGGTGCCGTCTTCGTTGGCTGCCCGACCCCAGGGGATGCTGTGGGCTCCGGGAATGTGGCCGCCGCGCAGCGCTCCTTCGTTGGGATAATCCTCCATGTGGAGACGCTCACCGGTGTATTCCAGCGGGCTGCGGACGTCGACTAACGGTCGGCTGGCTTTGACGTGCTCAAGCACCTGGTCACGAAAGGCCCGCAACTGGCTGTCGTCTCGGGCGGGGGCTTTGTAATCGGTCGCTTTGAAGGTGGGCACTTCACGGGTCAGCTCCCGACCCTCGGCCTCCCATTTGGCTCGGCCTCCGTCCATCAACTTGACCTTTTCATGACCGAAGAGAGAGAACACCCAGAGGGCGTAGGCCGCCCACCAATTGCTCTTGTCGCCGTAGAAGACGATGGTGGTGTCTTTGGTGGCGCCTAGGCGCGACATCAGGGCTTCGAAACCTTCTTGACCCAGGTAGTCGCGGACCACCTGATCGTTGAGGTCGGCGGTCCAGTCGACCTGGATGGCGTTGGGAATATGTCCGCTCGGATAGAGAAGAATATCTTCGTTGCTTTCAACGAGTCGAATATTGGCGTCGTCTTGGTGCTCGGCTACCCAGTCTGTCGTGACCAGGATGTCGGGGTTGGCATAGCCTCGCTCGCTAATGGGGATATGAGTTTTGGTTTTCATTGCTACTCCTCAAACGGGGCTCAAGCCCCGTCGATTCGGCGTTCTATGACGCCGGGCCTTCGGCTTCGGCGTCGGTAGGGATGAACCTTTCTGGATGAGGCGAAGCTTGACCCGTGGACTTTCTCTATCAAGACGAGGCTTTGCTGGTGGTGAACAAGCCGGCCGGTCTGCTGGTCCATCCCACTCGGGGCGCTCGCGACCGCAGGACCTGCATGAGTCTGGTCAGAGATGCGGTGGGCCAGCACGTCTTCCCCATTCATCGGCTCGACCGCGGCACCTCGGGAGTTCTGGTTTTGTGTCGTAGCTCGGTCGACGCTCGTTTGGTCTGCCGCCAGTTCGAGCAACGAACGGTGGAGAAGGTATACTGGGCTGTCACTCGAGGGTGGCTGACCGAGGCTGGGGTTCAAGAAGGTCCCATCGACGGCAAGCCCGCCCGGACGGAATACTCGCCTGTTTCAACCTGTGAGGTTCCCCTGGCGGTAGGTCGATTCCCTACAGCTCGCTACAGCCTGGTGGAAGTCCGGCCGAGAACGGGGGTCAATCACCAGATTCGCCGCCACCTCCGGCGACTCAATCATCCTGTCGTCGGAGACACGAAGCACGGAGACAAGGACCACAATCTGGCCTTGGCCGAACATTTTAGCCTCCGGCGCCTGGCCCTTCACGCCGCCCGCCTCGACCTGGTTCATCCCCGCTCCCAAGAGAATCTCCGCTTGACCGCCCCTCTCCCTCTTGACTTGAAAGACTTTCTGGAAAGCCTGGGCCTAGCTTTCAGGGTCCCTTAAGAGCCCTGCCGTTCACTTGGCCGATGGAGATTCGCTTGACAGGCCGAGTGGAAACTCGCGACATCTGGAACGACTTTATCGATCCGGCCCTGGAGCTAGTGGACCGGGATGGGAGTCCCGAGCTCGATCTAGACCCTCGCGATGAGGTTGTGAGAGTGGCTCACCCCCGGGGCGAAGAGATCGGAGTCTACCACGATGCCGACCTGGGAATGGGCCATTCCACGGTCTTCGCCCTGTGCCAGGTCGATGGCCAGGGGCAACCCGAGCGAGTTCGTTTCGGTTACGGTTGGAATTACAACGGCAGTGGTCAGTTCGAGGCTAGTCTCGGCACTTTTGAGAAGGACCTGCAAGGCCGTTGGCGAGGTAAGCTGCACGTCAGCGTGGCTGGGGTGGGGGCCAACATGGGGGGCACAGTGCTCACCATCAATCAGCCGAACCAGCCGATTGTGGCGCCCGCTATCAGCGATGGGGTTGAAGAGTTTTCGAAGATTTTGGGCCAGGGCTTTGATTCCAGTGGCGGAGCCAACACGGCCGTGGTGGAACTCGATTCGCGAACGGCTGAGAATTTTGCCCGAGCCGTGACCGAACATCTCCAGGTGGGCTGGCAGCTCGCTCCTCTCGAGCCGACGGCCCCCAATATCGCGGCCCACGCGCTCAGTCTTGGTTGTGGTCAGGACGAGTCAGATCGGAGTTTCCTCGACTCGGCCCTCGAGAGGATCGCTAGCGGCCCAGAGAAGCTCACCTCCAGCCTGGCCGGGAGTGCCAGAAAGTGGGCCGCGAATCTTGACCAAGAGCAGGCTGACGACTTTCGCCGAGAGGCGCTCCGAGCGATCGCTGGCAGTGGTAAAGACAATCCCCTGAGAGCTCTTGGGGTGAGTCTGGTGGGCGGGGAGCCAGACGACTATAAGACTCACTGCGCCGGTGTTGTGCTTCAAGCCCTGGCCTCGACCCTCAACGGCGCCGCCGGCACGGTCGCGGCCTGGGCTTTTCTGAAAGGCGACCAGGCTTCAGATAAGGCAGCTTTCTACCACGCTACCCTGACTCGCTTGCTCGAGATCGACGGGACTCCTGGAGATTTGGCTCGCATCGCCCTGAATAGCCGCGAGTTAGCCGGGGCGTCCCCGGTCTTCGCGACCCTGGCCGAGGGCCAGTTCGGAGCCGACGAGGACGAACAGCGTTGGGGCAGGCTGGGTCAGGCTGCAGGTCGGTCTTGTCCCGTTTTGTTGCGGGCCATCGCTCAGGGTTACCCGGCCCATCCCGTAGCTCTCTGCCTGTTCGGGGCTCAAGCCGCCCAGCAGCAAGACGATCCCGGGCCCTTCGCTCAAGCCGTCTTCTCTGAGATCCGCGAGGCTCGGCGAGCTCCGGCCGAAGAAGACCTAGGCGAGTTGGAAGAGGCGATTCTGGCGACGCAGCCTTCGGCTGAGAACCTCTTCGTTTTGGCTGAGAGGGTCGAGAAGGCCCTAGCCGCGCAATCCGACGCTTGAGTTCAGATTGTTGACCGACTGATTCGACGTGAACGGACCCAGGAGCATTCCCCCGGCTCGCTAGCAACTACTGGAGGTCAAGGTCCAGGGAGGGAGTGACGGCGTTCTCGAGCCCTGCCAGAATGGCCTGGGCTTCCCGACAGGCAACCACGAAGAACGACTCGATGTGGGTCTGAGCTGTCTCTAAGAACTCTATCGGTTCACCTGATTCGAGAAAGCTCTCTAACAGAGCCAGGCCCTCACCAAGGTCGTCATAGGCCGAGCTAAGGTCTTGCCAGGAGCGTCCAAAGCGGTGGGCCAGGGCAGGGGAGAGGGCTTCCGGTCCCAGGTTCCAGTGGTGGTCAAAGGCCTGGTGGAGTTCGAGGAAACGAGCCAAACGGTTGCGAGCTCCAGGCAAATTGAGATGACCCTCAGCTAGGGAGTGGATCAGCTCTTGGAGCTGGGAAAGGTGATTGGCCTTTAAAAAGGGCGGAGCCGGTTCAAAGAGCAGCTCACAACCCCCACACTGGTCGGCTCCGTAACGGTTGTCGTGGCCGCATTCCAGACAGATCACGGAGCTTCCATCCCGACGAATCCGAAAAGCATATCGTTCACCAAGAGGGTCACGTCATCTCTCGATTCCAGGCGAGGGGGCTCGGATTCGATCACCAGGTCGTGAAGGCCGCTCTGGTCGGTGCCGACCAGAGCGAGCATCTCTAGGACAAAGTCGTGCAACTGGTTGTCTTTGTCGATCACCGGGCTCTAGGCCATCACTCCACCCATCGGGTCGGGAGCGGTGGGAACGTTGCGGGTGACGGTGGGCTCCTGAGCTTCCTCAGAGCTTCCCCAGCTCCCGAACCAGCGACCTACCCCGTCCAGGAAACCGCCTACCGACTCAACCCAGGTGTCGTCGGTGTCGCCAGCCGTCTGATACTCGCTGACCTCTCCGTCGGCCCCTCGGACCTGGACGG
>CAYRFU010000057.1:0-16621 GCA_964423525.1 uncultured Burkholderiales bacterium | reverse complement strand
TGCTGATGTCGCCCGATATTTAGGGGTGAGCAACTCCTGTGTAACAGGGTTTGTCGCATTAGATATTAAAACCTGATGTTGATGACTTTATTGAAAAGTTATGAATGTTCTGCACGAACGTCCCCACTATCCGACGAACGTCCCCACTATCCGTCGTAGTCATAATAAGTTCGGTTGCCGTTTTCGTCTTTGGTGACTCCCACCACGCTGGCGTTGTCATGCTGGGCCGGCTCGACCGAATCTCCTTCAAAGCCGAACTGCTTGGCGACCCATCGACCCGCGTTCTCCAGCGGTCCATCGCTCGAAGACTCGCTGATGTCGATGCGATTGGTGACGGCGTCTTGCTCACCGTCGTTGCCGGGGTTGGTGACCACCACCTCGTCGTTGGTGACGGTCACGTTGGAGTTTCTTTCTCCATCGATGTCGCTAACGGTGGTGGAGGTCTCGTCTGGGGTCACTTCGGTCCGGGTTTCGCTAATGGCGCTCGCGTCCTCGTTCTGGGCGACTGATTCGGTCACCACTGCCTCCCCCTCATCTTGGACGGTGGTGGTGATGTTGCCTTCGTCGGCCAGGGTTGTCTCGGTGGTGAGGCGGGCGTCTGAATCTTCGGTCTGAGTTTCTACCGTGACTTGCTGCTGGCCGTCTTCATTGCGGCCAGCCTCCACTTCGGCTCCGGCTCGCCAGTCACCGGCTTCGACGGTAACGCTCTCGCCGGCCTCGATCTGGTCCGTGTTGACAGTCTCGGCATTCTCTCGACTGGGCACGGTCAGGGTGGCTCCGGAAGGAACTTGGGCGGGGTCCCAGCTCTCTCGATTCTCAGGAGGAAAGTGGTCAGGGTTGGCTTCCATAACAGAGTCAAAGATGGCTCGCTCGCCGTGAAAATCTTCCCGAAGTTCGGCTTCGGTATAGCCCTGATTGCGCAGAGCGTGCCACATCGAGCGGTTCTCTCCATCAGAGTTCCAGCCGTCGATCGTCACTTCGGTTGGCTGGGCTCCCAGGCTTTCGAATGGGTTGGGAGCCTCGGTCTGGGTGGAAACTACGGCTGTGTCTTGGGGGGCGCCGGCAGTCGGGGCTGCAGCGGTCTGGGTGCCTGCATCGGCCGGAGCCGGGCGAGGGGTAGGGGCAGTGAAAGAGACTGAAGCGGGTGCGCTGATGGTAGCTGACATAGGGTTGAAAGACCTCCTAGCCTGGTTTTCCCTCGCCACCGCTGAATGGAAAGAGTTGTTTTGTTTCGATTCTGTTAACTTTTCAGGAAGGCTGATGTTTTCAAGAATCGAACCTCGCCGGTATGCTCTGCCTGCGCTGTGGCCACAACAACGACTACAAAGAACCGGTCTGCTCCGGTTGCCAGGTGAAGTTCGAGCTGGTGGCACCTTTCTATCACCCCACCCACGTGAGCCAGATGTTTTCGACCACCCAAGCCTTTCTCGAGGGAAAGGCTACTGAACAAGAGCTGACAACCTGTTACGACGCCTTTGTCGAGCTGTTCTCAGATCTCGATTCCAAGTGGAGACTGAGCCAGCTGACCCTGGGCGAACGAACGGCTGAACCGTTACGAAGACATTTTGGGGCGGGCCTCTCTGAACTCGATCAGGCAAGCGAGATCTTGCTCGAATCGCTGGAGGGGTTTGAGCACTTTTTCGACGAGGGGGATGTCAAAGTGCTCGAGCAGGCTAATGATCGTCTACTAGATTTCTACATGACCTGTTGCGCCGCTTGCGCTCGCCTCAAGCAAGCTCTGCGTAAACTGGAGCAAGACGACCAGGCCCTCGGTTCCTTCTTGGACATCCGCAGTCGCTAGGAGAGAGCGGGGCTAGAACAGAAAAAGGGCGACCATGAAGCGCTTCGTGGAGTTGGTGCGTCTTGAGCAAACCGTCTTTGCCCTTCCTTTCGCCTATTCGGGAATGGTGCTGGCTGCGAGAGGCTGGCCTGGTTGGTCGACCCTGGTCTGGGTGACCCTGGCTATGGTCGGTGCTCGCACCGCTGGGATGAGTGCGAATCGTCTGATCGACCGGGACATCGACGCGGTTAACCCCAGAACGGCAGGGCGGCTTCTGCCAAGCGGCAAGATGGAAGCCTCGACCGTGCTGGCCTTGTTGCTAGGCTCGCTGCTGTTGCTAGGCTGGTCGGCTTACCAGCTCAATCCTCTCTGTTTTCGACTCTTTCCGGTGGCTGTAGCCCTGCTCATCGGCTACTCCTATACGAAGCGCTTCACCTGGGCCTGTCATTTTGGACTGGGAATGGTGCAAGCTTGCGCTCCTTTAGGCGGGTGGTTAGCAGTCAGCGGCGCCTTCCAACTGGCGCCCTTTCTTCTCGGGTTAGCCATTTTCTTGTGGGTAGCTGGCTTTGACATCCTTTACGCTTGCCAAGATGTCGACCATGATCGCAGTCATGGGCTTCATTCTGTGCCAGCTTGGGTAGGAATTAATAAAGCCTTTACGATTTCTCGACTCCTTCACGGGGGAACGGTCCTCGCACTGGCCTTTGCCGGCCTGGTGGCCGGCTTGGGGGGCGTCTACTATACCGGCATCGGTTTGGTGGGTGCCATCTTGGTCTGGGAGGCCAGCCTGGTCACTCCCGACGACCTGTCGCGTTTGCAACAGGCCTTCTTTCAGGCCAACGCGATGGTGAGCCTCACCTTGCTGATCACGGTCATCTTGGAGGTTCTATGGTGACGGCCCCGCAAACGGAGCTAAAAGAGCGACTCGAGCGGCGCGACGTTCTAGCCCTTGGGCTGGAAGCCGGGCGTGTTCGACAGAGCGACAAAGTCGGTTTTCTAGAAGACGAAGCGGTCCTGCTGGCGATGGAAGAGCACCACGGTGAGAGAGAGAGTCCTCGCTTGGTCCATCTCCTAGGCGGTGACGCCGGTCAGATTCGAAAGCGCTATCCGGGCGTCTGGGTTCATGGTCTCGGCGAAGGCGACTTGGACAGCCTTTCCTATTTTAGCGGCGAGCTTGGCCAGCCCCCCCTTCCGGCTCCCCAGCCAGACAAACCGGTGGTGGCTTGCTTCACTTATACGCCTGACTTTTCGGCTGAGTCCCTCCTCCAGCGTTTGGAATTTCTTCGGGCCCTGCCGCGATTGGTCTCGGTGGTTCCTCTGCCGGCCCTGCCCGGGGACCGGGTGCCGGTTCGGGGTGTGACCACCGAAGGCACCGACGACGCCGCTGTCTTGGCCGTGACTCGAATCGTTCTTCCCCGGGTGCACGTCCGCTCTTCCTGGGCCGCCTTCGGTTGGAAAGTGGCTCAGGTGGGACTGGCTTTCGGGGCCGACGAGTTGGCCGGTTGGGGAGCCGAAGAGCAGCAGGCCTACAGCTCGAGAACTCGTCCCGCCTCGGTAGTCGATCGCCAAGAAGTTCTTTTGGGCATCAAAGAGGCGATGTTTGAGGCTGTGGAGGTGGGTCGATGCGACTGGGGCTTTTAAGCTACATTAACAGCTTGCCAGTGACCTTTGGACTCGAATGCGGAGCCGTTCCTTTTGAAGGCTCGTTGCAGATCGCGGAGCCCTTTCAACTCAATCAGGCTTTCGCAAAGGGTGAGCTTGACCTGACGGCCGTGTCGTCGGTGGAGTATCTACTGCACGGCTGGCCCAAAGTTCCTGGCCTTTGTCTGGCCTGCGACGGCCCGGTGATGAGTGTCCGGCTCTTTTCGAGAGTGCCTCGAGAAGAACTCCAAGGTCAAAAGGTCTGGTTGACTGAGGCTAGCGCGACCTCGAGAGCCCTTCTGCTGGCCCTCTTGCCGAATATCGTGGCCTTCGACGCCCCTGGGCTACCCGTTCTAGATAACCGTTGCCAGGCGGTGTTGAGGATCGGTGACCGGGCTCTTGAGGAGGTCGAGGGGGCCCATTACGTTTACGACTTAGGTCAGTGGTGGCGAGAGGAAACCGGCTTGCCGATGGTGTTTGCTGTCTGGGTTGCCCGCAACGAACCGAGCGAGGCGGCCCTCTTGCTGCAAGAGAGTCTGGCCTGGGGGCGGGCTCATCCTGACCGGCTTCTGGCCGAGGCTCGTAGGCGAACCGGTTTGCCCGAGTCCATCTTGAAGGACTACTTTGGTTGCCTCTATTACCAGTTTGATGAGCGTACTCGCCAGGGTCTGGCTGAGTTCCAACGGCGCGTGAAGGAGAGAATCTGTGTCAATCAGTGAAAAACGAAAAATTGCTCAACGAGCTTTGGCCCACCAGGGTCGACTAAGTCCTGATCAGGGTCTGGCTCTGTTTGACGCCGATCTTCTCGAGTTGGGTCACAAGGCCGACGCCCTGCGAAGGAAACTCCACCCGGAAGGCTACGTGACCTTCATTCGCGACCGGATTATTAACTACACCAACGTCTGTATCACCTACTGTAAGTTTTGCGCTTTCTATCGGCCCCCCGGTCATCCCGAAGCCTACGTTCGCTCCAAAGACGAGATTTTTAGAAAAATTGAGGAGATGGTTAAGCTCGGGGGGACGACTGTGATGCTTCAGGGGGGCCACAACCCTGACCTGAAGATCGATTACTACGAGGATCTCTTCTCTTCTATCAAGGAGCGGTTCGATGTCTATCTCCACTCGATGACGGCGACTGAGGTCGACCATCTTGCCGAAGTGTCGGGCTTGAGCCTGGAGGAGACGTTGCGTCGCCTCAACCAGGCCGGACTCGACTCCCTACCAGGAGGGGGAGCAGAAATGCTGGTCGATGAAATTCGCGACAAAGTGGCGCCGCTCAAAACCACTTCGGACCGTTGGTTCGATGTCCACGAGACGGCCCACAAGATCGGCATGGAGTCCACGGCGACCATGGTCTTTGGCTTCGGAGAAACCGATCGACATCGCATCGAGCATCTTGAGAAGTTACGCCAACTCCAGGACCGCACGGGAGGCTTTCGTTCTTTCATTCACTGGAGCTTAACCCCCGGCAATTCGGGAATGGTTCGCACGGTGCCCCCAGCAGGCTGGGAGTATTTGCGGATTCTTGCCATCGCCCGGCTTTATCTCGACAACTTCCGCCACGTCCACGCCGGTTGGGTGACTGAGGGGGCCAAGTTGGCCCAATTGGCGCTCAGTTTCGGAGCCAGCGACCTGGGCAGTGTTCTCATGGAGGAGTTGGTGATTTCGGCCACGGGGGTCGCCTACGCCTACACGGCCGACCAAATCGCTCACATGATTCGGGCTGCCGGTCGCGTTCCAGCTGTGCGCAATTCCTGTTATGAAATTCTAGAAGTGTGCGCGTAACCGACTCCCATAAAGGGCTGATCCAGCAGATGTTCAATCGCATCTGCGGCCGTTACGACCTGAACAATCGGTTGCTTTCGCTGGGTCTCGACCGCTACTGGCGTTGGAGGGCGGTGCAGCTGTTGGGTCTTCAACCCGGGGACTCGGTGGTGGATCTGTGTTGTGGGACAGGCGATCTGTGTCAGGCCCTCCACCGAGTGGTGGCTCCAGGCCGGGTGGTGGGAGTCGATTTCGCTGCCAAGATGCTGGCTAAAGCCCGCACCAAGTTCCCCCGTTTCGAGTATGTCGAGGCGGATGTGCTCGAAGTGCCTCTCGAGGGAGGCTTTCGGGCGGCCACCATCGCCTTCGGCCCCCGCAACATCCCGGACTTGGACGGGCTCTGGAAGGAGATGCAACGACTGGTGGTTCCTGGAGGTTTGGTGCTGAGCTTGGAATTGACGCGTCCCGGCGGCTGGCTGGGAGCGCTTCATACCTTCTACCTGGAAAGGGTCGTTCCCGTACTGGGCGGTTGGCTTTCGGGCGATCCTGAAGCTTATCAATACCTCAGCAAAACCATCGCCGGCTTCATCCCTTCCGAAGAGCTGACCGCTTCCATGCGCCAAGCGGGATTGGTGGAGGTTCAGGCCGTGCCTCTTTGCGGCGGCATCGTGACGGTTCATAAGGGGAGGAAACCATGAGCTTGGTCGAGCGCTATCGACAACTGACAAAGCCCAAAGTGGTGGGCTTGATTTCAGGCACTTCAGCCGACGGGATCGACGCCGTTCTGGTCGAGATCGAGGACCAGCCGAGGTCTTTTCAGGTTTTGGCTTTCGAGACCTTCGTTTATCCCGACCCGGTGCGAAGCCAGCTGTTCGAGGTGTTTGAGGACCGGGGAAGTCCGCGCCAACTGGCCCTCCTGAATACCCGTCTGGGACAACTTTTTGGGCAAGCGGCCAGGGCTCTCCTGGCCGACCAGAAGGCCGACCTGATCGGCTCTCACGGACAGACGGTGGCTCATCTGCCAGAGCAGCGAACGACTCTCCAGCTGGGTGAACCGGCCCTGATCGCCTCTTTAACCAAGACTCTGACGGTGGCCGATTTCCGCCCTGCCGATATGGTGTTGGGTGGGGAGGGGGCCCCCCTGGTCCCCTACTTCGACCGTTGGCTCTTGGAGAGTCCGGAGACGGACCGGGTGGCTGTCAATATCGGCGGCATTGCCAACATCACGTTCATCTCGCGTCAGGGAGAGGTGTTCGGTTGTGACACCGGGCCGGGTAACTGTCTTAGCGATGCTCTAGCCGAGCTAGCTAACGGCTCCCCTTACGACGCTGGCGGGCAGTTGGCTCGTCGAGGAACCGTCATTGAGCCTCTTTTAGAGCAGCTCCTTCAAGACCCCTACTACAGCCAGCCGGGCACCAAGTCGACCGGTCGGGAGAAATTCGGCCGACCCCTGGCCCGTGAGATGTGGGGTCAGGGAGAGCCAGCCGACCTTTGTCGGACAGCCTGCGCTCTGACAGCCGAGACGATTTGGCGTCATCTCAAGCCTTTAATGAATGGTCAGACCGAAGTCGTGTTGGCCGGCGGCGGGTGCGAAAACCCGGTTATCGTCGAGGAGCTACGGAGAAGGCTGCCCGAGCGAGTCCCGCTCAAGCAGTTCGATGACTTCGGGGTCCCGGCTGGAGCCCGCGAAGCGGCTGCCTTCGCGCTGATGGCTCACTGCACCCTGCACGAGCGACCCTCCTCGGTTCCTGGGGCTACCGGGGCCAATCGCCCGGCCGTCTTAGGCAAGGTGGTCTTCCCGTAAAGGCCAGGATCTTCGTAATGGGCACGAAAAGACCACATTAGAGTGAAGTCAATTTTTTCGGGGTTCAAATCTCTCTTTGTGCGGGACTCTCAAGAAGGTCCCGGCGTGGAGAATCGTCGCAGTCAGGTCCGCCTGGCTTGTGCCTATCAAGTTGAATGCTCCCAAGAGCAAGAGAAGTGGCCGGCCACGGTGGTCGATATCGGCCTGGCCGGTCTCGGCATCGAGTGGCAGAAAGAACTCAGGCCGGGAGACCAGCTGCGCCTTTCTTATCGGCCTGGGGGCCGACCTATCGGACGCCAGCGGCTTCGTTGCGAGGTGGTTTGGAGCACCCCGGGCGCGGCTGGGCTCAAGTTTTTCGATAGTGAGGACAATCTCCGAGTTTCTTGGATTCAGACCGTTCTCGATGAGCTAGGGTTTGACGAGCACAAGATCTTCCGTCGCCGTTATCGACGAGCTCGAGGAGCTCTTCCGGTGGTGGTCGACCTGACCGAACTCAACGAAGACCGAAATGTCGAAGGAACGGTCAGCAATATCGGGGTGGGTGGCGCTCTGGTCGAGATCTCTGCCGAAGTGCCTGAGGGGATCGGAGTGAATCTGATCGTGGGTCCCTATCAGCAGCTTCCCAAGTTGGAACTGTTCGGGAGAGTGGTGTCTTGCCGCTGCGAAGAGGAGGCTTACTTCTTAAGCGTGCGCTTCCTAAGCCGAGGCCACGACGAAGTGGCTTTGCTAGGCAAATACGTGATCGGTCTTTTGAAAGACTCTACTCCTGGACTCCAGTGAGATAGACACTGACGACGTAGAGCATCGCCCGGGTCGCTTTCTCATCACCTTCAACCAACACTCGAGCCCCGTCTTGAAAGAGCGCCTTCTTCTCGTCGACCCCGACCAGTTCGCCTCCCTGGCGCCGCAGCCTGGGGGCTCCGTCGACTTTAAGAACCCCTTCTTGATCGATGACGGAAGGGAGTTTTTGGCCGTCGGTGGTGATGGAGCCGTCAGGGTGGAGCACCAGGGTGCTCGGTTGGCCTTCCACTTCTAGGGTGCCGTCTGGGTGGAGTTTGGCTTGAGCCGTCTGATTGTTGACCTTGTCTTCGACCGTCAAACTGCCCTCAGCGTCGTTGGTGAAAACGACGGCCGTCTGGTTCTGGCCATCAACGATGGTCACTACGAACGGGAGGATAGGCAGGTGGCCGTCGGGCGCTACGGTCTCGCCCGTTTTGGCTTTCTGGTTACAGCCGGTTGTGACCACCAGGGCCAACAAGAGAACAATCCAATTTTTCATCGGAGCGCCGTTCCCGACCGAGAGAGAGCTTCCTGTCGAAATCTCTGGAAACGGTCAAATTGGCGCAGCATACTCGGCTCACTGGTTAATTGGCGGGCTTGCTCGAGGCTCAACCATCGAAGGCCTTTGGATTCGGGATTGGCCTGGATGGTGTGGGGGTGATCGGTCACCATGAAGAAACGAACGTCGTAGTGGAGGTGCTCAGGCACATCCCCTCGCGCCGGGATAGGATGAATATCGAGATCGTAAGGAATGGGGTCTAGCAGGTCCAGACTGGCCAAGCCCGATTCTTCTCGCCCCTCTTTGAGGGCGACTTGACCAAGGTCGGTCTCTCCGTCGGCGTGGCCACCCAGTTGGAGCCATTTATCTAATTTGCGGTGGTGCATCAGTAAAATACGCTCAAGAGGTCGGTCTGCGATCAGTCCGCTGGCCGTGAGGTGTCCTTCCTGATGACTGCGCAGGAAACAGTCTGGGGTGGAGCGGACGAAGGCGGTCAGTTGGCGCCATCGACGCTCATCGCTGGTGTCCCCAAAACCACGGTCGGCGTAGGCCTGGAGAAGCTCGAGGAGGGGTTGGCGGTGCACTAGTCGACCGCCATTCCCTCGGTGAGGCCCAGATAGACATCCTCGAGATCCCAGGGTTCCTCCGAGAAGGTCACAATCGGAAAGCCTTTCTCGAAGAGCTTCTTATGAAGTTCGACCAGGTCGGCGTCGTGGCCTTGGAACTCGAAGACCAGCTCGTCCCCTTCCCAAACCACGTTGGTGATCGATTCCCTGACTTCCAGAAACTTGCGCGCCTCTTCTCCTCGACTCAGCAGTTTCAGGCTGAGACGCCGGGTGCCCCGGAGGTCGTCGATCAGACGACGGGTCTCCTTGAAGGCTACCAGTTTTCCTTCGGCTAGAATGGCCACTTTGTTGCAGAAGTCGGCCAGGTCGGAAAGGATGTGAGAACTCACGATCATGGCCTTGCCCTTTTTCTGGAGGCCCCGTAAGATGTCTCTCAACTCCACCCGGGCGCGCGGGTCCAGGCCAGCCGCAGGTTCGTCAAGGAGAAGCAAAGCCGGATCGTGCATCAGCAAACGAGCCAGACCCAGGCGCTGCTTTTGGCCTCGAGAAAGTCCGTCGACAGGGTTATCGGTCAGGGATGTTAGGCGGGTGGTTTCGAGGGCTTCTTTGATCACAAAGTCGCGCATCTCGGGTGAAATCTTATAGGCCCGTGCGAAGAACTCTAGATATTCGCGCACTAACAGGTCGTCGTAGACGCCCAGAAAGTCGGGCATATAGCCTACGCGAGCCCGCACCTGCTCGACTTCTTTGAGGCTGTGGCCGCAAATGGTGGCGGTGCCCGAGTCGGGAGCCAAAACCGTCGCCAGCATCCGCAGGGTGGTGGTTTTTCCGGCCCCGTTAGGGCCCAGGAAACCCAGAATGTCACCCCCAACCAGCTGGAACGAAAGCTTGTCGACGGCTACCGTCGAGCCGTAGGTTTTGCGAAGTTCGCGGACATCGAGGATCGCCGGCTCGCTTTTTGATTCGGGAACCACGATGTCGTCTTCTGGGTGGGGGCGACGCGGAACAACGTCATCCTCGGGGCGGGGCCTTCTTGGCACCACGTCGTCTTCGGGACGAGGTCGCTTGGGGACGATATCTTCTTCGGGGGTGGGAGTTTTGACCTTGGTCTCCTCCTCCTCTAAGCGGGTGGTTTGACGCGGCTCATCCAATGCAGTGGGCCTCCTCGAAAATCTCTTCAGGAGGGTTCGGACCGGACCGGGGCTTGGCCTCCTGACCGTCCTTCACCGGCCCGAAAGCGTTGGGCCCCAGCTTGGCCTTCGAGGTCGAGACAGGGTCGACCGTGCTCGAACTCTTGGGAGAGGGCCTCGGCCAGGGGGAGATCCCATTGGCGATAGCTACTGAGCCGGTCAGCGTTTAGGCAGCGAGGTGGATGGGTGGCCATCTCACGCGCTAGACCTAGGGCGGCCGAGAGGGCGCAGCCGGGCTCCACCAACCGATTCACGAGCCCGATGGAGTAGGCCTCGTCAGCCTCCACGGCCCGACCCGTCAAGATCAGGTCGAGGGCCCGAGAATGGCCGATCAGGCGGGGAAGGCGAACCGTTCCTCCATCGATCAGGGGCACGCCAAAGCGGCGGCAGAAGACTCCCAAAATCGCCTCACGGGAAGCCACTCTGAGGTCGCACCACAGAGCCAGCTCCAAACCCCCCGCAACGGCGTACCCTTCAATAGCCGCCACCACCGGTTTAGAGAGGAGTATCCGGGTGGGTCCCATCGGTCCATCCCCATCAGGTTCGGTGCGATTAGCCTGGCCCTCGGCTACCGCTTTGAGGTCAGCCCCGGCACAGAAATGCCCTTCGGCCCCGGTCAGGATGGCCACCGGACTTTGGCTTTGCTCGAATTGGCGAAAGGCCTCGCTGAGGGCCTCGGCGGTGGCTCGGTCGACAGCGTTGCGGGCTCGAGGCCGGTTGATAGTGACAACCGTAATCGAGTCGACTTCTTGACAATGAACGCTCACACCAGAAGCTCCAGCTCCCCTTTAAAAAACTGGCGGGCGATCACCATCTGGTGGACCTCGTCGGGGCCGTCGGCGATCCGGGCTGCCCGGGCCCAACGATACCAGCGCGCAAAAGGCAGGTCGTCGCTGTAGCCCAGGCCCCCGTGCATCTGGATGGCGTCGTCGAGCACTCGGCACAGAGTTTGGGCGACGTGTTTTTTGGCCATCGAGGAGTAGGCTCGAGCCTGGCGGTCACGGTGGCCCTCGGCCAGGTAGGTGGCGCAGTGAAGGGTCATCAGGTTGCCCGCGTGGATGGCGATGGCGTTGTCGGCAATTTTTTGTTGAATGGCCTGATGGTCGGCTAACACTTTGCCGAAACTCTTGCGCCGTTGCAGGTATTCTCGGCACATCGTGAGAGCCCGGTCGGCTAATCCGAGCCAGCGCATGCAGTGGGTCAGCCGGGCTGGCACGAGGCGGGTCTGAGCCAGACGAAAACCTTCACCCACCTCTCCCAGCACTGATTGGCGCGACAGACGGACCTGGTGGAATCGAAGCTCAGCCTCATGGTGGTCGAGGAATTCGTCGCCCATCACCGACAGGTTGCGCACGTGTTCGACCCCTTCGGCTTGGCGGTCCACCAGGAACAGGGTCGCCTGGCCCCCGGTTCGAGCCATCACGACCAAGAACGAGGCGGTCGCTCCTCCGGTGACGTACCATTTGTGGCCGCTAAGGAGAAAGTCTTCGCCGTCGGGAATGGCTTCGGTCCGAAGGTTGGAAGGGTCGGCCCCAGCCCCGGGGGAGGGCTCGGTCATGCAGAAAGCGCTGGTGATACGACCCTCCACCAGAGGACGGAGATAGGTCTCTTTCTGCTCTTGGCTGCCTTTAGCCAGCAGAAGGTCCATGTTGCCCTGGTCGGGAGCGTCACAGTGGAACACTTTCGGACCGACCAGCGAGCGACCCATCTCCCGGAAGAGAGCCGCCATTCCCACAATGCCAAGACCGAGCCCCCCGTATTCTGGCGGTAGGTGGGGGGTCCATAAACCTTCCTTTTGGGCCTCTTGGCCCAGGCGTTGGAGGGTGTCTCGCTGACCCTGGCGGTCTTCGGCGAAGATGGCGTTTTCAGCCGGCAGCACCCGCTCCCTCATAAAGGTCGCCACTCGGTGGCGTAGGTCATTCAGGCCAGGCGAGAGGATCACTGCTCGACCTCGTCACCTAGTTCGAATCGGGGGGCGATGATGGTCAGCTGGTCAGCCAGGTCGGCCCGGACCTCGGGGAGCAAGGCGAGCCAGTCGTCCTGGTGGCGAATCCTCTTCACCATCTCTTCTTCTTCAAAGCGTGAGGGACCCGAAAGAGCCAGCTCCCGGCCTACCATGGCCGTTAGAGAGGCGGCCAGGCGGAGTCCGAAGCGGTCGGGGTCAGGAGATTTGGAGGCCCCCCGGAGATAGGCCGAGACGGCCTCCAGGATCGTTTCCTTGGAAGGGAGGGGTTGCACGTTACCAGCTTTCCGGCCCGACTTCGATCAGGCGAAGGGCCTCGTATTCCATTTCGGCCACCCGACGGGCGATAGCCAGAAGCTCCAATCGGGGCTCCTGACCTTCTAGGAAGCGAAGCCCCTGGGCTTGAGCGCCGGCCCCCCAACGAAGGTTGCCGAACACTTCCCAGTAGTGAAGAACCATCGGGTCGACGGGGAAGCCGCCAGCCTTCTGATACTGTTTCGCCCAGGTTTGTCGGCTACAGATTCCGCCCGCCGGTTGCTTCACTTTACCGAACCGCCAGTCGCGCACGCAAAACCAGGCCAGATCCTCGAGGGGGTCGCCGTAGTGGGCGAACTCCCAGTCGAGGACAGCTTTAAGCCCTGTGGAGCAGACCATGAAGTTCCCCATTCGAAAATCTCCGTGAACCAGAACGACCGGTCTTCGTCGGGGTCGGTTCTCCTGGAGCCAACGATAGGCTATCTCTAGTCCAGGTCGGGGGCGGGGAAGCTGATCCAGGGTTCGCCTTTGAAAGTCCAGGGCCCAGGTGACCGGGTCGTCAGGTTTTTCTAGAAAGGGAAGTTGACCTTGATGGCGGTGAAGGCGAGCGGCGGCCTCGGCCAGGCTCGTGGTCAAGTTTTGGCGAGCCTCGGCCAACTCGGGAGACCTTACCACTTTACCCCCCAGCGCTGTCCCTTCGACCCAGTCAAGAAAATAGGCAGAGGAGTTCTCCCGGAGCAGATCATAAAGGAGATGGCTGGAGGCCGGCGTTGGAACTCCCGCCTCGCGGGCGAAGGCGATCACCTCGAACTCTTGATGACGACGAAGGCTACCGGGCAGGGAGGTGGTCGCGTCGCTGCGGAGCACCAGCCGGGTCCCGTCGGCTAGGCAGATCTGGAAGTTTTCCTGACAAGCTCCGCCGGCCAGGGGAGTCAGCTGCTCGATCGGGCCGATCGTCGCCTCTAGCTTCTGTTTGAGTGCCTCCACGCCACAGGAGTTCTCCGCTCCCGTTTGCGGTTACTGCCGTCGTTGAAAGTCTTTGGCCAACTCGGCCAGGTAGCCTAGAATAAATCCTTCACTCATCATCACACCTCCGCTAAAGCCGCATCCCTCACCGGCACTCGTCAGGGCGCGATTCATCCTCTCGGCGCTGGCGATAGCTTGCTCCATCTGACCCACGGCGTTGACAGGGTCGACTGCCTGAGTTGCTGCTGTCTCGCCGCTCAACATGGTGGCGTTGGCACCCCAGCGAACAGCGCCGTAGACGCAGCTAATGTCGGAGCGAGCCGGAACGGTGGTGTGCTCGAGATTTTCCATCATTTCGGTGGCGTCGATGACCGGCTTGCCCCGAAGCTTGCAAAGATTGATAGTGAGCTCCTCGAGTTCGGCCACCCGGGAAAGGTCGGTGTTGCTGCCCCAATCTCCCCGGGGGACCATCACGACATCGGCTTCATCGACGATCTCGGAGAGGTTTTTCAAGCCCTCGATATCCTCTGGTTTGGCCACGATGATGGGGTCGTAGCCCATCTCGCGAGCGGCCGCCCGAACGGTGCGTAAGTGGTCGGCGTCCTGAACGTTGGAGACGGCCACCATGTCGGCGCCGATGGCGGCAGCCCAGCCCAGTCTTTCTCGGTCTCCTTCGGGAAACCGGGGGAGTCTCAGGGCCACGCCGGGGACGTTGATCCCGGCTCTGGGGGTCAAGGTTCCCCCCTGAACCACCTGGAAATCGAGCCCCGACTGGTTGCGGTCCATCACTTTTAAGACAATCTTCTTGTCTTTGAGAAAAACTTTCTGGCCGGGTTCGAGGGCGTCAAGAATCTCAGGATGGCTGACCGAAAGGGCGCCGGGTCGGGTTTCGGCTGAGAGGGTAAGGTGTTGGCCTTCCTCCAGCTCGAGAGACTCGACCGGCAGCTCTCCTATGCGGGCTTTCGGGCCCGGGAGGTCAGCCAGGAAGGTGATGGACTGGCCGCTGTCCTGGCTAGCCTGTCGAAAGGTTTGGGCCGTGGCGTGGGCCCACTCTCTACTGGCGTGAGAGAAGTTCAGACGGGCTACGTCCAGGCCTTTTTCGAGCTGTCCCCGGGCCTTTTCATAGCTGTCGGAGTTGAGGCCCTGGGTGGCCACAATCCGAGTCTGACTTTGGCCCTCGGGCGCTTTGCTGAGAAAGATCGCCTGAGCTCTCTCTCGGGTTGTGGTAGCCTCTGTCATATCGGTCTCACTGTCCCATCTCGGTCCCAAAAAAGGCTGAAAGGTCTGATCTAGATCATTGCCCTTCCTCGAGCCGAGATGAGACCATGAAGACTGTGTGACAAATGCCATAGCTGCGCCAACCGGCTGGCCGGCGCAAGTCTTTTCTCGCAAGTCGGAGTCCAGTCATTAGAGCGCATCGAGGGGTGCCGTAGCGACCAGACAGAACCCCGTGGGCATATCCTCTTTCGAGAAGGGGAGCGGGCTCAAGGGGTTTACTGTATCCGCTCCGGTCTGGTCAAACTGTATCGACTAGCGGCCGACGGCGGAGTACATCTGATCCGATGGGCCGGTCCGGGTGAGCCTCTGGGCTATCGGGCCCTCTTCGCCGGAGAAGCTCACAGCCACACCGTTGAAACGGTGACAGAATGCCGCTTCTGTTATCTCCCCGGTTCGGTTCTCACCCCCCTCACCGACCAGGACGCTCGCCTCTCTGGTAACGTGATCACTCGCTTAGCCCGTGACCTGAAGCGCTCTGAGAGTCGTTGGTTTGAGGCTATGCACAAACCGGCTCGAGCCCGGGTCGCCGACCTCTTGCTTGAACTCGACCGGTTACCCTCGGACCTGAAATGCCAGCCTTCTCGTCAAGAAATGGCTCAGCTGTGCGGCATCACACCCGAAACGTTTACCCGGGTGCTGAGTGATTTCCACAAGCGAGGCTGGCTGGAGAGAACCCGCAAAACCATCACTTTGGTCGACCACCGAAGTTTGCGTCAGAGTGGGACGGAGTCGTAAGCGGCCACGTCGCGGGCGAAGCCTCCCTGGGAGACGTAGTCAATGATCTGGTGATAGCGAGGAAGATTGTCGATCGTCCCGCTATTGAGAATGTCGTTGAGAGACAACT
Source organism: uncultured Burkholderiales bacterium (assembly GCA_964423525.1). GTDB lineage: Bacteria > Vulcanimicrobiota > Xenobia > Xenobiales > JADMJV01 > CAYRFU01. The sequence goes on along the minus strand of CAYRFU010000057.1, from coordinate 1,291 downwards.
GGCCGGCATTGATGGCGGCCGTCACGGCTCCGATCGTCTGGACGTCGGTCTCTCCCACTCCCTCTTTGCTGGCTAACCCACTCAGACCACGCGACTCGAGCAGTCGCTTGAGCCCGGGATTGTCGTAGAACCCTGGGCCCCCCAGAAGGTCGCCCTTAAAGACCGAGGCCACCTGTGTGAAAAGCTTGGCATCGGCGTTCATCGTCTCGAAGAACTGGGCTCCGGCTGCCACTCCCTCAGGGGTAAGGGCATCGTTGCCGCTGGCGTAGGCGGCAAACTGATAGGCGTAGTTGCGAGCTACAGAGGCGTCCCATAGGGTGGGGTCTTGAACTCGTGCGAAGCGGCTCCCGGGGATAGCGTCGGCCTGAGCGATACCCGTTTTGCCTTCCAAGGTGCCGCCCAGTCGCTGGGCCTGAAGGTAGCTGGCGAATTCGGCTGGGTCGCTCGGCCCTGGCAATGTTTGGCCCTGGCTAGCCACCGGATTACCAGCGAAGTTCCCCCAGCTTCCAGCCATCTGGGTCAAGACCTGAAGAAGTTGCATCAACAGGTTTCGAACCTGACCACCTCCAAAAGGCGACATCAGACCAGCAGCGGGTTGGGGCGCCTGGCGCCAGGGCTGAAATGATTGGGAGGTTTGGTAGGGGTTTTGACCGAGCAGTACGTTCACCGAGAGACTCCTTCTTTTTGATTCGGCGTGTTTTTCTTATTGTAGAGTCTGGCCTGGCTTGCTAAATTGATCTCGATCAATGACCTCCTAAGGACGGAGGACGATTTTGCCGGCCGCTCCGGCCTGCAGCATAAGCCGATGAGCGTCAGAGGCCTGGCTCAGCGGCACGACCTGGCGCACTACAGGAGTCAGCTGCCCTTTCGTGAAGGAGGGTTTGAGAGCGGTATGAATGTCGCGAATCTCTTCGACGGCAGCTTCGAGCAAGCCCACCCCGAGGATGGTCAATTCTTTATTCATGGCCTCGGCCGGATCGATGGCCACGTGGCCCCGACTGCCTACGATTACGACCCGAGCCCCGGGAGCCGCCAGCTCGAGGTCGCTCTTTAAATTGCGATTGGCCATCATCTCCAGGATCACATCAGGGCCGCGACCGCCGGTCAGTTCTTTGACCTTGTGAGGGAGCTGGCGGTCGTAGTGGTCGAGGACCATTTCGACGCCTTGACTCTTGAGCAGGCTTTGACCCGCCTTAAAAGCCTCATCGCGGTGAACAGCCGCGAATAGTAGGTCGCCCTCATCCATTGATGAGACGTCCGTCACGATCTCCCAACGACTTGCCGAACAGGT
>CAYRFU010000056.1:0-24908 GCA_964423525.1 uncultured Burkholderiales bacterium | reverse complement strand
GCTCGCCAAGCACTGTCCACCCTAAAGAACGCCGTGAGCTCAGTGGCCTCCGTGTCTCAGCGATGAAGAAGTCGAAGAGTACCAGCAGAAGACTGAGCGATTCACCAAACTCTCGCGGGGGCTTTGGAAGGCGGCCCCTGTTCCCCTGGTAGCGAGCTTGGGCAGCTGGGCCGGCCTGGCTTTACTGGAAAGCTTTATGCCGGTGCCGGGCTGGCTGCTGGGACCTCTGATCGGAACGCTGGCTCTTTTTCCGTTGGCGATGGTCGCGAGTCGGCATTGCGCTAAAGCCGCCTACCAATCGAGCCAGGCTAAGCGCCAAGACGACCACTCCCAACGGGAAGTCCGAGAGGTCGCTTCTCGAGAAGTCGGTAAAACGCTGCCCCAACTGATAGGACACGCGAAGGTCGAGCAGTTTCGAGATGTTTCAGAGTGGCTGGTAAGCTGCGCTGCCGACGAGGGTGCGAAGCGCTTGCGTCCCTACTTGGTGCAGGTAGGTGAACATCTCAGGCCGCTCAGGCCCGAAACCCAATGGCAAGTCCTGACCACTCTTCGAAACGAGCCTTGGAACGGTTCTCTCCCGCAACAGATCGAGAACCGTAAGAGTGAAGCCCTTCTCTATGGTCACCTCGAGCCGGTCGGTCGTCCCCTGGAACTGGTGGAACAAGCCGACACAGTGGTGATCGACAACATCATCCTAGAGCGAGCCGAAAACTAAAGAAGGGCCCTGTTGAGCCCTCCTGACCCCCTGAATGGACCATCAAGGTCACCGATAGGAGTTAAAAGCCAAACTTACCTAAAGGAGGTAAGAGGATGTGCTTACTCGTTCGCTTGTCTTGCGAAGACTGGTCTTGAGAGGCATTCTTTTCGGTCTGACGGGACGATTTCGCTTCCGTCGACTGAGAGACTCTCTCAGGTTCCGTTTCAGCTTTCGCTTTTTGGGCGAAGGCTGGGCTGGCCAAGAGGGCCAGGGCTACTAGCCAGGCAAAGGCCTGCTTTCTCGTCGTATCGACTCCTTTCGACCGCTAGGCGGTCTCGTTTGAGTCCCCCGATGAGCCGGGCTTTCCCTGAACGAAAAAAGACTCCCTTACCCATTAGGGTAAGATTAGCCAGCTTGAGCCGGTTGGAGACCCTCCACTTTGCGGGCCCACTCCGGGTCGACATCTGGCATCGGACTGCCCGGTGTGCGACCTTCCATCCGCATGGCCTCGAACTCTTCGAAGGTCTTGAAGACGAAGTAGGGATTGTTCACCTTCTGGTCAGCGATGGTGGCACTTCCTTTGGCAAGCGAACCGTGACCAGGATAGATGATAGTTTCGTCGGGCATGGTATCGCGGATCCGGGTGATGGTCTCATAAAGAGTCCGGGTATCTCCACCGACAAAGTCGCTTCGCCCGCAGCTGTTGATGAAGACAGCATCACCGGTCAAAAGAGCGTTGCCGAGATGAAAGCTCATCGAACCGGGGCTGTGACCCGGGGTATGAAGCACCTTGATCTCAGTATTCTTGCCGATCTTGATGGTCTGGCCGGTCGAGACTCTCATCAAATTCTGGCATTGAAAGTTGGACCAGTCGATCTCAATATCGAGCATGAAGACAGGTAGTTGAGGCATCCGCGCCAACAGGGGCTCGACCATGTTGACGTGGTCGTAATGGTTGTGGGTAATAAGACAGTGAGTCGGGGTCACGCCTCGCTTTTTGACCTCATAGAGAATCACTTCGATATCCCAGGCCGGATCGACGATGGCGCACTCTTTGGTCTCGTTATCCTCCAGGATATACATCAAATTGTCCCAGGGACCGAGTTCGTACTGATGGATGGTAAATTTCTGGTCTGCCATCTGCCCAGCTTTTACGCCAGGCCGGCAAAGCCTTCGAGCTACTTGGGGGTGATAGCCATGACCCTATCCGGGGCCGGGATGCGATGATATAAGCCGGTCTCTCGGTCGACCACGTGAACCTGGGTCTGATAGAGAGAGCCGTCGGGGCTCCAGTCGCCCGAGGTCAGCAACAACCGACTACCGTCGGGGCTATAGCTAAGGTCGTGGCAAAGAAGGGGAGAGCCAGCCGCCACCAATTCGGGACCCTCGTCGGCGATCTCCATGATTCCCTGGAAGCCAAGGTAGGCGAGACGGTCGCCCTGAAGGGTGAGGTGTTGGGCAGCCTCGTCGCTTAACCTCTCGAGCGAACGACTGTCAGGCTCGAAACGGTGGATCCCGTCAGGGCCTCCCAGATAGACGGCTTCCCCGGCCGCCAGTTGCTCGGGCCTGATCCGACCCAGTTGCAACCCCTTATCTTCGAGATGGAGCTTTCCCTCTTGAAGAGTGACCAGGCGACCGTCGTGAAGCAAAGCGAACGCCTGATTAGCTTCGGCTCCGACCGGCTGAGCCAGCTCTTCACCCGGTCTGGCTTGGTAGAGACGATAGCTTCCAGACCGGTTCGAGCGAAACAGCGCCCCCTCGTTGTGAGCCAAGGCATCCCGGTCGTCAGCAGGACTGGTGGTGATGGGAAGTCCCAACTCCAAGCGGTCGAGGGCCGGGTGAGTGGCCTGATGGTAGAGCCCCTCGTAGAGGTCAGTCGGACGACCGTCCGGCAACTCAAAGGAGGGATTGACGGGCCCTTCGGCCGAGACTTCAACAATGACAGGAAAAGAGCGTGAAATGTTCATACCCCAAGTCTAACGCCCATCGGTTATCGAACTTTGACTGGCCTGTTTCCGAGTGATTGCCGCTTTGTTAACGGAAGATGAACAGCGAAAACCTTCCTCAACCCAGGGAAAGCCTGAGATTCTCGGGCTTTGAGGGCAGGTCTGAGAGGGTCGGGCTGGCGAAAAGATTCGGGATTGATGGGGGAGCCGAGTTAGGGTAAGCTGGGGCCCTCCATGAGCAGTAGAAAAGTTGTTGGAGCCGCCGTGCTGGTGCTGGCTCTCCTGATCGGAGGCCGGCTCTATCAGCTCGGGGGCCAAGAAGAGGGGAGCTCGCGCCGCGGTCGCGGTGGCGCTGGAGCCAAGGTCGCCGTGGACCTGGTCCGTATGGGGACCCTCTCTTTCAATTACGAAATCGTCGGCAACGTCGAATCGGTTCAGACCGTCGATGTGGTAGCCAGAACGGTAGGCCTCCTGGAGACTGTTCCTTACTTGGCCGGAGACCAGGTCGAGAAGGGTGATGTTCTGGCCCAGGTCGATGACTCCCAAGCTGAAGCCAACCTTTACAAGCTTCAAAGCGATCTAGCTAACGCCCGCTTCACCTATTACCAATTTCTCAACCAGCGAGAACTGACCGATGTTCAAGCCCAGGGCGGCGTGAAACGCTCCCAAGCCGAGTACGCGGCTACTGTCACCCAGGGGAAAACGGCCGTGGCCCAGGCTCGCTCCAGTCTGGAGCAGGCCAAAGCTCAACTTCGCCAGGCCGAAGTGACCTTTCAACAATCCAAGGTGAAATATGAAAGGATGCTAGGGCTGCAGCGGCAGGGCTTCGCCTCCCGCGCCGACCTCCAGGACTTCTATGCCGATGTGCTTAGCCAACAAGCAGCGGTGGACGCCCAGAAAGCAGCCGTCAAAGCAGCCGAGACCGAGGTGACCAACGCCATCGAGCAGGCTAAGAAGGAGAGCGTCACAGCCCGCACGGCTCTTGACGAAGCGGTGGCAGGAACCTCTAGGAGCAAAAGCTTCGCTCAGCAGTTACTAGCTCAACAGTCGCTGGTGGAAGCGGCCGAGGCCGAACTGCAAAGAGCCCAGCTTCAGCTGGAGGACACCACCTTACGCTCACCCGTCGATGGCTTTGTCAGTTCGCGCAACCTCGACCCGGGAGCGTTGGTCAGTGTCGGAGACGTGATCCTGACGGTCCAAGCTGGCGGAGATGTTTGGATAGTGGCCGCTCTTCCTCAAGAGATCTACGGCTATGTTGATCGAGGAGCCGCCTGTCAGGTCAAGATCGACGGCCTCCGGGATCGCCTCTTTGACGCCTACGTTTACAGCAAAGACCTGGCCGTCGACGCGGCCAGTCGTCAATTCAACATTCGGGTCAAACTCAAACAGGGCGACGAAGCCGTCAAACCAGGAATGTTTGCTCGAGTCTTGCTCCGGCTGGGCCCTTCCGGAGAGAGATTGACCGTTCCCAGCTCGGCCCTGATGGACAGAGACGATGAGCGACGGGAAGCCACCGTTTTTCGCGTCGTCGACAACAAGGTCGAAAAGGTCAGCGTCTCCTTCGGTCCCTCCGACGAAACCAAAGCCCTGGTGCGAGAGGGCTTGAAAGAAGGAGACGAGGTCGTCGTGCAGACGGCCTTCGCTCTGAAAGATGGCCAGGAGGTCGAACCCCGCCTGGTGGGCACCGAACAGGAGGACCAGGGCTAGATGGATATCGCTTCGATCTCAGTCAATCGACCGGTGGCCACCTGGATGCGGATCCTGATCTTTATGCTCCTCGGGGCTATCGCCTACACCCAGCTCCCGATCGAACTTCTCCCAAGTGTCAATCGCCCGGCCATCTACATTACCACCAGTTGGCCCGGTGTCTCTCCCGAAGACCTGGAAACCCAGATCACGATCCCGGTCGAGGATGCGGTAGCCACCGTACCCGGCATGGTCAATCTGGACTCCTCGACTTCAGAGGGGAACTCCCGGGTGACGGTAGAGTTCGCCCCCGGTCACGACCTGGGCCAGGGAGCCCTCGACGTCCTCCAGCAGGTGCAGCGAGCGCAACGGAGTTTTCCCACCGACGACCCGACCCTTCAGTCACCGGTCATCCGCGCCTTTGACCCGACCTCGATTCCCGTGCTCGTGCTGGGCGTCGAAGGGATCGATGATCCGGTCAAATTGCGCACCGTCCTGGACGAGGAGATCAAGCCGATTATCGAGTCGGCCGAGGGGGTCGGGTCGGTGGAAGTGGAAGGCGGTCAGGAACGTGCCATCATGGTCGAATACGACCCTCAAGCGCTTCTGGCCCACTCGCTGACCTCTCAAGATATTGTCGACGCTCTTCGTTCTGAGAACCGGAATGTTCAAGCCGGCACAGCCTATGTTGGCAACCGGGAGCTGCTGGTGAGAAGCTACGGCTGGTTGGAAAATGTCGACCAGCTCCGCCATGTGCCGGTCGGCCAAAGCAACGGCAACAATGTGCCCCTCGAAGCGGTGGCCAAAATCAGCGACAGCCACCGCGATACCAGCACCCTGAGACGGTTGAACGGGCGGCCGGCGGCCGGGCTCGACGTTCGCAAACAGAGTCGGGCCAACACGGTCGAAACGGTCGAAGCCACTCTCAAAAAGCTCGAAGACGCCAAGAGGGCCCGTCCCGAACTCAGTTTTCAGATTATCTACAACCAGGCAGAGTATGTCGGCAGAGCGGTCGACGCCCTCAAAGAGGCGGCCATCCTAGGAGCCGTCCTGGCCATGTCGGTGGTCTTTTTCTTCCTGAGGAATTTCCGCTCCACCCTGGTGGTGGCCACCTCCATTCCGGTCTCGATCATTAGCTCGTTTAGCTTCCTCTGGTGGCAAGGCTACTCGCTGAACACCATGAGTCTGGTCGGCCTGGCGGTGGCCACCGGAATGATTGTGGATGACGCGGTGGTGGTGATGGAAAACGTCTACCGCAAACTTGAAAAGCACGGTTATGAACCCCAAAGGGCCGCCATCGAAGGGACACGGAGTATCACCTCGGCGGTCATCTCCTCAACCGTGACCATCATCGTCGTCTTCTTTCCCCTCTTATTGATCCCAGGCCAGACTGGTCAGATGTTCGAGCAGTTTGCAGTGGTGGTGATCGTGGCCCTGATCTTCAGCTCCTTTGACGCCCTCACAGCTGTGCCGATGTTGTGCTCGACTTATATCAAGCCCCCCCGACCCAGACCCGATGAGAGTGAGGGCTTTTGGGACCGAACCTTTAAGGCCTGGGGGCGCTGGTTCGACGCTCTTGACGAAGCCTATCTTTCGGCCCTGAGCCGAGCCCTAAAAAGGCGTTGGGTCCCTCTGGTCACGGGACTCGCCGTCACCCTGGCTAGCCTGCTTTTACTCCCTTTTGTGGGTTACGAATTCATGCCCAGAACCGATACCGGTGTGATGCGACTGCGGCTTTTCATGCCGAAAGGCACTTCTCTTGAAGAGACCGACCGAGCCACTCAGAAAATTGAAGCTTTTCTGGCCAACCATCAGCACGTGGCCAACTATCTCGTGAGAGTCGGACAAGGGGAAGGTTCGCGAGGCTCGAGAGACAGCTCCGAGGTGTGGGTCGACCTGGTGCCTGAGCACGAGCGACCGCCCGCCGAAGTCATCCAGAGAGAACTCAACGAGGTGGCTCGCGATATCCCGGCAGCCCGCTCCTACAGCTTCATTATGGACGTCGTCAGCTGGCTCATCCGCGGCTCTAGCGGTGGTGATGGCGTTCGCATCAACATTTTTGGTCCCGATCTCAAGGTGCTGGATGAACTATCAAGGGAACTGGAGCAAAGGCTCATCACCATTCCCGGACTGGCGGACATCCGCAATTCCCAGGGCGATCTGTCGCCCGAGATCCGCTGGATCGTGGATCGAGCCAAGGCCACCAAACTCGGTCTCTCATTCAGCCAGATCTCAGCCGCTATCAAAACCGCCTCAGAGGGCACGGTGGCCTCTTATCTCCAAGACGACGGGCGACGGGCCCCCATTGTGGTCCAGCTCCCCCCCGCCAAAAGGCGCTCCACCACGGAGCTGCGCAACCTGATTGTGAACTCCAACGCTGGGGCGATGCAAGCCTCTCCCGGTAAAACCAGCAACGCGGCTCGAGGGATCACCTTGAGGCAAGTCGCTCGAGCTGAGACAGCTACCGGATTTCCCACCATCGCGCGTCAATCTCGCCAACGCTATACCTCGCTGACTTCCGACGCTAGCGGCCGCACCACCAGCGAAGTCCAGGAAGATATCGTCGAGGCTCTTGACGACCTGGATCTTCCCGACGGCTACTGGTGGGATTGGAGCCGGGATATGAAATCGGAGGGTCAAGAATTTCGCAACCTGGCTTTTGCGGCGGGACTGGCCGTCGTCTTGATCTACATGGTCCTATGTATCCAGTTTGAAGATATCTTCGTCCCTCTCTCCATCATGTTATGCGTCCCCCTATGTATCTGCGGCATTATTCTCTCTATCTTCCTGGTCGGTGTGCCCTTCAGCATCATGGCTGGTGTTGGTTCGATGCTCCTGATCGGGCTGGTGGTCAAAAACGGCATCTTGCTCATCGAGAACACCCTTCAGAAACGAGACGAAGGCAAGACCCGGGAGGAAGCGATCTTGGAAGCCTGCCCGGAGAGACTCCGACCCATCCTAATCACCGCTCTCTCAGCCATGTTAGCGATGGTGCCGATCGCCCTGCGGGGAGAACTCGAGGCGCCCATGGCCATCGCCGTTATCGGTGGGCTGTTCGCTTCCACTCTTCTCACCCTCTTGATTGTGCCGATGGCTTACCTTATCATCGACGACTTTCGGTCTGGCTTTTTTGAACGACATGAACGGGCTTAGATTCGCGCTCTTGCTAATCCTGAGTCTGGGGGCCTCAGCTCAGCTCCGCCCTCCCCCGCCAGCCCTACCGGTGGCGGTGCCCGGTGAGGCCGAGCCGTTCAGTCCCGAGACCACCCGAGAGGCGGAGGTTCTCCCTGAACTGAAACTTGAGCTCCCCGGCCAAGAGATGGAGCAGCTCGACCTGGTCAGCGCCATTGAGCTAGCCTGGACCCACCAGCCGGATATCCTGGAAGCCCAGGGCCAGCTGCGCCAATCGGAAGGGGAAGTGGTTTCCCAACGGTCGGGCCTCTTGCCCTCGATCAACTTAACCAGTCAATATAGCCACATTACGACGAACACAGCGGGCGGCTCCCTGGTGGTCGGAGACCAGGTCGTTGGGGGTGGAGGCAACACCAGTGTCACCACCGACCGTCTCTCTACTCGTATCGGGTTCCGCCAGGTTCTCTTCGATTTCGGACGCACCCGCAACCTGGTGATGCAGGCCGACCTGCTACGCCAATCCGCCCTGGCCTCGGTTCTCTCCACCAAGAACGATGTGGCGCTCGAGGTGAAGGAGAATTTTTACCAGGCTTTGAGGGCCCGCCGGTTGGTTGCGGTTCGAGAAGATGATGTCAGCAACCGACAGAAACAGTTACGCCTGGCCGAAGCCCTCTACGAGGCTGGGGAAATGGCTCCCGGTGATGTGGTCACTGCCCAGTCTGCTCTCACCAACAGCATTGTCAACCTGAACACCGCCCGTCTCAACGCCGAGAACGCGCGCCAACTTTTGGTCGAGAGCCTGGGTTTGCCTCCACTCACTCCCTTCGAACTTCTGGAAGTAGGGGAAGCCGACCTCACCAGCAAAGACCTCGACTATCTCCTCGAGAAGGCCAAGGAGCAACGACCCGACCTCTTGGCTGCTCGCCGCGAATTCGAAGCCCGAAAAGCCGGGCTAGGAGCTGCCTATGCTCTCAACAAGCCTGAGGTCTCCCACTTCACGGGAGTGACCTATCAAGGCAATATCGATGCCGTTCAGGCTCCCACCTTAACCAGCCAGCTCACCTTCTCATTCGACCTCTATGACGGCGGCGCCCGAGCGGGCGCCGTGAAGAGTGCCGAAGGCAGCCTGGAAATCAGCCGAGCCCGGCTCTCCCGCACAGAACTCTCCATCGAACGCCTGGTCGGGAGCGTTCTGGCCCAGCTGCTCACGGCCGAGCGCAACGTCGACGCCGCCCGGGCCGGGGTGAAATCGGCCAAAGAAGGCGTTCGCATCGCCGAGGGCCGTTACCGTGTCGCCCTTGGCACTCTGACCGACGTTCTAGTCACTCAAACATCCCTGGTAGCCGCCCAGGTCAATCTGGTCGAATCTTTCGCCGCCCTCGACCTGGCCAGAGCCCGATTGCGGCACGCTTTGGCCGCTCCCTTCGAAGAGGGATTTCGTCTTTAACTTTTGGGTGGCAAGAAAAAGGCAAGACGCCCAGTTTATACTTCAGGTGGTGGAAAGAACACCGCATCCTGTCCCTCAAGCGGCCGCCCGGTTTCCGGGCGGCCTTTCTTCTTGCCTGGATGGGGCGACGGACGGCTGACTGGAGCGATTCTGAAGAGAGGGAGATGCTCGCGATGCACGGAAAACCCGGGAATGAGTCAACGGCGAAGACTTCCGACCTTCCTCTTGGTCTGTGGCCTGTTTATCTTCTCGGGTGCCGCCGGTTTGATTCTTCAGGTGATCTGGGCTCGGCGCCTGGCTCTGGTTTTTGGTAGCACCGTCCACTCGGCTGCAACAACAGCAGCGGCTTTTCTTTTGGGCCTAGGAATCGGCGCTTACCTGGCTGGTCGTCTGGCCCGGGGCAGTCTCCTTCGCTTGTTTGGGCTGCTAGAGCTGGGGGTCGCCGCAGCCAGTCTGACAGTGACCTGGGTCATACCGCAAGTAACTCCGCTGGCGGCCGTTCTCACGAGCAGCCTGCAAGACCAGCCAGCCGTCTTAGGCTTGGTCCGATTTTGTCTCGTCTTCCTGATTTTGCTAGTCCCCTGCGTGCTGATGGGAGCCACTCTTCCGGTCTTGACCGAGTTCTTCACGATTCAGTTCCCGGCAGGATTTGGCAGAGTGCTTGGGACGCTCTATACCGTCAACACTTTAGGGGCGGCCCTCGGCGCTCTAGCCACTGACTTTATCCTGGTCCGCTATCTAGGGGTGTTCGAATCGGCTCTTTGCGCCGTTGCTTTCGATACCGTGGTAGGCTTGTCGGCCTTAGGGTTATCAGGAAGCCTCTCCCAGGAAGCGCCGGCCAAGAGCCAGATAGGAAGCATCCCTCTGCAAGCGCGGGCCTTGTTGGTGGTGTCCGGCTTTTGCGGGCTAGCCCTCGAGATCGTCTGGGTTCGCATGCTCGTCTTTTTCAACGGCACCGACATCTACTCGTTCGCGGTCGTGCTGGCCGCCTACCTGATCGGACTGGTCATCGGCAGTTTCGTCATCTCCCGCTTTCTCGACCGAGTCGAGTCTCTGCACCACCTGATCGCTTTGTTGCTGATGGCTGTGGCTTGGGCCTCTCTGACCACCCTTTGGGGGGCGGCCTGGGTTTCTCCTACGAAGGATTGGTTGGTGGGCCTAGGGCTAGGCGACGACCTGGCGCGGATCGCTGTCAACATCTGCCTGCTTCTCTTGCCCACTGTTCTCTTAGGGGCCCTTTTTCCGGCCATCACCAAGCTGGTCTACGACTTTGGTAGCTCGGCTGGTGACACCGTGGGTCGCGCCTATCTCTGGAATACCTTGGGAGCGATCTTCGGCTCTTTGGGAGCTGGCTTCGTCTTGCTGCCCACTTTCGGATTGCAAGTCAGCCTGCTGGTCATCGTGGTTCTACTCGCCATCGCCTCGCTCGTGACCGCTGTAGGGGAAAGAGGTCTTTATGCCTGGGGGGCCGGGGTTGCCACCCTGCTCCTCCTGCTGGTGGTCGCTCGAATTCCTGGTGAGCTTCTCAATCGGCTTCTATACCAGGAGGATTACTCTAAAATCACCTTTCAAGCTGAGGACCACTACGGCAGTATCGCACTGCTCAAGACCTACTACCCATTGGAGCGGACCCATCACCATAACCTGTCGGTGGATGGCTTTACCATGATGGCCAACAGCCTCCGCAGTCAACGCTACGCCACCATGCTGGTAACGATTCCAGCCGTAGTCCATCCCCAACCAGAGGATGTTCTGGTCGTCTGCTTGGGCTTGGCCAACAGCGTGCGTGCGGCCACCCAACTCAAAGAAGTGAAGAAGGTGGACTGCGTGGAACTCTCTCCTACCGTGGCCAGGGCGATCTCGACTCTGGACTACACCAAGCCCGTGCTGTCCTCGCCGAAGCTCAACCTGCGCTTCGGAGATGGACGAAATTTCTTGCTGACCACCGATAGGCGCTACGACATCATCACCGCCGAGCCACCTCCACCCCATCACGCGGGAGTCGTCAACCTCTACTCTAAAGAGTATTTCGAGCTGTGCCGAAGCCGTCTCAAGCCTGGTGGGATGGTGGCTCATTGGCTCCCGATCGCCATCATGAGTCGTTTTGAATCAAAGACCGTCATCAGGGCTTTTTCGGAGGTCTTCCCCAACACTTACATCTGGAGTGCCACCGACTATCATCTTTGCCTGGTAGGTAGCCTAGAGCCGATGGCCATCCCGCGTCAGAGGATACGCCTGCGGGTCGAAAACAACAGTGATTTTCTCCGTAGCTTTGGACTAGAGCAACCCGAACTCTTCGAAGCAGCCTTTTTACACGGCCCCGAGGCTCTTCGTAGCTACGTTCTCGACACACCGGCACTGACCGATAATCACCCTTTCATTCAGTATCATCAGGGAGTCGACTCACCCGACCCTTTTTTGATGTTCCAGCCTACCGAAAGCCCTATGATCGGCTCCGACGACCCGACCTGGCAAGCCGCCGTATCGAGCTATCGCCAGACTCTCTCCAGCCTGTGGCTGTCGCTCTGGGGCAGCTCGGGCGACAAGCACTTCGACTGGCTGACCCAGGCTCAGCTAGCCCGGACTGTCCACAAAGGAGATCCGGACAACGCCTATTTTCAGGTGATGACTCGTTCCAGCGACGGTCTTTTGGAGGAGCTGCTAGAAGCGGAGTCCACCCCAGACAATCGCCTTCAAATGGCTCGACTACTCTTTATTCGGGGCTGGCCAGACAAAGCCATGGCTCTTCTTGAGGAACTCGACTCTCAGGGAGAGGTGGCTGGCCCGATCTCGATAGCTCTCAAGGCTGTCATTCTGGCAGACCAAGACCACCAAGAGGAAGCTCTCAAGCTGTGGCGGCAGCTGGCCCAGGGAACGACTGGACTACCCGGGGTCGAACGGTTCGCCAAACAACAACTTGTTAGCCAGAGTCGTTAGCACTCTCGGCTCGTTAACTATGGGCCAAAATCCAAGTGGCCAGGTCGTCGATCGGTTGCTGAGCCATCACCCCCTGGCTGTCACAGGCCAGTTGTTCGGTGGGCGAAAGGCTGTGACCCAGGCCCTGGTAGGTCTTGAGGGTCACCCGCTCGCTCTGGTCGGCGATCGTTTGGCCGTCGGCTAGCGGGACCCAGCCGTCTTTCTCGCCGTGGAGGACGAGAACGGGCTGGGTCAACTGGTCCACCACTTCGTGAATCTGCCGGTCCGGCTCGTTGGCCGGGTTGATGAAAGGGTTGGGCGTCGCGCCGGGGTCTCCAACCAGCTTTTCCACGGCCGGTCGAAGCTCGCTTTCGATGTCGAGAAGACCGTCGCCGTTGCGGTCGAGTTCGGGGTTCAAGACCGGCACCTCAGGGGTGGAGTCGATCGCGTAGAATTGATAGAAACTGTTCAGGAACGACACTGGGCCCTGGGGAATGCGAGACAGCTCAGCCGGACTAAGCTTGCCGTCAGCATCCTGATCGAGCTCTTCTTTCAGAAAAGGAAGGGCGACATCAAGGTGCTGATATTCCAACAAACCAGACCAACCCCGAGTAGGCGGGCCGTGGAGAGCGACTCCTCTCACTTCGGGATGCTGGAGGGCTACGTGAGTAGCCACCTGAGCGCCCTGACTCCAACCGTGGACGAAAAGCGAGTCGGGATTAACCTCGGGCTGGTCGAGAGCGAGGTCGATGGCTTCAGCTGCGTCTCTGATGAGAGTGTTGGTGGTCGCTTTTAGGAAGGCATCCCAGTCGAACTCCCCGGGTCCGTGGACCCCTCGTTTATTGAATCGCAAGCTAGCCACTCCGTGCTGGGCGAGCTCCTCGCTCAGGCGTCTGAAGTTGGCCGAGTCCGGGGCGGTGACTAATGAAGTCACAGGCTTCTCGCTGCCTGGCCAAGCGCCCAGGGGACTCGACCAGGCTCCAACCAGAAAGATCGCTCTCAAGACCTTCAGCGGAGAGGAAAATGGCTACTGAAGCCGAGAGTTCGATCTCGTGAAGCGTCTCGGTTTCCACAACGACGCCCTGGCTGAGCCAGAAAATCTTAGCTGGAAACTGGTGCAGAACCCAATCGGCCCCGAAACTCTCGTCATCCCCCCTGGGGGGCCCGAAATGAAGAGTATGGAGCCAGGCCAAACTGACCTCTTCGGGAGGGGCCTGCCGTTGGGCAAAGTGAGAACTCAGCTCGTTGAGACCAACCATCCCTTCAGCCTGGGCGGTCACTTCAAAAGTCCCGGGAGGAAGCCGAAAGCAAGGAGAAGACGGGGACCCCCAGCCAATCCCAAAAGGCCTCCCGTATCGATGGTAGCCGTAGCCCGGACACCGGCCCAAACTGTCGAGGCGTCGCCCGTCCACCGTCAAAGCGATCGGTAGCGTGAAGGCGCGCTCGCTCAGGGCCTTAAGATTATCGGAGTTGGTTTGGGCGGCTTCGATGAGCGAGAGTAAGGGCAAGCCACGGCCTTCCCGAAGACGGCGATGAGAAACGGTGATAGTCAACCTCTCCACCTCGTGGGCTGACCCACGCGAGAGAGTTCTCCCGTCCCAAAAGAGAGCCTCATTCATTCCCGGCAGCACAATTGGAAGGGACGCCCTCCGTTGAGAGAGGCCGCCCATAGTCCCTCCATCAGCTGTCCCAGGCCGAGCTTTCCGAGATATCTGGGCTCGAAGAACGCGACTTCCAACAACTCAAGCTCCCATTCCGGTGGAGCATCCAGAGATAAGACCGTGTTCTTAGTGGTCTGCTGAATATCGAGGGACGAACTCTTTAACACCACCGAGGCCTGAGCGATCTTGAGCAGCCAGGCCTCCGGGAAAGGCAACTGGAACTCTCCCAACTTGGAGAGAGCCTTCTCCTTAGCGATGGCGAACTCGCCGGACGACTGGCGCTCACCAACCTCGGATTGCACCGCCAAGAAGTCGTCGAGTTCGGTGCGGTCTTTGAAGTTCGAGGCTTGCATTGTTCGCTAAAGCTGTCCGATTCTCTCTATCAGATCCACCTCTTGAGAGGTCAAACTCCCCTCCAAAACGGCCAAATCCTGCTGCATATGGGCCGCATCGGTCGTGCCGGTGAGCGGTAGCATTCCCACTTCAAGCGCGAACCGAAAAACGAGCTGGGCGGGAGTCCATTCTTTGCTCGCGGCCAACTCGAGCAACCGAGGGTGGGAGAGCTCTCGCCGGTTAGCGGTCAACAGCGAAAAGCCCTGATAGATGAGACCGTGGCGCCGGCACAGGGCTCGAACCTCAGCATCCCAACCCAGGGATGCAAAGCAGCGATTTTGCACAAATCGGGGCTTTGGTCCCAGTTCTAGAAAACGTGTTAGCTGCTCAGCGCTCACATTGCTGACTCCGAGGTAGGGCACCTGGCCTTCCTTCTGAAGCTGGCCCATCTCCGACCAGGCCTCAAGGTCCTCGGGGCCCAGACCGTAACGGCGGGTCGGCCCATGGAGGACAAAGGAGTCGATCGGTCCCAAATGCTCGAGGGTGCTGGCCAGTGACTGGCGCACTTGGGTGGCCACCGACGCCTGCTCGTCATAAGGAAGGCGATGATCTTGTCCCCCCCTATGGGTGAACTTACTTTGTAAGAAAAGCTCCTCGCGAGTGAGCACTCCTCGCTCCACCGCTTGGGCCACGCCTTCCCCAACAGCAGCCTCGAAGTAATGCTTGCGCTGATTGGCCGTGTCGATACCTCGGAAGCCATTCTGTAGAGCGAGCAAAGTCAGAGGCCCAGTCTCTTCTTCCTTCCAAGCCGTGCCATAGAGGAATGAGGGAATTGTCTTCATGGCTAGGCCTTAGTCAACCCTGTCGCCAGCCCTTTATCATCCGTTTCCTATTTGCAAAAAAAGACACGAACCTGCTACACTATAGATGGCTCAAGAAGAAGAATAAGGCAACGACAATCTGTAGGAAAGAGCTGCCGAGCCACAAAGCTTATCCTCGATACTTCAACTCCTGAACCACCCTTCCGTGAATGAGACTTTCTTGTCTCAACTGTTTCCAAACGCCAAAATAACTTGGAGGTTTCATGGATTTGCTTCTGCAAGGAAGCTCGCTAGAGCTTGGAGCCCTCGCCTTTCTGCTCCTGGCTCTTTTTATTGCCCTGGGATTCGAGTTCATCAACGGTTTCCACGACACGGCCAACGCCGTCGCCACCGTCATCTACACCAACTCCCTTCAACCGACCCAGGCCGTGGTGCTCTCCGGTCTTTGCAACTTTCTGGGTGTCATGCTCAGTGGGGTGGGAGTCGCCTATGCCATGGTCAATCTGCTCCCCGTCGAACTGCTGGTCAACGTCGACGGTGGCCAAGGTTTCGCGATGGTCTTCGCCGTCTTGATAGCAGCCGTCATCTGGAATCTGGGAACCTGGTATGTGGGCATTCCGGCCTCGAGTTCCCACACTTTGATCGGCTCTATCATCGGGGTGGGCTTGATCCACTCGAGCCACGGTGTTCATTGGGACAAAGCCGCCCACGTCGGATTGTCGCTCCTGATTTCGCCCATCGTCGGATTCGGGCTGGCGGCGGTGCTGCTGCTCATTCTGAAGAAAGTTGTCAAAGACCCTGAGCTCTATTCCGAGCCGAAAAAGGACGAGCCGCCACCTCTTTGGATTCGAGCCATCCTGATCTTCACGTGCTCGGGGGTCTCGCTTGCTCACGGTTCCAACGATGGTCAGAAAGGGATGGGTTTGATCATGCTCATCTTGATCGGATTAGTTCCTTCGGCCTACGCTCTCAATCTTGCCTATCCCCCGGCTGAAATCCAAGCCGCCGTGCAGTCTTCCAGCGAATTCGAGCAGATGCTGATGAAAAAATACCCCGACGCCACCGCCCCAGAGGACATCGAGAAAACGCTCGAGCAAAGCGACGGCCTGACCGAAGAGACCGCCGGAGCGGCTATCGCCGAGAGCCAGCGTGTGCGGGAGTTGCTGACCCAAGCAGACAACCTGAAGGCCATGCCCGAGGCGGACCGTTGGGAGCTGCGCACCGACCTGCTCCTCCTGAATAAGGCCCTCAAAGACTTCCACTACTCGGACCAACTCAGCCAGTCCGAGAGAGAAGTGGTCGACTCCTACCAGTTCCATCTCAAAGGTATGACAGAGTATGTCACCGAGTGGGTGAAGATCGCGGTGGCTCTGGCCCTAGGTCTGGGAACCATGATCGGATGGAAACGGATTGTCGTGACCGTCGGCGAGAAGATTGGTAAGACCCACCTGACCTATGCTCAAGGCGCCTCGGCCGAGTTGGTAGCGATGTCCACCATCGTTCTGGCCGACCTGGGCGGCCTTCCCGTGAGCACCACCCACGTCTTGAGTTCTGGAGTAGCCGGCACGATGGTGGCCAACAACTCAGGAGTTCAGGGCAAGACAGTCAAGAATATCCTGCTAGCCTGGGTCTTGACTCTGCCCGTTTCGATGGCCCTGTCGGCGGGACTGTTCCTTCTCTTCCAACTTATCGCGTAAACTCCACCCGACGAATCAAATCGTCGGGAGTCAAAATGTCTCTGTCGGGTCCGGCGCTACGAACCACTACGAAGCCCGGGCCCGTCTCCAGGGAAAATTCGGTGCCCCAGAAGTCTTGATAAGGCTGAATCCCGTCGAGGACCGAAAACTCCCTCTCCAGAAAATCCCTGAGGTCCTCGGGTGGTCGCCCGTGGGCATCGCAGTGCTGAGAGAGAAGTTTGGCCACCGTATTGAGCCGGACTCGGGATTTAAAAGCGATTGAGTAGCGGTCGAAGTCCTGCTCCAAACGATGCTTATTCTCGAGCCCCCAGAAGACCGTAGCCAAGAGCGCCGCTAAGAGGGGATAGGTCAGAAGGTTGTAGGGCCAGGTGAGAAGCACGCGCAGAAACCAAAATCGAAACCATAACTTCACTCGCCATCGCTTCTTCTGTTTGCTCGGATCGGCCCCGGACCAATCCTGGACCCGATCTCCGTGACGTTTCTCCACTCTCAGTTTTTCTTGGAAGGGTCTAGAATCCCCGCCAGGAGAGCCGTCAGGAAACCGGAAGAGTCCCGCAGTGGAGAGTATCCTCGACCATATCGGCAACACGCCCCTGGTGCGCCTGGCTCGCATCTGTCCTGACTATCCTCTCTACGGAAAGTGTGAGCATCTTAATCCAGCCGGTAGCATCAAAGACCGGCTAGCCAAGTCTCTGGTGGAAGACGGGGAGCGGAGGGGCCTGCTCAAGCCCGGCCAAACCATCGTTGAGGCCACCGCCGGCAATACCGGTATGGGTCTGGCCATGGTGGCCGTTGTGAAGGGCTACCGGCTGGTGTGCGTGATGCCCGAAAAGATGTCGATCGACAAACGCCGGTCTCTGCAAGCGATGGGCGCGGAAGTCTTGGTCGTCCCCAACGCCCCTCTGGATTCGCCTCAAAATTTTCGCCAGACAGCCCGTCGCCTGGCCCAGGAGGAGGGGTGGTTTCTAGCCGATCAATTCCGCTCTCAAGCCAACGTCGACGCTCACTTCGAGACCACCGGCCCGGAGCTCTTCGAACAAACCGACGGCCGCATCCAGGCCTTCGTGGCGGGGGTTGGGACTGGAGGCACCATCACAGGGGTAGGGCGCTACCTTAAGGCGCGCTCTCGCCACATCCAGATCGTGCTCGCCGATCCGGCTGGTTCAGCCCTGGCCGGTTGGGTTGAGACCGGTTGTTACGGACCGGACTCAAGCTACCTGGTGGAAGGGATCGGCTCCAGTCGAGCCCCTGAGATTTTCGACCGCAAGGTGATCGACAAGACGATCACCATCGAGGACGACGAGAGTTTCTCGATGGCCTTGCGACTGCAACGGGAGGAGGGGATGTTGGTCGGCGGTTCAGCCGGCACAGCAGTAGCAGCAGCCCTTCGTCTGGTTGACAAGGCCGAAGGGCCCGTGGTGGCTCTTCTGGCTGATTCCTGGGATCGATACTTCGCCCAACCGTGGATGGCTGGCCAGCCCGATCGTTGAGCACCTGTAGCGAAGGGGCGATCGGGATTTCCGCGAAACTTCTTGAGTGCCCATCAACCGCCTGGCCACCGACCTGGCTCAACAACTTCGCGCTCGCCTCCTGCCAGAGCTGGGTGAGGTCGAAGTGCGGATCTTTGGCTCCGTGGCCAGGGGCCATTTCCACGAAGAGTCCGATCTCGATGTTCTGGTACTGGTGCCCAGGAGAGACCCCTCGGTGGAGCGTCGAATCGGTGAAGTCGCCTGGCAGGTTGCCAGGGAAGCCGGCTTCCCTTTCCACATTGCGCCACTGGTCTACGGACGGGAGGAATACCGTCGTCTGGTCCTGGCGGGTCGACGCCTGGCTCAGGAGATCGAACAGACAGGAGTGAGGGTGTGACCGAATACCAGCAAACTGTCGACCTTCTCCTCGAGAAGTCGCGCCGAGACCTGGACAACGCAGCCAGCCTCCTGGCTGTCGACGGCTTTGACAATGTTGTCGTTCTGGCCTACTACGGGGCCCTCAACGCCGCCCGAGCTCTTCTCTTAAGTGGAGGGATGGAACCGAAGACCCACGCTGGAGCGCTTCGCCTCCTGAGCTTGCACTTCGTCAGAACCGGGCGACTAGAACCTCAAACCGCTAACCTTCTGGCTCTCCTGGAAGCTCAGAGAACTCGAGCCAGCTACGACGCCACGGCCGTCTTCACCCGGTCGATGGCCGAAACAGCCCTAGACGACGCTCGAAAGTTCCATCAATCCGTTACCGACCTGATTTGATACCTTTGGTGACTGGTGAGTTCTCTGCCTAAGGTGTATAATCTAGCCATGCCCCGTCCCCTTTTGCTCGTCCTCTTGTTGACATTGCAGTTGGCCGCCGACCCGGTCGCCTACCAGAAGAGATGGGTCCAAAACACCCCCGTCCACGTGGTCTGGGTAAATCTCAACTCCCCACGAGTGGCCGTCAGGCCTGTGTTAGCCGCGCCCGGCTCTCGCCAGACCCTGGGTGGGCTGATGCCTAACCAGAAACCTCTGGCCGCGCTGACCGGCACCTTCTTCGACACCAAGAGTTCGGTGGTGGTAGGAAACCTGGTTTCAGACGGGCGCCTGCTGGCCGAGGGGGCTATCGGGACCACTCTGGTGGTCGACCGGCAGGGCCAGGGCGACATCTGGAACTCAGCCGGACGCCTGGGGCGCTATCAGGACTGGAGCGAGGTTCAGTTCGGTGTGTCGGGCGGACCAACCCTACTGGTCTCGGGCAACTATTTTCTCACTCCTCAGCTAGAGGGTTTCCGCGACCCCTCGCTCTTCGTTCCTCGGCCTCGCTCAGCCCTCGGTTTAACAGCCGAGAACAAGATGGTGATGGTGTCTGTTACTCGCGACATTTCCCTTTGGAGGTTGGCCAAGATTATGAAAGAGCTGGGAGCCCGCCAGGCCATCAATCTAGACGGAGGCGCCTCGACCGCTCTCTACTACAAAGGCCAAACAGTGGTGCGTCCCCAACGGCAGCTGACCAACCTGATAGCCGTCTTCCCCACCGACCAGGCTCCCCACGCTGGACAGCGCGGCCGACTGTTGGCCCGACGAGCCCTGGCTCATTATCAGAAAGGTTCCCACCTGCTGGCCCGCGGCCAGGCCAGAGAGGCCCGCTCGCAGTTTCGTCAGGCCCTGGCCAAATCACCCCGCCAGGCTCGCTATTGGAGCGCCTACGCTCGCAGCGAACAAGCTCTCGGCCAAACAGAGAAGGCAGCTCAAGGTTATTATCAAGCGGCCCAGATCTATCTCGACCATTACAAACCCGCCCCGGCCATGAAGCTGGCTCTGTCGGGTGTGGAACTAGCTCCCCACCGGGCCGACCTTCAACTCCTGCTCGGGCGGGCCGCCCATCAGGCCGGTCAAAGAGGGCTGGCTAGCCAGGCCTTGACCCGAGTACTGCAACAGCACCCCGGCCACCCTTTAGCCCTGAGCACCCTGAACCAAGTGCGCAGGAGTCGCTGATCCGGTCTGAGAACTTCCCGCTATGAACGCATTCGTCATCACGGTCGTGGGCCCCGACCGACCTGGGCTGGTCGACCAGCTCTCTGAGGCCATCGAAAAAGCCGGCGGGAACTGGCTCGAGAGCCGTTTGGCTCATCTGGGCGGTCACTTCGCCGGCATCGTCAGAGCTGAAGGACCAGCTGAACTCGAGCGGGCCCTTGAAGCGGTTGCTGACCTGAAGATCACCGTCCATCCCGACCAGCCCGAGCACGAGCCGCCCAGCCAGGACCTTCACCTCGAACTGGTCGGTCAGGACCGTCCTGGCATCGTGCATCAAATCACGGCCGCTCTGGCCCGACACCGAGTCAACATTGAGGAGTTTTCTTCTCAGCGAAAAAGTGCGCCTATGGCCGGAGGGATGCTGTTCTCAGCTCAGATTTCGGTCGGCCTTCCAGCCAACTGCGACCTGGATGGGTTGCGCCGTGAACTGGAAGCGATCGCCGAGGATTTGATGTGTGACTTCAACTTCGACGCTCAGGCCCTCTCCAAGCGATAAACTAAGCCCTTGGAGTAGTCCACAGGCCTGGAACCGCTGGTTCAGCAAGAGGTTGCTGGCCGTCTGTGTTATCCTTTTTGGGATTTATGCCCTCTCCCCGGAAGCTCAGAGAAACTTCTCTCGAAGGAGCCTGCCTCGAGACTACTTCGTCTACTACGGAGGCTGGGACCAGGCAAAAATCGAGCAGGCCTGGGCCTTTCGACTAGCTATTGTTCACCCAGGCAACGGCTTTGACAATCTCCCCGGGGATACCCTCAGGCGTCTTCAAGCCGGGGCCGACGGTGAGCTTGAGACCCCAGATGACCTGCTGGTCCTCGGCTACATCTCTTTAGGTGAGCTAGCCTCGGTGCCCCAGTCTGTGGCAGGCGTCTACCCCGACCATTTCCTCGATCGTCGCTCTTACCTGTTCGACCGGCTGGGCCCTCGCCGGGGGCTGGATGGGAAGCCGCTTACGGTCGCGGGTCAGGATGGCCTTCCAGACGAAAACGGAGTGTGGGGAAGCTACTATGTCGACGCCCGCTCCCGTGACTGGCAAGAAATGGTCCTGGACCGAGCTCGTCAATTGGCCGAGAAAGGCTTCGATGGCTTCTTTCTGGACACACTCGACACCGCTTCTCCTTTCGGCCACTATGCTGACACCAAGATCGGCTTGAGCGAGTTGATAGGACGCTTCAGGCGGGAGCACCCCGACCGGCTGCTGGTGGGTAACCGCGGCTTCTTTCTTCTGCAAGACGCCGGGGTGCGAGTGGCCCTCGACGGGGTGATGTTCGAAAGCTTCACCACTGAGTGGGATTGGGTGAACTCGCGAGCCCAAGAGAACCCCTGGTTGGGACAGAATCTAACCCTGCTGAGAGAAACGATCCGTCCGGACAGCAATCTCGCCGTTCTGGCACTGGATTATCTCGATCCCGAGCAGCCAGACGCTCCCGTCTATCTCCATACCCGAAACGAGCTCTTGGACGGTCAAAGGGTTTACGCCAGCCATCCCTGGTTAGATCGTTTCTATCCTCGGACCGACGAGCTTTTTCCCCGGGGAGGCGACCAGCTTGAACCTCCTTATCTCGAGGCCCGAGAAGCCGCTCCGGGCCTGGTTGAGGTCAACTTTCCTGAGGGCGCCGATGTTCGCTTCGCCCGCGCCGGCAGCCCTTTGCCCACGGCCGCTTGGCCTAGGGCCCAGCCGAGAACCTACCTGAAACCTGATGGAGGCCAGGTGGTTTTTCGGGCTCGCAGGGTGGGCCCTCGTCGGGGGAACCTCTCCGATTGGGTCGAGCAAAAACTGGTTCTCTCGCATCATCCGGGCAGCCAGGTGAAAGACCTGACGGGTGAATCCGGAGACGGCCGTATCCACCTCACCTGGAAAGGTGAAGGGCCGTTTCGCATTTTTCAATTTCAACAACAGGTGGCCACCTCTAGCCAACCCGCCTGGACCAGCCCGCCTTTAGAAACAGGAAAAAGCTATCAATACACGGTCACCGTGGAAGACGGCCCCCCGGTGGCGCCGATAACTGTCACCTGTCGCAGGGTAACCTTCTTGCCCCCTCCCGAGGTGGTCATCGAAAACGACCTGGCCACCTGGTCAGAAGTCGAGGGGGCCACCGGCTACCGGGTCTATCGCATCCCTCTCGACCAGCGCTGGCAACTGGGCCAGCGACTCTTAGCCAACGTTCGGCGGGCCGACCTCAAGAGCGACGCGCCCTACCGTCTAGTGGTGACGAGCGTCGACGGCGCCGGGGTCGAGAGTCACTACCCCCCGGGCCTTTTGGTCGACCCCGCTTCACCCGAGCGACCCACTCCCTTTCCGACGCCGATAGCTCTCGAAACTGACCAGGAGCCAGGCCCTCCAGGCGAACCGGACCGATGGCCACTCGAACCAGACGAAGGGTGGGTAGGCCCACGGCTGCCGTCATCCGACGAACCAACCGATTCCGCCCCTCCCAGATTGTCAGTTCCAACCAACTCGTCGGAATCGATTTCCGAAACCGAATCGGAACCGGTCGTGCAGGCAACTCGGGTTCCTCTGTCAGAGCTTTTGCCTGAGCCGGAAGAGTGAGCTTTCCTTTCACCTCAACCCCCCGCCGCAACTCTTCCAGGTGAGTCGCCTCAGGCTCCCCCTCGACCTGCACCCAGTAAGTCTTGGGGTGACTCCCCGGCCGCAACAGCTCGGTTTGGAATCGCTTGTCGTCGGAAAGGAGGAGCAACCCTTCGCTGTCGAGATCAAGCCGGCCCAACGGATAGACCTCAGGGATAGGAATCACCTCCTTGAGAGTGGATCGACCGTGGGGGTCGGTGAAGCGCGTGAGCATTCCATACGGTTTGAAGAGAGCCAGATACTTCACCGGCGGCGCTCGTGGGTAAGAGTCCGCCAGGGCAGCCCCAATCGGTCGGCGTAGCGATAGGCTCGGAGCAGTTCGTCGGGAGTGCAACGACGATTCAGCTCAGCGTACTTTTCTTGATATTTGGGGCTGTTCTGGTCGCAGTAGTTGTCGGGATGAAACTGGTCCATCATATTGATCGGCGCCTCAGGAGCGTGGTCTTTCAACCACTCGAGAATCGGTCTGGTGCAGCACTCAACGTGATTGGGCATGATCAGGTGACGAAGGGTATAGTCGGCGCCCCACCGCTCGAGTTTGAGGATGTTGTCGGTCACCGTCTCCCAATACCAGGGAGTACGAGCCAGCTTGATGGCGCAACGGCCGGGACCGAACTTAAAATCTGGCAGCCAGGCATCGATCACAACACGCAGTAATTTCATCGCTTTGTCGGTCATAAAGAAGTTGCTATTCCAGAGCTGCGGCACATTCAATTCTCCCTGGTAGTAAGCCCCGGCTGGCCGCTCCTGATAAGGGATAAAGAAGTCGCTGCGAAGCTTCAAGCCAAGCCGATCCGATTTCGAAGGGGGTGGAAGTTTGTCGTCATCAAGACAGGCGATGGCGGCCAGAATGGTATGGAGATGAATGGTCGGGTCACCGCCCACCCAATTGATATTGTGACACCCTTCTAGCCGCAGGCGCCGAGCCACCTGAGCAAGGTCGACTGCGGAAAGGATCGAGCCGTTGTCCTTGTCGGTGCTGATGTCACCATTTTGACAAAAAGAGCAACGCATGTTGCAGGAGGTCAAGAAAATGGTCCCAGAGCCGTGTCGACCCCGGTAGACCAACTCTTCACCCTGGTGGTGGAAGGCGCTTGAGACTCGGCTGTCTTGGGCCAGCTGGCAGGCTCCCAGCTTGCCGTTGCCGCTCCGGTCGACGCGGCAGTTCCAGCGGCAAAAATCGCAACAGGTCAGCATAGAACGGCCCAACTCGGCCACCAGGTCAAGCAGATTCGGCTCAACTTTGGGACCTAACGGCTGGCCCTCAGTCACTCTACCGACCAGCTGCTGGAAGTCGACCTGGCAACGTTGAAACTCCTGCCACAGAACCTCTTGCTGGTCTCCTGGCTCGAACCGGGCCGGGATTCGGCGCGCGATCAAAGCCCGGGCCGGACGCTCATTGTCGGCCACCTGACGATACCAACTCAGTCTGGAGGAAAGAGGTTGGTCACTCCAAACCCAAAGCTGACTGAAGGTGGTCATTTTTCTTCTTTCCTCAGCTTCCGCCCGAGCCCCCTTTTTGATACAATATTGAATATGCTAGCCATCACTTTTTCCGATATGCTCTCTTCATTGTGGGCCTTCGCGGGACGAAATCTGCTGGGGTGTTTCTTTCGGATGGTAGGATGGTCGCTACTCGGGCTAGCCCTCGGCATCTTGGCGCTGGTAGTCTTCTTTAAGATCAAAAAGGCAGGTTGGCTTGAGCACACGCCCGGAGTCGATCGCTGGCTTCACCCTTTACTGACCGTCTTTTGGGTGCTCGGCCTCCCGGTTCTCGGCCTGGCCAGCGGCGTGACGGTCGGGTTCGCTTCCTCGGCCGCCTACGTGATCCACCACGACCACCTGGGCGAACAGGCTGGTCGAGCTGCTTTCCGAGCCCTCTTTATGGCCACGGTGGCCGCTTCCGAGCAGAAGAGTTCAGCCACGATGAGCGAGTGGAATACGCCAAAGGCCTGATCGAAGGCGAAGAGCAGATCCCGATCGCCACCATCCGAACCTTCTCGGTCCACCATATGGCCGAGCTCTCCACTGAGAAGTTAGAGGATTACATCCAGGTCGAAAACGAGAGTCTCCACCGAGCCACCGCCTGGTGCACTGAGCATATCATCAGCTTCTGCCTTTATTCCACTGCTGATCCGAATGGTGATGTCTTCTTTTCGACCTGTGACGAATTGGTCAAGCTTGATGAGGCGACCGATGGCAACGACAAGGTTACGGTAGAAGAAGTGACCACCGTTTTCTGCCGACATCATCTCGAACGCGAGCTAGTCAGGTGGGTCTATCTTGGCATCGCCGGCCACGCCCTTCCTCTGCTGGGCATCATGGCAGCCATGGTGGCCGTTCCGCCCCTGGGTGCCCTGGCTTTTCGCCGGACTCGGGCCTACTGGCTCAAGCGTCAAGCCGAAAAAGCCGCTCAAGAATCAGAACCTTCAGACTAGAGGGCGTGTTGACAATCAGCGACGACCGTCACTGCTTTCTTTCCTTTGG
>CAYRFU010000055.1:0-24944 GCA_964423525.1 uncultured Burkholderiales bacterium | reverse complement strand
CCAGGAGTTCTTTTCCTACTAGATACGGGTGTTTTTGCGGGCTGCCGCTGGAGATGTCAAGGTAGGACTGAGAGGCGAGTGGAGTCCCGAAAACGCCTTCGAAAATAGGGGTTGACAGCCTATAGGGCCGGTGCTAAAATGTCGAAGCAACTTTTCGGGCCGCCTGTGCGGGCCTTATTTTCATAAGGGGACCCACAAGCAGCGGAACTACACGGGGAAAGGGGGTGCTTTCAAGCCCTCACGCTAGAGAGTTTTCTAGCATAACCTGGGGCGGAGAGAATTTTCACTCGCCCCTTCCCTAACGTCTCCGTTGTTGGCGGCCCAGCAGAACAAGGGAGATTTTTTTATGCCCACCATCAACCAGTTGGTGAGAAAAGGCCGAAAAGCGACCCGGCGCAAGAGTAAGGCGCCGGCTCTGCAGGTCCGTTACAATTCACTGAAGCTAAAATCGATCCGGAGTCGGAAAGGTTCCCCCCAGAAGCGCGGGGTCTGCACTCAGGTGAAGACGGTAACTCCCAAGAAGCCGAACTCGGCTTTGCGGAAGGTCGCCAGGGTCCGACTAACCAACGGTATTGAGGTCACCGCCTACATCGGTGGGGTGGGGCATAACCTCCAAGAACACTCCGTAGTCTTGATCCGCGGTGGGCGTGTGAAAGACCTTCCAGGTGTTCGCTATCACATCGTGCGCGGCACCCTCGATACCGCCGGGGTGGCTAACCGCCGCCAAGGCCGGTCAAAGTACGGAGCCAAGCGACCGAAGGCTTAAAGAGAGAGATAACGGAGAACTCAGATGTCAAGAAAAGGCCCTGCACCCAAACGTCAAGTCCTGCCCGACCCGAAGTATAAGAACGTTCGTCTTTCGAAGTTCATGAATATGCTGATGAGGGGCGGCAAGAAGAGCATCGCCGAGAAGATTGTCTACGGCGCCCTCGAACAGATCTCAGCCAAGACCGGCAAAGACCCGATTGTGGTCTTCCACGATGCGATGGACAACGCCACCCCGATGATCGAGGTCAGGCCCCGACGAGTAGGTGGTGCTACTTACCAGGTTCCGGTTGAAGTTCGTCCCGAGCGCCGAAACAGTTTGGCTATGCGCTGGCTGATCAATGCCGCCCGGGCCCGCTCAGGGAGAACCATGGTCGACCGACTCGCCAATGAGCTCTCCGACGCCTCTCAGGGCATCGGTTCGGCTGTCAAAAAGAAAGAAGATACCCACCGAATGGCCGACGCCAATAAGGCCTTCGCCCATTATCGCTGGTAATTAAGACCCCCGTCGTGAACGTCAAGACCGTCGACATACCCTTAGAACGATACCGCAATATCGGTATTGCTGCGCATATTGACGCCGGCAAGACCACCACTACCGAGCGGATTTTGTTCTATACCGGGCGGGTCCACCGCATAGGCGAAGTGGACGCGGGCGCTGCCACCATGGACTGGATGGTCCAGGAAAAGGAGCGCGGCATCACCATCACCTCGGCGGTGACCACGACGGTTTGGAGCGACAACTGTATCAACATCATTGATACACCGGGCCACGTCGATTTCACTGTCGAGGTCGAACGGTCGCTCAGGGTTCTGGACGGCATGGTGGCCGTCTTTTGCGCGGTCGGAGGGGTTCAGCCCCAGTCGGAGACAGTCTGGAGACAGGCCAACAACTACGAAGTTCCTCGCATCGCCTACGTCAATAAGATGGACCGAACAGGGGCCAGCTTCCTCAGCGTCGTCGAGAAGCTCGAAGCTCGACTGGGTGCCAACCCTGTGCCCGTGCAGTGGCCGATTGGGGCTGAGTCGGAGTTCCAGGGAGTGGTCGATCTGGTTCGCCAAGTCGCCATCGTCTACACGGACGATAGCGGCCTCACCTTCAGCGAGCAAGAGATCCCGGCCGACCTTGTCGAGACGTGCAATGAGTGGCGAGAGAAGATGATTGGAGTCGCCGCCGAGGCCACCGAAGACCTGACGATGGCTTACCTGGAGACCGGTGGCTTGACGCCCGAGCAGATTCAGGCGGGCCTCAGAATTCGCACTCTGAAAAACGAGATCGTGCCCTGTTTTTGTGGCTCCTCGTTTCGTAACAAAGGGGTTCAACCGCTCCTCGACGGAGTCGTTGCCTACCTGCCCTCGCCCGTCGACCTTCCTCCTGTCAAAGGCCTGGAGCCGGGCACCGAAGACGAGCTTGAGAGGGCATCATCCGTAGACGACCCGATGTCCGCTTTGGTCTTTAAGATTATGACCGACCCTTACGTCGGTCGCCTGGCTTTTGTCCGGGTTTACTCGGGAGTTCTCCAGAAGGGCGTCAGTGTCGAGAATACGGTCGTTCGTAAGCGTGAACGGGTCGGTCGTCTCCTGAAGATGCACGCTGATCGGCGCGAAGAGGTGACCGAACTCCGAGCCGGCGAGCTAGGGGCTGTGGTTGGGCTCAAACAATCTTCCACCGGGGACACCCTGGCTGATGAGAAAAGTCCCGTCATTCTCGAGAAGATCGAGTTTCCCGAGCCGGTGATCTCGGTGGCCATCGAGCCTAAGACGAAAGCCGACCAGGACAAGATGGGTGTGGCCCTGGCCAAGCTGGGCGAGGAGGACCCAACCTTCCGTACCTCAGTCAACGACGAAACGGGGCAGACCATGATCTCAGGAATGGGCGAGCTGCACCTCGAAATTATTGTCGACCGCCTCTTGCGCGAATTCTCCGTAGGTGCTAACGTGGGACGTCCCCAGGTGGCTTACAAAGAGGCCATTCGGGATGACATCAAAGTCGAGGGCCGGTTCGTCCGGCAAACGGGTGGACGAGGCCAGTTTGGACACGTCTGGATCGAGGCCAAACCGTTACCACCGGGCTCTGGCTTTAAATTTGAGAATAAGATTGTGGGGGGAGTCATCCCCAAAGAGTACATCCCCGCTGTTCAGAACGGCGTTCGCGAAGGCTTGACAGCGGGCGTCCTCGCTGGCTACCCGGTGGTGGATGTCGAGGTTGTGCTCTATGATGGCTCTTACCACACGGTCGACTCGTCCGAGCTGGCTTTCAAGATAGCTGGGACGATGGCGATCAAAGAGGCGTTGCGCCGCAACGAGTGCTTCTTGAAAGAACCGGTGATGGCGGTCGAAGTCGTCGTCCCCGAAGAATACCTGGGAGATGTTATCGGTGACATGAACGGTCGCAGAGGTGACATCTCCGGAATGGAACCGGGTGCAGGAAACACGCAAGTGATCAACGGGTTCGTGCCTTTGGCCGAAATGTTCGGATACGCAACAGTGTTGCGGAGTCGAACTCAGGGCCGGGGGAGCTACACGATGGAGTTCGCTCGCTACGATGAAGTGCCCAAGAACATTCAAGAAAGTATTATTTCTCGTTATTACGGGAAAGCAGTGTAGGTCTAATCAGGAAATGTCGGCCTGGCCGGCGTGAAAGGAAAGAAAGCGGAGGCTTAAGCAACTACTATGGCCAAAGAGAAGTTTGTCCGAAACAAACCCCACGTGAACATCGGCACCATCGGTCACGTCGACCACGGCAAGACCACCCTGACGGCTGCCATTATGAGGACCCTGTCGGACGCCGGCATGGCGAAGAAAATGAACGTCGACGATATCGACAACGCTCCGGAAGAGAAAGAGCGGGGTATCACCATCGCTATTGCTCACGTGGAGTATGAAACCGAGAAGCGCCACTATGCGCACGTTGACTGCCCTGGTCACGCGGACTACATCAAGAACATGATTACCGGTGCTGCCCAGATGGACGGCGCTATCCTGGTGGTCTCCGCTACTGACGGCCCCATGCCGCAGACCCGTGAGCACATCTTGCTGGCTCGCCAGGTGAACGTGCCTTACATCGTCGTTTTTCTCAATAAATGCGACATGATGGACGACGCCGAGCTGGTCGAGCTTGTCGAACTTGAGGTTCGCGAGTTACTGTCCAGCTACGAGTTCCCAGGAGACGACATCCCGGTGGTGGCCGGTTCGGCCCTCAAAGCTTTGGAAGCCGCTGCCGCTGGGCGCGACGACGAATGGGCTGGTAAGATCTGGGAGTTGATGGATCACGTCGACGCCTATATCCCTGACCCCGAGCGGCCCATCGACAAGCCCTTCTTGATGCCCATCGAGGACGTCTTCACCATCACTGGTCGTGGGACCGTCGGCACCGGTCGTGTCGAGCGCGGTATTATCAAGACCGGTGACGAGGTCGAAATCGTCGGCATGATGGAGAAGACCCGTAAGACGGTCTGCACCGGAGTGGAAATGTTCCGCAAGATCCTCGACGAGGGTCAAGCCGGTGACAATGTTGGACTGCTCCTGCGTGGTATCGAGCGTAAAGACATTATGCGCGGTATGGTTCTGGCGAAGCCAGGCAGCATCAATCCCCACACCAAGTTCAAGAGCGAGGTCTACATCCTGTCCAAGGATGAGGGTGGTCGTCACACTCCTTTCTTCAAAGGGTATCGACCTCAGTTCTACTTCCGGACCACGGACATCACCGGTGAGTGCCTCCTTCCCGAGGGCTCTGAAATGGTCATGCCTGGCGATAACGTCAACCTGGAAGTCCATTTGATCGAGCAGATCGCGCTCGAAGTCGGTCTCCGTTTCGCTATCCGCGAAGGCGGGCGCACCGTCGGCGCTGGCGTGATTACCGAGATCGTCGAATAAAAGATAGAGAACGAGTTGAGCCGTCCCCCCTCACGGGGGACGGGTCGCGGAGGAATCATGGCTAAGCAGAGGATTCGAATCAAACTTAAAGCATACGAACACGCGATTCTAGACGAGTCTGCCGAGAAGATCGTTCAGATCGCGCGTCAAACGGGGGCGGCCATTTCTGGTCCGGTCCCGCTGCCGACCGTCAAGAACCGTTACTGTGTGCTGCGAGGCCCGCACGTCGACAAGAAGTCGCGCGAGCACTTCGAGATTCGGACCCACAAGCGGCTAATCGATATCTACTTCGATCCCTCCCAGAAAACGATCGAGCAACTTATGAAGGTCGATCTGCCAGCTGGGGTAGACATCGAAATCAAGGGATAATATAATCTAGCGATTCTAAGCTCTCGGGAGCAGCCCGCGAGCCTCTAGGAGGAACTATGCATGCCATCCTTGGCACAAAACTGGGCATGACCCAGGTCTTTGACGAGGACGGGAACGCCATTCCCGTTACCGTCATTCAGGCCGGGCCGTGCCGTGTCGTGCAACGAAAAACCGTCGATAAAGATGGTTATAACGCCGTTCAATTAGGTTTTGGCGAGATTCGCGAGAAGCTTGTCAACAAACCCAAGAAGGGCCATTTCAAGAGGCACGGCACGGAGAATCAACGCTACCTTAAGGAGTTTAAGGTAGACGATCCGTCAGCCGTGCCTGACGAGGTGAAAGTCGATATCTTCGAGGCCGGCCAAAAGGTCGATGTTTCGGGGACTTCTAAAGGTAAGGGCTTCGCTGGCGCGATGAAACGCCACGGTTTCGGTGGAGGACCAGCCAGCCACGGTGCCCACAAGATCCACCGTACCCCGTGTTCCACGGGTGCCGTCGACGCGGCTCGCACCTTTAAGGGCGTCAAGAAGCCCGGTCAGATGGGTAACAAAAAGATCACCACTTTGGGTCTCCAAATTGTTACCGTTGACGCCACACGAAATCTCCTGTTGGTGAAGGGATCGGTTCCCGGCTCTAATGGCCGTCTGGTCTCGATTCGCCACTCGGTGAAGAAGTAGGTAGGAAGCGATGCCAAAAGTATCACTATATAATATGGCCGGGAAGGTTGTGGGCGACCTCAACCTCAAGGACGAAGTCTTCGACGCCCCCTATAACCAGGGTCTGATCCACCAGATCTACGTGGGTCTTCGCGCCAACAAGCGTCGAGGAACCCACTGCACCAAGACTCGCGGCGAGGTTCGCGGGGGCGGTCGCAAACCCTGGCGTCAGAAAGGGACTGGTATGGCTCGTCACGGTAGCCGTCGCTCTCCGATCTGGCGCGGTGGAGGGATCACTTTCGGTCCCCGCCCTCGCAGCTACAACCAGAAGTTGCCGAAAAAGATGCGTCACGGTGCTTTGCGCTCAGCCATCTCTCACCGACTTCGCGAGGCTCGCTTGACGGCCCTCGATGAACTCAGCCTCGACGAGTTCCGCACCAAAGCCATCGTCGAGCTGTTGACCAACCTCGAGGTGACAGAACGAAAAACTCTCCTGGTCCTGAGTGAGCCGAATCAGAAAGTCGAGAAGTCGGCTTCCAATATCCCCGGCCTCAACCTGGTCCTGGCCGCTAACCTCAACGTTATCGACCTGGTCCATCACGGGCGCGTTGTGGCTACCAAGCAGGCTTTGGAGAAGATAGAAGAGGTGCTGTCATGAGCCACGTCCCGAGCACGGTTGCAGATCTTAGAGGAATCACTCATCGCGACGTTTTGATCCGACCGATCATCACTGAGAAGTCGATGACCCAGGCCCAGTTCAATCGCTACACCTTTGAAGTTCACAAAGATGCCAACAAGACTATGGTTAAGTCTGCCGTCGAGAAGATCTTCGGCGTCAAGGTGACCAAAGTCACGACCAACCGAACCCCCGGCAAAATGCGCCGGCGGGGAAAACACACCGGATATACGGCTGAGAAGAAGAAGGCTACCGTTACCCTGAAGCAGGGCGATCAGATCGAAATCGGCGGAACCCCTCTCTTTGAGGCGTAAACAGATTATTAACAACTGGAAAGACACTTTGAGTCCGCTAGCCCAAACGGTTGGCAAACGCGGGAGCGTCTATTAAGATAGAGCGACTTTTCGATACGTCGCGGTTCTTGTAGAGCCCGCCCGAAACCCGGCGGGCTCTGCAATCTAAAGAAAGGGAATAGATTCATGCCGACCCGGAAATTTAATCCGACCAGTCCCGGTCGCAGGCACATGAGCGTTGAAGATTTCTCGGAAATCACCACAACAAAGCCTCATAAGCCGCTGCTGGAGCCGCTGAGCAAGACGGCCGGTCGCAACTCCAACGGAAGGGTGACCGCCCGCCACCGAGGAGGTGGCCATAAGCGTCGTTATCGGTTGATCGACTGGAAGCGCGACAAAGATGGCATACCGGCCAAGGTCGCTACCATCGAGTATGACCCAAACCGGTCGGCCCGAATCGCCCTGGTCCACTACGTTGATGGAGAGAAGCGATATATTATCGCTCCCCTCGGTCTGAAAGTAGGGGATAAGATCGTGTCTGGTGAGGGCGCTGACATCAAAGTTGGCAACTGCCTTCCGCTCAACCGGATCCCGGTGGGAACCCAGATTCACAATGTTGAGCTCCAGCCCGGTCGTGGCGCCCAACTCGCTCGGGCTGCCGGCACGGTGGCACAACTGATGGCCAAGGAAGGCAAGCAGGCCTATCTTCGTCTGCCTTCCGGTGAGGTTCGGTTGGTGCCGAGCACTTGCCGCGGCGTCATCGGTCAGGTCGGTAATATCGAGCACGAAAACGTGTTCTATGGTAAAGCCGGGCGAACCCGATGGAAAGGTCATCGCGGGCGGATCCGCGGTGTCGCCACTAACCCCTGCGACCACCCCCACGGTGGTGGAGAGGCCCGGTCTACCCCCGGGCGCCCCAGTAGCACGCCCTGGGGACAGGCGGCTCTCGGACTGCGCACGCGCAAGAAGAAAGCCAGCGATAAGATGATTATTCGGCGGCGGAAGAAGTAGGAGGTAGCCCGTGTCAAGATCGGTTAGAAAAGGCCCTTACGTTGACTTCAAGCTCAAAAAGAAGATCGACGCATTGAATGCCAACAATGAAAAGAAGGTCGTTAAGACCTGGGCTCGCGCCTGCACTATTTTTCCCGAAATGGTCGGCCACACTGTGGCCATCCACGACGGACGCCGCCACGTGCCTATCTACATTTCTGAAGAGATGGTGGGGCACAAACTCGGTGAGTTCGCAACCACCCGCCTCTACCGAGGCCACGCCGGCAGTAAAGCCGAGCGTAAGAGCAAGAGAAAGTAGAAAGAGGAGACACTAATGGCTATCGATACCAATATGGCCACCGGACCCGAAGTCCGAGCTGTGGCCAAGTATGTGAGAACCGCTCCTCGCAAACTGCGGTTGGTAGCGGACCTGATCCGGGGCAAGTCGGTCAACGAAGCCCGGGTGATCTTGCAGTTCACCGCTAAGCGGGCGGCGGCCACCCTCCAAAAAGTCCTGGAGTCGGCTATTGCTAACGCTGAGAACAACGCAGAACTCGACGCGGAAGACCTCAACGTCTACCGAGTTTTCGTCGACGAAGGACCGACCATGAAGCGTTGGATTCCGCGCGCTCGAGGTCGAGCTAGCGGGGTTAAAAAGCGCACCAGCCACATCACCGTGGTCGTCAAACCGAGAGAGGAGGCTCGCTAGAATGGGCCAGAAAATCCATCCCATCGGCCTCCGAGTCGGCATCATTCGCGGCTGGGAGTCCCGCTGGTTCCAGGATAAGAGCTACGCCGAGTGGCTCGAAGAAGATTATAAAATCCGAAAGTTCATCCGTGGTCATCTGCGCCACGCCGGGATTTCTCGCATCGAGATCGAGCGGGCCAACAAGACCCACATTATTGTGAACACGGCCAAACCTGGACTGGTCATCGGGAAGCGAGGCTCGGGCATTGAAGACCTGCGCCGCCGGATCGAGAAGTTGACCAAGCGCAACATCAAAATCTCGGTGAAAGAAGTCAAGCAGCCTGAGCTTGACGCCCACCTCGTGGGTCAAAATATCTGCGAGGCTCTAGAGAAGCGCGTGGCTTTCCGCCGGGCTATGAAGCAGGCTGTAGGTCGTTCTATGAAAGCCGGCGCTCTAGGCGTGAAAGTTCAGCTGTCGGGGCGTTTGGGCGGCAACGAAATCGCCCGAACCGAGCGAAACTTTCAGGGCAAAGTGCCTTTGCACACCCTGCGAGCTGACGTCGACTACGCAATCACAGAAGCTGCTACCACAGCCGGAAGGATCGGAGTCAAGGTTTGGGTCTATCGGGGTGAGATTCTCCCTGAGAGCCGCAATCAGGAGCCGGTCGGGGCGGGACAGGGCTAGGAGAAGAGAGAGATGTTAAGTCCGAAAAGAGTCAAGTTTCGCAGAGCCCATCGGGGTCGCATGCGGGGTAAATCGCACCGGGGCAACAAGGTCCAGTTTGGAACCTTTGGCCTTCAGGCTATGGAACCGAGCTGGGTGACGTCCCGCCAGATTGAAGCCGCTCGTATCGCGATGACCCGTCATATCAAGCGTGGTGGTAAGGTCTGGATTCGAGTGTTCCCCCACAAGCCTGTGACCAAGAAACCGGCCGAGACCCGAATGGGGTCTGGTAAAGGGTCTCCCGAGTTCTGGGTTGCGGTGGTTAAGCCGGGTCGGGTGATGTTCGAGATCGCTGGCGTGGCCGAGGATGTGGCCCGAGAGGCGATCAGGTTGGCGCAGTTCAAACTGCCTATGAAGACCTGCTTCATCGTCAAAGAAGTATTGGGAGAAGAGTGATCATGAGCCTTCGAGATTTCAAAGAGAAACTGCGTGAGTTCAGTCTTGAAGAACTCCGTGCCAAGCTCATCGAAAACAAGGAGGAGCTCTTCAATCTCCGCTTTCAGTTGGCTACCGGAAGCCTCGACAACCATCGTCGCGTCCGTCAAGTCAAGAAAGACATCGCCCGGATTCATACCATGATCCGGGAGAAAGAGCTCGCTCAAGTCGGAGCTGGTAAGGAGGCCTAGGAATGAGTACGACTCAAGAAACAAGAGCACGCCGGAAAGTCAGAATCGGACGAGTGGTCAGCGACAAGATGGACAAAACCGTCGTGGTCGAGGTCACCCGCCAGTTCCCTCACCGGCTCTACAAGAAGATTATTAAGCGCTCGAAGAGATTCAAAGTGCACGACGAAGAGAACGCCTGTTCGGTCGGGGATGTGGTCCGCATCATGGAGACCAGACCTCTGTCCCGCCACAAGCGTTGGCGCGTCGTCACCATTCTCGAGAAGGCACGTTAGGAGAGGAAGCCATGGTTCAACAAGAGAGCCGATTACGGGTGGCCGACAACTCCGGTGCCCGAGAAATCCTTTGCATCCGCGTCCTTGGTGGCTCGGTGCGTCGCTACGCTGGCATCGGCGATATCATCGTTGCTAGCGTCAAACAAGCCCAGCCAGGCGCGGCCATTAAAAAGGGTGACGTGGTCAAGGCTGTGGTGGTTCGCACCAGGCACAGAGTGCGCCGACCCGACGGATCTTACATCCGCTTTGACGACAACGCGGCCGTGATCATTCGTGAAGACAAAAACCCGCGCGGCACGCGTATTTTTGGCCCGGTGGCCCGCGAGCTTCGTGACCGCGAATTCATGAAGATCGTGTCGCTCGCACCGGAGGTGTTGTAATGGCCAGGAAAACCCATGTGAGAAAAGGCGACCAGGTCGTTGTCCTGGTCGGCAAAGACAAAGGCAAGCGGGGCGAAGTCCTCGAGGTCGACAAAGAGAAGATGCGGGTGGTGGTTGATGGAGTCAACATCGTCAAACGACACCAAAAGCCTCAGCCCCCCGCCATCCCCCAGGGAGGCATCATCGAGAAGGCGATGGCGATCCACATCAGCAACGTGATGGTCGTTTCGCCCGCCGATGGCAAGCCCACCCGGGTTCGTCGGGAACGTCGTCAGGATGATGACGGGAAAGTCCGTGGAGTGCGTCTGTCCAAAAACGGAGACGACCTCTTCGTGAAGGGCAAATAGTGGAGGAAGACAATGGCTAAAAAACAAGACAAAGCCAAGGCGAAAGGCTCCGGCAAGAAGGATTCCGCAGCGGTCGCTCCCGACCCGATTCCGATTCGGCTCAAGGAGATCTACAAGAGCAACGTTCGCTCGGGCATGATGGAAAAGTTCAAATACGACAACGTCATGCAGATCCCCCAGCTGGAGAAGGTCGTGATCAATATGGGTGTGGGTGAGGCGGTCGCCAACCCAAAAACCCTGGACAACGCCGTCAAGGAACTAGAGCAGATCACCGGACAACGTCCGGTTGTGACGAGGGCCCGCAAGTCGATTTCGAACTTTAAGCTCCGTCAGGGCGTCAAGATCGGCACCAAGGTGACCCTACGCCGCAACAAGATGTGGTTTTTCCTCGACAAGCTCTTCAACATCGTGTTGCCCAGAATCCGTGACTTCCGCGGCCTCTCAGCCAAAGCTTTCGACGGTCGCGGCAACTATGCCATCGGCCTCAAAGAACAGATCATCTTTCCCGAGATCGACTACGACAAAGTGGACCGGGTTCGAGGGATGAACATCTGTATTGTAACGACCGCGCCCACCGACGAGGAAGGAGCCGAGTTTCTTCGGCTCCTGGGATGTCCGATTCAGGCTAAGTAAGGAAAGGCAAGAGAAATGCAGACCACTGACCCCATTGCAGACATGCTGACCCGGATTCGCAACGCTAACAAAGCGATGCACGAGCAGTGCGACATCCCCGCCTCGAAACTCAAGGAGCGGGTGGCCAAAGTGCTCAAATCGGAAGGGTTCATCAAAGATTACCAGGTGATCACCACTGGAGTTCAGGGAGTGATCCGTGTCACTTTGAAGTACGGTTCACTCGATCGCTCCCGTGTCATCGCTGGACTCAAGCGGGTCAGTCGTCCTGGCTTGCGCAAATATGTCGGGGCCGACAGTATCCCTCGCCTTTACGGGGGGATGGGGACAGTGATCATGTCGACTCCCAAGGGCGTGATGACCGGCAAAAAGGCCCGAAAACAGAAAGTCGGGGGCGAGGTTCTCGCCTACGTCTGGTAGAGGAGTTAACGATGTCAAGAATTGGAAAACAGCCGATTCCACTACCAAAAGGAGTCGAATTGAAGACGCAAGACGGCTTGGTAACCGTCAAAGGACCCAAAGGTCAGCTCACCCAACAGGTGGACCCTGAACTAGAGATCAGTGTCAACGGCCAGCAGGTCGAGGTCAAACGGCCTAAGGACACCAGAAAGCTCAGGGCTCAGCATGGTCTGGCCCGAACCCTGATCGCCAATATGGTGACCGGAGTTTCCGAAGGCTTCAAGCGATCCCTCCAGATTATCGGCGTGGGCTATCGCGCCGCCGCCGCCGGCAAGGGCTTGGAGCTTCAACTCGGTTTTAGTCACCCGGTCAAGATCGACCCCATCGACGGGATCGACTTCGAGGTTGAGATCGACAACCGAGCCAAGATCAATAAGATTCATATCAGCGGTATCGACAAGCAAAAGGTCGGCCAAGTGGCCGCCAACCTTCGTTCCATCCGGCCCCCCGAGCCCTATAAAGGCAAAGGGATTCGCTACGTCGACGAGGTTATCATCAAGAAGATGGGTAAGGCCGGTAAGGCCTAGTCTAGGGAGTAAGAAGTCATGATCAAGAAGAAACCGAAGAATAAGGCCCGCCGGTTTCGCCACCAGAGGGTCCGCAAGAAGCTGTTCGGCACGGCCGACCGACCGCGGATGTGCGTCTACCGCAGCCTCAAGCAGGTGTACGCCCAGCTCATTGATGACGAGTCTGGAGCTACTCTTGTCTCGGCCAGCAGTCTGGACGAGTCGATCAAGAACGAGTCGGGCCTGAGTGTGCGGGAGAAAGCCGAGAAGGTGGGCGAACTGGCCGCCACTCGAGCTCTCGAAAAAGGTATTGAAACGGTCGTGTTCGACCGTGCCGGCTACAAGTATCACGGTCGCATCGCCGCCCTGGCCCAGGCCGCTCGTGATAAAGGGCTGAACTTCTAGGAGGAATGATGAAAAGTCGCAAGCGGATAGACCCGTCTGGCCTGGACCTGCGCGAGCAGGTGGTCAAGATCAACCGTGTTTCGAAGGTTGTCAAAGGGGGTAAGCGTTTCTCGTTCTCCGCTCTAGTGGTAGTAGGAGACGGACGTGGCCACGTAGGTTGCGCTTTGGGTAAGGCTGGTGAAGTTCCGGAAGCGATTCGCAAAGGAGCCGAAGCCGCCAAGAAGAGCCTGATTCGCGTCCCCATCGAAGGCACGACCATTCCTCACTACCACCTGGCTCGGTTCGGTGCGGTGCGGGTTATGCTCAAGCCGGCTGCCCCAGGAACCGGGGTTATCGCAGGCGGTCCTGTGCGCGCGGTGGTAGAGTTAGCTGGAATTCGAGATATTTTGACCAAATCGCTCGGCTCCGACAACGCTATCAACATCGTCTATGCGACCGTCAAAGGTTTAAGCGAGCTGATGTGGGCTGAAGATGTGGCCTCTCGCCGGGGTAAAACCGTCGAGGAGCTGGTCGGCCCGAAAATCGCTGGACTGGTCCAGGAGCGCATCGCCCAGGCGAGCGCTCCGCTGGGCACGATAGAACCGGCCCAGGTCTAAGAGAATTTGGAGGCAGAGCAGTGACTGGCAAGGATCTGAAAGCAAACAAAGGTGCCCGCAAAGCGCGGCGTCGGATCTGCCGTGGCGGCAAGCTCGGCAAAACCGGCGGACGAGGCTTTAACGGCCAGAACTCACGCTCGGGCGGCGGCAAAGGCCCCGGCTTCGAAGGTGGTCAGACCCCGTGGTATCGGCGTCTGCCTAAGTATCGAGGCTTCCGGAACCCGTTCCGCACCGAGTACACCGAGATCTGCCTGAGCGATCTCGATCGGTTTGAAGCCGACACCACCGTAACGCCCGAGCTTCTGCTTGAGCATAAGGTGGTCAAGTCGGTTCGCCAGCCGATCAAGGTGCTGGGTAGCGGAGAGCTTTCTAAGAAGTTGACGGTTGCGCTCCACGCATTCACCGGCTCGGCTCGAGAAGCGATCGAGAGTGCAGGTGGAAAAACCGAGGTGATTTAGAAAGCGATGATCGGTAGCTTTTTCAAGGCATTTTCGGTTCCGGACGTCCGGAACCGTATCTTTTGGCTCTTTGGCGGATTCGCGGTGTTCGCGCTCGCCGTCCACGTGCCCGTTCCGGGCGTTAACCGCGAGGTCTGGCAGGCTCTGCTCCAGCAAGGGGCCCTGTTTCAGCTTCTGGGTATGTTTACGGGAGGCGCGCTGAGCAAGTTCTCTATCGCGGCGATGGGCATTACGCCCTACATCAACGCCTCCATTATTATGCAACTCCTGACGGTGGTGATTCCCCAGCTCAAGGACCTTCAGAAAGAAGGGGGAGAGCATGGACGCCGCAAGTTGGGTCAGTGGACCCGTCAGTTGACCATGGTGCTGGCCCTGCTTCAATCCACTATGATGGTGGTCAGTCTTCGCAGTGTGCCGGGCCAGAAAATTTTCGCCTCGGACAGCCCCCTCTACTACCTGATGGTGGTCACCGCCTTACTCGGAGGAACGGCCTTCCTGATGTGGCTGGGCGAGCTCATGTCCGACAAAGGCATTGGGAACGGCGTCTCACTGCTGATTTTCGCCGGTATTGTGATGTCCTACCCGACCTACGTTCGGGCCGCCATCGACACGGCCATCGCCCAAGGAGCGCGCTCGGGTGTCCTCCCGCTGATCTTCTTCTTCGTGATTGCCGTCATTATGGTGATGTCGATTGTGGCGATCACACTGGGACAGCGGAAGGTTCCGGTTCAATACCCGAAGCGACAAGTGGGCCGCAAGGTCTACGGCGGGCAGTCGTCTTACATTCCGATTCGGGTCAACAACTCCGGCGTCATCTCTTTGATTTTCGCCATCTCCATTATGTTCTTGCCCGCTACCGTAGCCGGATTCTTGCCAGGGGCCTATGGAGCCACCTTCCAGACGTTCTTGCAGACCTACTTCAACGAACGGACAATCCTTTACAACATCGTCTATATGGGTCTGGTGATTTTCTTCACCTACTTTTATTCGGCCATCACACTCAATGTGGACGACTTGGCCGACAACCTGAAGAAGGCTGGTGGGTTCATCCCCGGAATCCGTCCTGGGCGTCCTACGGCGGAATACCTCGACAAGATCCTCAACCGTCTCAACTTGGTGGCAGGCCTCTATCTGGCTGCTCTCGCCGTCGCTCCCACCCTGGTGATGCAATTGACTGGGGTGACCAACTTCTATCTTGGTGCGACTTCCTTGCTGATTATCGTCGGTGTAGCCCTCGATACCATGCAGCAGATCGAAGCTCGTTTGGTGATGCGACACTACCAGGGATTCATGAAATAGGAGACCCGTGAAGCGCCCTTCACGCATCATTCTAATAGGCCCGCCCGGTGCGGGAAAAGGAACCCAGGCTGACTACTTGTGTAGTCGGCATGGGGTTCCTCATATCTCGACCGGGGATATGCTCCGGGAGATGATTCGAGACGGTAGCGAGTGTGGCCAGCAAGCCGAGGCTTTAATGGGCCAGGGCAAGCTGGTGCCTGATGAGCTAGTCTTCAACATTTTGAAGGAGCGACTTAAGAAGCCCGACGCGAGTGATGGTTACGTGCTAGATGGCTTTCCCCGCTCGCCCGGCCAAGCCGCCGCTCTGGACGAATACTTGGAGAAGAAAGGCACTAGAATCGACGCGGCCCTCCTGCTTGTGATCGAGCATGAAGTGATCATCCGTCGACTCTCCAACCGGCGAATCTGCGAGCAGTGTGGCAAGATTTATCACTTGCTCAACAATCCTCCCCGCACGGCCGACCGGTGTGACGGTTATAAGTGCCGAGCGACTCTGGTTCAGCGTCCCGACGACCAGGAAGAGAAGATTCGCACTAGACTTCAAGAGTATGATGCCCAAACCCGCCCGGTGGTGGCCCACTACCGGTCCAAAGGGCTCCTCCACGAGGTGGACGCCGACCAGGAGATCCTGAGGGTCCAGATCGAGATTGAGCGCAAGCTAGAAGGGCGGGCCGCAGCCCGATGATTCACCTCAAGTCGCCCAGAGAAATCGACTTGATCGACCAGGCCGGAACGATCCTGGCTACCGTCCTAAAGACGGTGCGCGAGGCTTGTGACGTAAACGTCCGAACCCGCGAGTTGGATAAGCTCGCGGAAGACTATATCGTGAAGCAGGGAGCTCGGCCAGCCTTCAAAGGCTACCAGGGCTTCCCGGCCACTCTCTGTATCTCGATCAACGAAGAAGTCGTACACGGGATTCCCGGCTCTCGCAAGCTGCGAGCCGGTGACCTGGTCAGCGTCGACTGTGGTGTGGTCTGGGAAGGTTACATCGCCGACTCGGCCGTGACGATCCCAGTGGGCGATATCCCCGATCTGCACCAAAGATTGCTCGATATCACCAAGGAGTCTCTCTTTCTTGGCATCGAGCAAGCGCGACTGGGTAACCACGTGCGAGACATTTCCAAAGCCGTTCAAGATCATGTTGAGGGAGCCGGGTTCTCAATCGTCCGAGAGCTGGTTGGCCACGGCGTCGGCCGCGAGATGCACGAGGACCCCCAGGTTCCCAACTACACAACGCCTGAGCGCGGGCCAAAGCTCCAAGAAGGAATGGTCATCGCTATCGAGCCGATGGTCAACCTCGGAGACCACCGGGTTCGGGTAAAACGAGACAAGTGGACCATCGAAACCCTAGACCGAAAACCGTCGGCTCATTTTGAACATACGGTGGCAATCACAAAGAATGGGCCAAAGATCTTGACGAACACGGTCTAAGTACGTAGAATAGCCGGGTATCTTTTTCCGGACACATGCGTTCGGTTTTGGAGAGAACCAGTGACCGATTCGCTCGAGGCCCAGGAAGGAACCATTGTGGCCATCCTTCCACGCTCGATGTATCGGGTGCGACTGGCTGATGGTGAACTGGTAACCGCCCACGTGGCAGGCAACCTTCGCAATCTCATGACCAGGGTTCTTGAGGGCGACCGAGTCCAGCTTGAGCTGTCTCGGTATCACCCCGGGCGGGGTCGCATCGTCGACCACTGGCCGGCCAGCCCTCGCTAATTAGAGGAGGAGTCAGATGCAAGTCAGGCCTTCAGTAAAAAGGCGGTGCGAGAAGTGCCGCATCATCGTGCGCAAGGGTCGGGTGCGGGTCATCTGTTCCAACCCGAAGCATAAACAGATTCAGGGTTAGCGCCCCGGTCTTGGGCCGAGCGCTAGTAAGGTTAGGAGTCTTTATATGGCTAGAATCTCAGGGGTAGACTTACCCAGAGACAAACGGGTGCTGATCGGCCTGACTTATATTTTCGGGATCGGTCGTAGCACTTCGGAGAGGATTCTCCAGGCGGCAGGGATCGACCCGTCAACCCGGGTCCGCAATCTCACCGAGGATGACGTTTCGCGAATCCGCGAACAGATTGAAAAAAACGTCAAAGTGGAAGGTGACCTGCGTCGCGAGATCACCCAGAACATCAAAAGACTGATCGAGATCAACTGCTACCGAGGTATTCGCCACCGACGCAGCCTGCCCGTTCGAGGTCAGAGAACCAAGACCAACGCCCGGACCCGAAAAGGTCCTAAACGGACCGTCGGTCGTCGTAAAAAGAGTTAGGATTTTTGGAGGAAGCCACCCATGGCAAAGGGCAAGAAGAAGGCCGCTCGGCAAAAGAAAAAGGTCGTTAGGAATGTCTCGCGCGGCGTAGCGCACATCCAGTCGACCTTCAACAACACACTGGTGACCATTTCTGATATGCAAGGCAACGCGATCTCCTGGGCATCCGCCGGAGGCCAGGGTTTCCGCGGCTCGCGCAAGAGCACCCCGTTTGCCGCTGGTGTGGCCGCCGAGCAAGCTGCCCGCGCCGCCGCTGATCAGGGAATGCGAAGCCTCGAAGTTTACGTCAAGGGACCGGGGTCCGGCCGTGAAGCCGCCATCCGTTCCTTGCAAGCCGCCGGGATGGACATCACTTTAATCCGTGATGTCACCCCTATACCCCACAACGGTTGTCGCCCCTCGAAGCGACGCCGAGTCTAGTTACAGGAT
Organism: uncultured Burkholderiales bacterium; assembly: GCA_964423525.1. GTDB lineage: Bacteria > Vulcanimicrobiota > Xenobia > Xenobiales > JADMJV01 > CAYRFU01. The sequence continues at coordinate 7,234 of CAYRFU010000055.1, read as the reverse complement.
ATTTAGGAGGAAGCCGTGTCCAGATATACTGGAGCGGTGTGCCGTTTGTGCCGCCGAGAAATGACCAAACTCTTCTTGAAAGGGGAGCGTTGCTTTACCAGCAAGTGCGCCATTGAGCGCCGTCCTTCCCCGCCGGGTCAGCACGGGCCTGGTCGCCAAAAGAAGCTTTCCAACTACGGAATCCAGCTGCGAGAAAAGCAGAAGCTCCGTCGTATCTATGGAATCAACGAGAAGCAGTTCCGAACTTATTTCAAAAAAGCTGCTTCCCAGCCAGGTGTCTCAGGTGAGAACTTCCTCCGCTACCTCGAGCGTCGGCTTGACAACGTCGTCTATCGATTAGGCTTTGCAGCCTCGCGCTCGGCGGCCCGACAACTGGTGGCCCACGGAAATGTTGCCGTAAACGGACGCAAGCTCGACATCCCGAGTTACATCGTTCGGCCCGGCGAGACCATCGAGATCCGGGAAAACCACGTCAATAACCCTTTTATCCAGGAATCCGTTCAGCGAGCGCGTATCCGACAGGTGCCCCAGTGGCTAGAACTCGACGGCGACCATCCCAAGGGTCGTATAGACCACCTGCCTTCCAGGGCTGAGATCGACACCCTGGTCAACGAGCAGCTAATCGTCGAGTTCTACTCGAAGTAAGCGCCATAGAGGAAGGTTAGGAAAATTCCATGCTAGATGCTTTGCTCCAAACAGCGAGCGCACCCGAAGAAGAGATCGTCCCGAAGGTTACTGCCGTCTCGGACAACGCTTTCGTGATCGAACCCCTAGAAAGGGGCTTTGGGATCACCCTGGGCAACTCGCTCCGGAGAGTCTTGCTCTCGGCTTTGACCGGCGCGGCCATCACCCACGTGCGGATAGACGGCGTGCTCCACGAGTTCACCACCCTGCCGGGGGTGCGAGAAGATATCACCGAGATCATTTTGAATCTCAAAAAGCTCAACCTGAAGTTGACGACGGACAAGCGTAAACTGTTGCGACTCGAGGCCTCCGGCCCCGGCATCGTGACCCCGGCCGATATCCTGCCTGACCCCGAGGTCCAGCTGCTCAATCCCGAGCTACCCCTGGCCACTCTTGAGAAGGGCGGTCGTCTAGGAATGGACCTTTACGTGTCCCAAGGCGCGGGTTACGTTCCGGCTGAGAAACAGGGCGATCAAGAGCAGGTCATCGGCATCATCCCGGTCGACTCGATTTTCAGCCCTATCATGAAGGTGAACTACGTCGTTGAAGATACCCGTATCGGGCAGCGCACCGACTTTGATAAACTCACCCTTCAGGTCTGGACCGACGGAAGCCTGAAGCCCTACGAGGCGATTTCTGAAGCAGCCCGCATCATGCAGGTCAAGCTGAGCCTCTTCACCGACCTTGAGCCGCCCACCAAGACCGAGGCCGAGCCGACGGGTCCCGAGGCGGAGCTGCTCGAGACTCCCATCGAAGACCTTCAACTTTCGGTCCGCTCACTCAACTGCCTCAAGCGTGCCGGTATTCGCACCATCGGCGAACTCCTGACTTATTCTGAGGAGGACGTTATGAAGCTGAAGAACTTTGGACAAAAGTCCCTAGACGAAATCAAGGAGAAATTGGTGGAGCGAAACCTTTCGCTTCAGCCTAGCACACCCGACTAGATCGGGGTCAGCTAACGGAGGAGATCATGAGACACCGAGTCAAAACCAGAACACTGGGGCGTCCCCAGGGGCACCGTCTCAGCATGCTGCGCAACATGGCGCGGTCATTGCTACAGCACCAGAGAATCACGACCACTCACGCCCGAGCTCAAGAGCTCTCGAGCTTCGTCGAGCCGCTGATCACCTCGGCTGTGAAAGCTCATAACGAGAAGAGTAGCAACCCCGAGAAATCTCTGGCTCATAAGCGTCAGGTATTTCGTCATCTCCTCACCAACAGCACTAGCAACGCCAACCGTCGATCTCGAGGGCTCAAGACCCGTCCAGACCGGGCCGTAGCCCAGCAACTGTTCGACATGATTGCCCCGCTTTACGCCGAGGGAGGCAGCCTGGAGCGTCCCAAGGGTGGTTACACCCGGATTATTCGCCTCTATCCCCGCAAAGGTGACGGGGCCGAGATGGCAATGATCGAGTTGGTGGGCGGCGAAGCTTAACCGACCACTCCTCCGGTCTTAACAGCGCCTACTTCCATTGAGGCCCGCGCATCACTCGTGCGCGGGACTTTTCTGTTTTGATAGAACTACGTCAGGTTGAATATGCTTACCAGCCGGACCAGAAGGTGCTGGGCCCAGTCGACCTGGAGTTGGCCACGGGTGAGGTGACTGCTCTAGTTGGGCACAACGGTAGCGGAAAGAGCACCCTGGGGCGCCTCTTGAACGGGCTTCTGCTGCCTAGCCGGGGTCTCGTCTCGGTGGACGGACTCCTGACCTCGACCTATGATCCGGAGCGGGAGGTCCAGAGGCGAGTCGGTATGGTTTTTCAAGATCCCAATAGCCAACTCGTGGCCCAAACGGTAGAAGACGAGATCGCCTTCGGACCTGAGAATCTTAGTTGGGAGCCCGAGCGGATCGAAAAGCGAGTGCAAGAGATGATCCGGGATTTTGACCTGGAGGTACTACGGGCCCGGGACCCCCATCTTTGCTCTGGAGGCCAAAAGCAGAAAATCGCCTTGGCCGCCGTGTTGGCGATGCAGCCGCGTTTTTTGGTGCTCGACGAGGCCACTTCGATGCTGGACCCGTCCGGCAGGCGCTCGTTCCTGAGGGCGATCGAGAAGTTGAGGCGAGAGACGGAGCTTGGGATCTTAATGATTACCCACGATAGTCGGGAGGTCCTGATGGCCGACCGGGTCGTGGTCCTCGAGCAAGGCGAGGTGGTCGATGATTTCCGGGAACCTGGCCAGAGCCTGGAGAGACTCCTAAAGGCCGGCTTCGAACTTCCGCCCCTCTGGGAACTGTATCGTCGTTTTCAGCAGCGCCAGCTCGAGCTCGACCCGCGCCAGGGGGAAAGGTTCTTTGAGCAGGTGGAGAGACTTTGCCAGTCATAGAGATTCAAGACCTATTCTTTCGCTATCAGGCCGGCTCACCGCACCAGACGGCCGCCCTAAAAGGGTTGTCTCTGGAACTCCAAGAGGGTGACCGCCTGATTTTGTGTGGCCATTCGGGCTCCGGGAAGAGCACTCTGGTCGCCCATCTAAACGGGGTTCTCGCCCCTCAGCAAGGCTCCGTTCGGGTGCTGGGAGAGGACCTGACCGAGGCTGACGCCCGGCGCAGGATTCGACGTCGAGTCGGTCTCCTTTTTCAGTTTCCCGAACATCAACTTTTCGAGGCCACGGTCTACGACGAACTGGCCTTTGCCCCCCGTCAATTTGGGCTTGAGGTGGCTGCTAGAGTGGAGCGAGTTGCCGCTCAGTTTGGCTTAGAGCCTATTTTAGGTCGCTCACCTGCAAGCCTCTCGATGGGGGAGGCCAGGAGAGTCGCTCTGGCCAGCATTCTGACCACCGAACCCGAGGTCTTGATCCTTGATGAGCCGACTGCTGCCCTCGATCCTGGCGCCCGCCGCCAGTTCCACGCCTGGTTAAATCAGTGGCATAAGACGTTGGTGGTGGTGACTCATCAGGTGGAGGAATTCCTCTCCCTGGCCAACCGACTGGTGGTGCTTGAAGCCGGTCAGGTGCGCAGTCAAGGAACCCCCGAGGAGATCCTGACCAAGATGGTGTTACCCCAGCCGGAGCCGGAGTTGGTGGCCCTGGCCAAAGAGGCACGCCAGCGGGGCTTGAGCTGGCGCACTGTGCCGGCCCGGGTTGACGACTGTGAGCAAGAGATTCTGGCCTGGCTCCAAGCCGACTAGAACCGGCCTCTGGCGATCGGCTGGCGACGGGCCAAGACGCGGAGGAAAGCCTCTGTGAGGGCCGGATCGAACTGCGTTCCTTGGCCCTTCCTAAAGACGTTACGAATCTTTTCAGGCTCCATCTTCCTCTTGTAGGGACGTTCGGTGGCCAGGGCGTCATAGACATCCGCTACCGCGATGACGCGCGCCGCCAGGGGAATCTGTTCGCCCCTTAAACCATCGGGATATCCGCCACCGTCCCACCTTTCGTGATGACCCCGGATGGCCGGGCAGAGGTGGCGAAGGCTGGCGATCGGATACACGATTCTCTCTCCGTGCACGGGGTGAAGCTTGATAATAGCGTATTCCTCGTCGGTCAATGGTCCTGGCTTGTGGAGGATCTCAGGGGGAATACGGATCTTTCCAATGTCGTGGAGCAGGCCAGCCCTGAGGAGCTCTCCCTTCAGGAATTGAGCGATCGCTTCTCGTTTCTCAGGCGACTCTCGGTCCAGCAGAAAACCCATTTCCCCGATGTCCTTCAAGAGGGAGCCCAAACGGATCTGTTGGCGAGTGACCGGGTCAGTCACCCCAAACTCGTCGGCTAACTCCAGGGCCAGATCGAGAACACTGGTTGAGTGCTCAAATGTGAAGTCCCCCCCCAGGCGAAGGATCAAGCTGAGAAAGTTGACCGCCTGCCTTTCGTTCAGTAGCTCCTGGTCACGATAAAGTTTTTTCAGCAAGGCGGAGACAGAACTCCCGGCCTGGCGGGCCGCCTGGGAACCAGCTTCTTTGAGGTTGAGAATGGTCAGGCGGTGACGGAAGGCAGGGTGGTGAGAAGTCAGTTTGAGGCTTCCCCGCCTCGATTGCATCGCCAGAGGACGAGAGGAGGCGGCTCTCATCACCTCCCTTTGCCGGGTTCTGGAGGAATTCTGGCCGGGTCGTGTCGAGGCGAGGGGGTCAAGCGGGCGCTGCCGGGACGAGGAGCTTAGAAATTGAGTCCGCCGCTCCATGCTCAGGGGCCGAGCGTTCACCAAAGTCCGGCGGGGGGAGAACAATCGGTCGAGAGTGGGATTGAAGATGGGCACGGCAGAAGTCAAAGGCCGATGGCTGGAGGTTCCGTGAGGCTGCGGCGGTTGGGGAGACAACCACTTCGGTTCTCCTGGCAAGCGGGTTTGGAGCAAACGACCTCGAGCGCTGGGCTGGCCCGGCATAAAAGAGGCTTCCGCGAGCTGGTTTCTCAGTTGGTTGGCGTTGCGGCTGGCCTCGGTCAGGGGGGCAGACGATCGAAAACTATGCCACCTCCTGACCAGGGTGTCGGCACTGCCGAAGAGTTTCTGGCGCAACGAGAGCTGGCTGACGTCGGCCTGGCGAAAATGCCTTGGTTGAGGGTGGTTCGACATTCTCGGTCGTCTTGGGGTTGGCGCCTCGAGCGGGTTTCCCAAGGCGCTGCCGTAACTGGTCAGATCGAGCATGGCAAATGGGCCTCGCAGCCGTGTCCCTCCTTAGCTGGTTGAGCTGTTTTAAGAATAGCCGGGCTGCCTTGCTAAAATCTTAACAGAGGCTACCATCGTAAGATTTCTTTCAGGACCCTCTGGTAAGCTGGCCCGGTCCGACCGTGTTACACCCTATCGAGTAAGGTGGACAGACATGAGTCAAGGTTTTGATGCAGCGGGAGCCGGCAAATCGGCAATGTTTCGAGGGATCGACCCTCGGACGGCGGTCCCTAAAGGGCAGCAGGTGGGCGAGCTCGGCCCTCAGGACGTGGAACCCCAGAAGATCGAGCCGGTAGACACCGAGGAGGTGTCCTCAGGTCGCCATCAAGCTGACCAGCCCAAAGGTCGGTACAATGCTACACTGAGCCCGTTGCAGAAGGGCTTGCTGGTAGCCGGAGTAGGGGTCACCGCCTTCAACGCCCTTTTCGGTGGGGGAGGTGGAGCACCCGATGATGACGCGCTCACGGAAACTGCTCAGAATGTGGTCTTGGACTCGGCTCGCAAAAACAATCGCTGGAACGAGAGCGACTCTCTTCTCGAGATCTCCCGCCGAGGCGTTCAAGACGCGGAGCAGCTTGAGATCATCAGGCGAACTGCCGACGAAGCCTCCAAGGTGGGATGGCTGAGCGGGGAGGCCTGGGAGGGTGGTCACGATGTGGTGGTGTCCGTCCTTCAGCAGGAAGAGCTGACCGAGGTGCACGTCGACACAGTCGACGACCTGCTGGATAGCCGTGATGCCAAAGCGAATTTTGATGAAACTCAGGCCGTCATCGATACCCTCAGGACCGACAACATCAATCCCAGCCACAACAGGCTAGCGATCGTGATCGACGACTATGCCGACGCTCACGAAGATTTCACCTACGGCAACGAATTGCTCCAGACGGGTCTGGCCAACGCCCGACTGGCCGACGAGCAGGTCGAGACCATCCGACATCTGCTTCAGACCGAGGGTCACCAGAACCCCCATTTCAACACTCGCAAAGCCGCCCTGGCGGTGGCTTCGAATGCTCCCTTCGATGAGCATGCGAAAGACCTGGTGGTGGCCATCGCTCAAGCGGCCGCCGAGCAAACCGACTTCAAGGACGCTAATCAGTTGATCACCAGGGTTGCTGAAGAAGAGTTCAGCGGCCAGAAGGCCGAACTCAGCACCCATTTCTTGAGTGCTCAGAATCTCGAAGGTAACGACGTGGCGGGGCTTCTCGAGACCATTTTCGACGGCTATACCCTGGATGATAACCAGTTCGAACTGGCGGCCCAGATCGGGCAATCTCTGGCCAGGCACGACTGGAACCCGGGGCCGGTTCTCTCGCGCCTCATTCAGATGGACGGTCTTTCTGATGTTCGCCTGGAGATGGCCAGTAAGGTCCTGGACGGACTGGACACGACCGACCAGTTTGAAACTTCAACCGCCCTGGTGACCGTGCTGGAGGCCGAAGAGCTTCGGGAAGGCCCCCAGACCCGAGCGATGGAGGCCGTTCTCGACAAAGCTTTCAGTGAAGAGGACTGGGCTGACGGGAACGCGCTGTTCCGATTCCTCTCGACTAAGCCGGACCTCTCCGAGCGGGAAGCAGCTGGCATCGAGGATCGGCTGGAAGCCGAGGGCATCAATTCCTACGAAGTTATTGTGGGCTATATCGACAACCACGATAGCGAGCGGGCCCTCACCGGCGACCTGTTGGAAGAGTTGACCGTGGCCGAGGCTCAGGTGGCGACAGGCGGCGTGCGCCATCTCAGCGAGGCCCAAACCCGCCTGGCCAAAGTGATGACCGAGAAGGGGGCTCAATACAACTACAGCGAGGGCAGCGGCAGTGCGATTCTCGACGCAGCCCTCGAAAATCCCGACTTCACGGAGCATAATCTGGCCGTGATGGAGCACGCTTTAGAAAGCGAACAGGACCAATCACGGTTGCTTGAGCTGGTGGCTGGCGGCCCGGGCCTGAATCAGAG
>CAYRFU010000054.1:0-25665 GCA_964423525.1 uncultured Burkholderiales bacterium | reverse complement strand
ATCTTCGAGCCCGATCAGGGGAACACCGATCTTCGTCAGTCGCTTGCGCAGGTCAGCGCTTCCGGGTCCGCCCGCGTCGAGGCCCACCACGGTGAAATTCTCCTCGGCCATGCCGGTCGCCAGGCGCTCGATGAAGTTCTTGTTGCGCTTCTGGGACGCCTTTTTCGGGAGCTTGTCGACCGTGATCCCCATCTGTTTGGCTGTGTCGGCAGCCAGGCCCTCCACACCTTCGGGGCCGCCGACGGTGACAAGGTCGGGGGCCAAATCCTCGATGAAGGATGCCAGGCGGTTGCGGTTGTAGCCCTTGGGGAAGCCCTTGCGACCACCGAATACGATGAGCATCGAGGGCATCTGGCCCGACTGGGTGGAGGTGATCTGCTGGCGGAGCTTTTCGGATACAGGCATGGCATCAGTGGGGGCAACGGTGAGTTCGGGTGACCCAGCGCCACCGATCAAATCGAAGCCCATGGGCTCGGAATCACTCGCTGCGACCGGAGGTGGCGGGGCCGTAAACGTGGGCATCAGTGTGGTCAGAGAAGGACCGACGTCTTCATCTTCCTCCGCATCGAGAATTGCGACGGGCTCGGGAGCAGATGCGGGTCTCAGAAGCGTCTCTCGTTCAAGCTTGCGCTCGGACTTGGCCGCCTTCTCGTCCCCGGAATATTTCTCGCGTTCAATAATGATGGGGTCGTCCGGGTCAATCCTGGGGTTATCGAGCAGGCTGGCCTCGACCCAGACGCGTAAAAGCTCGCGGGCGTCGCCGAAATCGACGGGTACCAGGACCTCATAGAAGGTCATGGCTGACCCGTCGGTGCGCTCATGGATCAGCGCCGTGGGCCTCGGCTTGCGGCTGTCGGGCTTGGCCAGAGAGACGACGTCGCCCGGGCGCAAGTAGGGGATTCCAACCGCCTCCAGAACACCGGGCTCGTCCTCGGCCAAACTCTCCAGGCGCCTCAGTGCCTCCTCCTCGGAGTAGTTCTGGGTCCGGTTGGCAAGCCATTTGGGGGTTACCAGGGTCTTTCGGGACGAGGCCTCAGCCTTGTTGGGGTCGCCGATCTCCTGTTCAAGCCATTCCAGCCACTCAACGCTCCTCGGGATTCCGCTCTTTTTTGCGGCCATCTCGTACAGTGCGCTGGGGACCACATAAAAACGTGGCTGACCCAGTGGGTACGCACGGGTGCCGATATAGGTGGCCTTCTCGCCCTGCCGGGGTCCGACGGCTTCGGGGTCATCAGACTCGGGGAGCGTCCACTGGAGGGCCCGCTCGCCGCGCATCATGGCCTCTGGTCGCATCAGCGATGGGTTTTGTACGGCCGCAGGCTTGCCTCGCCGGCGCCGGATCCCCCGGGAAATGCGATTGCGTCGGTGGTAGTTTCCGACCGTGGACTTGGGGCGACCGAGGACCGTAGCCACGTCCCGAAAGCTCATGGGCGTGGTCTCGTACATCTGGAAGATCTGGTCGCCCTCGAAGGTGTCGACGAGCGCCCTCGGGTCATAGGGACGGGGATCGTACGGGCGCTGGCGTACCAGCTCGCCCATGCGGGCCAGGAACCTATATACGGTACCCTGCTTGACCCGGAGGTCGCGGGCAATCTGGCGGATCGAGCGACCAGACCGGTACATCCGAACGATGTCCAGCTTCTGCTCTCCACGCAGGTTCTTGGCGCCGGGGGTCCGGGGGTTTTGACGGGTCGCCATAGGCTCATTCTACCGCGTAAGGGTCATAGTAAGGGGACGCGCTCAAACTCGTGCTCGTAGGCCTCAATGGCCTCGTACCATGCGCCTCCCTCCAGGGAGGCGTCATCGACCCTCAGCTCCAGCAGATAGGCGTCCCCGCCGAGGTGCTCGACGACCCGCCCAGCCGTCCCGGCCGGGTGGATATGGTCAGCCTCTTGTTGGCTGGGGATGCTGACAGTGATCTGGATCGGCACGAGGTCTTCCATGGCTCAGGGGTGGCCTTTGCAAGCGAATGGAGGGCGTTTATCGAAGGGTCATTTTCGCAAATATCGAAAGGCCGGCAGAAGGGGTGCCCGAGGGGCTTTTTTATCGAAAGTGATGCGCCAGCTATCTAAAGGCCGATAATATCAAAAATCGAAAGTGCGGTGGTACCCTATTGCCAAGCGGCCAAGTCTTTGGGCCCAACCGCTTGGCAATAGGGTACCACCGCAAAGAATAACTGTCAAGCAACCGGCATATATGATAAAGTAGTGTACGATAAGGCTCATTATGGTACACAACCAATAGTGAGAGATATCAGAGAATGTGATCCTTCGAGTACCGTTGATGTACCTCGTAGGATTTACCTCTGAATGGAGAGTATCTCCGTTTGGAGAGGGGGCCGCCGACCGGCGACCGCTCCCCCCAAGGGGGGAGCGAAAAAGCCCCTGGACCCCGGAGCCGTCGCCGTGGCAGGGTCGGAGCCGGGTCGGAGCCGTCCCGTCGCCCCGTGGCGTTTCGGTTCTGATCTACAACTGAATAGTGTATGTCTCATGGTGAGATATACACAAAAAAAACAAAGCAGATCCCGGTTTTGCCGGGAGAAGAAGCGAGTGACAATGGCAAAAGCGACTTTTGACAGTAAGGGTTACATCCAGTTCGGCGGCTCCTCTGCGGCGGAGCCGAAAAACGCAGAAAACGTGGTGCCGGATAACATCGACGAGCAGTTCGGAGAATTGCTTGAAGATCAGGAATTCCTGAAGGCGGCACACGAGAACTTCCAACAGGTTGTTCTGGCGTTCATCCACAACGATGAAGTGCCTGGAGGCGGGACTGTTTCATGGGCATTCTCGCTTCTACCGAAGCTGGTCGCCCTCATGGATGGTAATACCTCCATGGTGAACCAGACCAAGAGAGACGGCATGGCCTATCGGGGTAAGCTCCGGCTTACCCAGAAAGATGCGGGCTTTGTGTACAAGGCTGCCGTTCGGGGTGGCTGGGAGCCGACCCCCAAGAAGGCCAAGAAGGCCCCCAAGAAGGCTTCCAAGAAGGCTTCCAAGAAGGCCGACAAGGCGGACGAGATCGAGATGCTCAAAAACCAGGTTGCGGCCATCGCCGCAGCCCTTCAGAACCTGTAGAAAAAACCCCCGGAGCCACACGGTTCCGGGGGTTTTTTTGTGCCCCAAAAAAACCCCCTGCCAGGCTCCGGTCTGGCAGGGGGTTTTTTTGCCGATGATTTCCGGCCAGTCTAGGACCGATGTGTCCTAGCCTGGCCGGAGCTTTTCGGCTCCGAGGTTGTCCGATAATACGGAGCCCTCGGAATCACCGATTCGCAGCGAATGGATGGTCCATTCGCTGCGCTCCTAACCCGGAGCCCCGAGTGGGGCGATGAAAGGAAAAAACATGAACAAAACCATGTTCTTTGAGAGGCGTCGTTACGACGCCAAAATTGAAGAGGACACCTACGGATACAAGATCAGTGTCCGTAGGGCACAGTCTGGTCGAACCTCGGCATTCGTGGCGGGGAACGACGCAATCTTCTTCACAACCAAGGGCAGCTTGGCCGATGCTGCCCAAAAAACAGAAGATCTTACCCGAGAGTACGACACCAGGGGGGCGATGCCGGAGCCGGAGCCGGAGCCGGAGCCGGAGCCGGCAGCCCCCAAGGAGATCGAGGTTTACGCCTCGCAATACTTTGGTAGCGGAGTAGTAGACATCCATTGGTCACAGGTCGGTGACGACCTGGAAGAGCATATCTCGGCCCGAGTATGGGCCAAGAAAAACATGCGTACAAGTGACAACGGATTCTACCGCATTGGCAAGGTTGATGAGCTTGAGTTCAGATCCAGATGGCCGAGGACTCAAGTCGCAGCGGGAAGCTGCAACGGATGGGACTACGACATGCCCTATCTCAAAGGCCAAGCAGCGCCATCTTTGAGCCGGTGCCGAAAGGCACTGGCAGCAGGGGAGACGAAAGTCTCCCAGGCTTGGAAATACTGATCTCAACCCCCGGAGCCACACGGTTCCGGGGGTTTTTTTGTGCCACAAAAACAACCCCCTGCCAGGCTCCGGTCTGGCAGGGGGTTTTTTGCCGATGATTTCCGGCCAGGCTAGGACCGATGGTTTCCTAGCCTGGCCGGAGCTTTTCGGCTCCAACCGATCGCAGCGAATGGATGGTCCATTCGCTGCGATACGAACCCGGAGCCCCGAGCGGGGCAATGAAAGGAACACATGGCAAGGATCAAGAAGAAATCCAACAAGACTGAAGCGGGACTCACCCTGTTCCACGCCGATCACGGCATCGGCGTGGAACACATGGATATCATCGACAAAGTATTCGATGAGAGCCATGAGGGATTCATTCTCAAGGTTGTGGAACTGCCGGAAGGCGTGCCAGACCTGGAATGCGGTCTATGGGGACCGAGCTGCGGAGACAGCCCGGTCCCCGAATCAGCGGTGACGTACCGGCGACGGGGATCACGGCGGGGAGTGAGCCGAGTGCTAACGGCTCAATCGGGCCGGTTTACCCGGCCCTGCCGAAAAATGGTCGTCGTCGGCGACCGTAGCATCAAGGCGGTGTACACCGCCTACGGTACGTTGGCTGAAAAGCCAACCCCACGAGAGTGGTGGGACACCGGCCTCGACTCCCTGGCGGCGGTGAAGGAATCGATCCATTTCTGGGAGCAACACGCTCTCGTTTGGGAGGGCAAACGATGAAGGAAACAATCGAAAAAATGGCGCTGAGCGCCGACAGAGACGAAGCCATGAGCTTCATCAAAGCCTGTGTCTCGGCAATCAGATGGTACGCCGAGGACACAGAAAACCCATCGTGGGGCTCTCAGGATTCTCAGTGGACCATATGGGCCTTTGGGCTCCCGGTCGAGGATCTCGACTGCGATGATGTGGTAACTCTGCGAGCATCCGACAGGGATGTGCTGGCCATTCTGGCCAGCTCCAGTGTCTGGAGCCCCACTCAATGGGGGCTTGCCGAGTCCCTGGTCATCAAAAACGCCGAGCTTTTGTCGGCGATGCTGGTTGAGGGCACACTGCCCACGGCTGCCGAGTTGAGCAAGGGAGTCTGACATCATCTGCTGGGGAGCTATGGCTCCCCAGCAGCCCCTTGATGGCGACTTTTGGAGTCTTTATCAAGGGGCTGCTTTGCAGCGATTCACTGGAGCCGCGAAAGCGGCGATGAAGGAAACATCATGAACACCAACACCAACACCCACACCAACAACACCAACGCCAAGACCCCGGAAACTTCGATGACCGCAATCCAGGCGGCCATCGCCTACGCCCTGGGAGCTTTGTTCAACCACCACTGGACCAGAGTGGTAATCAAGAACTTTGAGCGGAGCGCAAAGCTCCGTCGAATCGAGATGATCGGGAAGCTGGCACGAAGCCGTCCTGTCTCTTACGAAGACATGCCGGTATACATGCCGGCAATGGAAGGGCACAAGGTCGTATACTCCGACGATCGTGTCGGATGGACGATCTGGCCGGAAGGCAAGGTCGAATTCGAGGTTTACACCTCCAAAGGTGTCGCCAAGCGGCACCGTATCGAAACCCAGCTTGGGATGCTTCCCGAGAGCGACGGGTATAAGAGGTACATCGAGGGCACTGTCGACCTTGAGGCACTTTCCAAAGCTGAGGGGCGGCACACGCTTCTCGGCATCCAGGTGAAGCCGGCGGGTGGCATCAAGGCCACCCAAGAGCCGGACCACCACGCTTGTCGTGCAAACGACATCGAGATGGCGAACGCCATGGTCCGAGCAATCCAGAAGGCTCGCGGCTAAAATGGGAAAACGACACCATAACCCGCATGGAGACTACAAGCGCTACATGCGGGTTCGGTGTGCATTTCCAGACAGCAAGGATGCACACCCCATACTTCGTCGGCGACCACTGCCGGCTCAAATCATCGTCAAAGGACTTCCATTGGCGGTTGATGAACATGCGCTAAAGCGCATCATGTCACACTTCGGGAAAGTGGATTACGTCCGCGTTCCCGTCGACAAAGACACCAAAGAAAGTCGGGGACTTGGTTTTGTCCGGGTCTATGTGCCGCCGGAAGCGGACGACGATGATGTCATCATCCCATTCCTCGCAAAGACGCAGCACATATCCATCGATGGATGCTCCATCAGCGTCGAGAAGATCAAGCCCAAGAAGTACGGGGGCTGGATCTACAGATCGTCCGAGGACGACGCAGATAAGCAAGAGCTTTTCCACGACAAGCTCGGCATCGGAATTGTCCAAACGGACATCAGGGGTGGCCTCAAGGGTGGCTATATGTGGGCCATCTGGAAGGAGGATGAGGGGCTAACCAAGGCTTTCCTTATCGACACCGAAGAGGAAAGTACACGGCACAACAAGCCCGTACTGTTCCCGTCTCCAGCATCTGCAAAAGACTGGGTGGCCGTCAACGTCATGGGCTTGCCAGGGCGGCCTAAACGACCGAAAAGACGAGAGGAATTGCCGGTCATCATCCGGCCAAGAAGGGGACAATGATCACATATAAAACAGGAAACCTACTCGATGACGATGCGGAAGCGATCGTCAACACCGTCAACACCGTCGGGGTGATGGGCAAGGGACTGGCGCTACAGTTCAAAAACAGATACCCGAAGATGGCAGAAGAGTACGCTCTGCGATGCCGTCTCGGAATGGTAGAAGTTGGGTTCATGGACGTACACCGTCTGCCAGACGGTGGTTACATCATCAACTTTCCCACCAAAGAGCACTGGAGGGACAGTTCTGATATCGAGTGGATTATCGCCGGCCTCGACGACCTGGCGTTCGTCATCGAAGATCTTGGCATCACGTCCATCGCCCTGCCGAGGCTGGGATCTGGCCTCGGCGGCCTGGATTGGGACGACGTTCACCCTCTGATCATCGAGGTGTTCCGAGAGTCGGATGTGGACGTTCGAGTTTACGCCAGTCCACCGAATCAATGATCGATACATAACGAGAGGTAAGCGAAATCCTAGACTGCATTAGCCGCCCGAATGGGCGGTTTTTTTTGTTCAAACCCAGAGACCCGCAAGGGTCAACGAAAGGAAGCAAGATGTTTGACATCTTTGACAACAACAACAAAAGCACAAAAGACTCCGACGAAGAAATGGACATGGAGATGATGATGGCCAAGGGCCGGGAAATCATCGAGCAGGAATACGACCGGCGACGCAAGGAGGCTGAAGAACAAGGCGTGCCGGATTTCCCTTCCGCCATGACCGACATCCTCGTCAGCGCCCGTGTTTCGGAGTTCATTCTTCAGGCAATGATGGATGCAGAAAACATGAACAGAGCCGATACCATGCCGTACAGGATGGTGACGAGCCAATCGGCGAAGGACGCGGCAGGCATCATTCCTGTCATCGGCGTACTGGTCGGCCTGGCTACGGCTCTCGCCATGTCAGCTGACCCACGTCTGACCGTGGTGCCGCCGGAGAAGCTGATCCCCTCAATCGCCATGCTGGGTGTGCTCACTTCCAGATCTTTTGAACCAGACGATCTGGCGAAGCTGGCGATGGAAGAGTTGAAGAGCTTGCAGGACGACAGCGTAAAGGTAAAGCGAGCCGCAGCGGTATCCATTGCCGCCGCAGAAGAGTTGCTGAACTCGATGCTTAGATACCATGCCGGCGATGGAGAGGATCAGGAGGGTGAATAATGTCCATTTTCGACTTTGAATCCGGTAAATCCAGCCGCAATAACAAAGGTGCAAAGCTGCCGGACTTCCCTTCTGACCATGAGGACGTTCGGGTGAAGGTTCAAGCAATCGAGTGGCTCGATAACCAAATGCGGTTACGAATCAGTGAGGATACCGGAGCAGCTCTGACGTGTCTTTACGCCTGCCAGGCAATGATCGACGTAGTATTGGACTATACCATCCTGTCTGTCGTTCCAGAGTACGGCTCATTCTCGGAGGGTGAGCGTGCGGTATTCAAAAACGCCATGGTGTTGTCAACCATGGCCATGTCGAAGGACAGCATGACCTCACATCGGATGGCAGATGAGGTCGCAAGCATCATCGAGTCGACCTTGATGAACTACGCGAAGGATCCAAACGTCGTGAAGATCCTTTCTGAACGAATCGATTTTTTTAGAAACGTACGCAACAGGAAGGAGGGCCAATAATGTCGATTTTCGACCTCAGCAACGACATCAACAAGTCACCATCGGAAAAAGACTCCATCAGCCGGTCGACGTTCGATCGTGTCATGGAAGAGAACAATATAGCTAAACCAGAGTTTCCCGGCATTCCTTGTCTTTCATTTCCGCTTGCTTCAATTGACTTCGTTCTCGATGGAATCACTCATGCGAATAACGGAGCTTCAAGTGGTGATGAGTCTATGATGCTTCGCCAAAAAGGAACCAGTGTCGCCGAGCTATATATGAAGGCTGGGCTTGTCATTGAGGTGGGTGCTCGCATGGGTTTGTCCGTTGGCGTTGCCGGCTTCGATGCGATGACGGACGGCGAAAAGCACGGAGCGATCTACGGAGTTGGGCAGATGCTTTGCTCAAGCATCGACAACACCCCGCAGGGTCGAGAAGAGTTTGTGAAAGAGTGCATCCGTTCACTTAGGACGGTGGCATCCATGCTCGAAAAGCATACGCCGGCGCTCAGGGAATCCCTCATCAGCCATCTGGAACAGAACCACAGAATCTTCAAAGACAAGTAGACATGAAAACTAAGGAGCAAAAACGGCGTGAAGCAGAGCTTCGCAACGAAAAATTCCGGTCCCTCACGCCGGAACAACAACTAGCAAGACTGGATGCCGTACGAGGAAAGTCGAAGCGCCAGCGTGAGCGCATCAAGCGGCAAATGAAGGAGAACAACAAATGAGACTCATCGAAAACCGAACCGTATCTACCCCCTGGGGATTCACCTATCAAATTGAGCGTTCGCCATCGGAGCGGACGTTCGACTACATGCTTGTCCTGACTCAGCCTTCGCTGAACAAGGACGCCGGCGCCGTATCCAATATCGTGACAGTCGACGTAAAAACCCATCGTGACGCCCGAGACTGCATCGTCGCATTTTCTTGGGACAGGGAATACGTCCGAAAGATGATCACCGAGATCGGTGGATGGCCCCACAGGGAGCATCGAGAACGAGCACTGAGAGCGGCCAAGTCGATCGGAATCGATGATGACCCTGTATGGGTGATTCTTCAGGCGGGCCTTCTGCTCGTGCAGGATCGGGCAGTGTTCTCCCGTTCTCAAGACTTCCATTAGCCAGGAAGTCAAGGGCGCCTAGTTCGGGTCATTCGGGGTGCAATCCCCCGACGCCCTCTGTATGAGATTCATCATCATAGTGTCAGTCGTCATCATCGTTGTCGTCGCGTATACCATCGCCTGGTGGGATGCGCGATATTACTGAAAGGGAAAGAACATGACAGAGAAACCAAAGTTTTCACTCGGAAGAACCGTAGCCACCCCCGCCGCAATTCAGTTCATGCAGGAAAACGGCGTCGACCACAACAAGATTATGGCACGCCATCATTTCGGCGACTGGGGAGATCTTTGTGAGGAGGACAAGCAGCAAAACGAGTGGGCGCTCATCAACGGAGAGAGACTCATGTCGTCCTACGAGTTTTGCGATGGATGTGTATGGATCATCACCGAGCGCGACCGTAGCGCGACAACTATCCTTCTGCCACAGGACTACTAACCATGGCTTCCAAAATCGAAGAAAACCAGGACGACCGCCCCTCGTGGTGGTCACGCATCGACATCACATGCCCCGACGATTTTACGGAGGCGGAGGAATTTGCAAAGTCCACGGGTCGTCACGAACAACTTGTGTCCCTTCTTGGTCGCCTCGCCATGAAAGAAACGAAAGATGACTCATTGACGTTTTTCGGGAGGCCGATCGAGGACATCAGGGTGAGGATTTTTCACGACTTTGCACCCCTGTCGTTCGGCTTCGTCATGCAAATCAAAGCTGACGGAGAATGGGAAAATGTGATGAACGGAGGCCTGATTTACCACGGTCCACATGACCGTGGTGGCGACGGAGGAGCACCGACCTACTCCGTGAACGTGTCGCCCCACGACGGCTGGAGTATTCACACATGAAAGAGTGGTCTTTCAATTCAAATGGCGTTCGATGGAGGCTGGCGATCAAGAATCGCCAGCTATACGGGAAGCTGGTAGGCGATCCATCGTCCGAACTCCTGCTGCTTCACGACGGCGAAATCCGAAAAAAGCCAGAGGCAGAATCTAAGGTCGAAGACCTTACCGAGCATGGTGCGCCCATCGTCGTTGAGGCCAAGACAAGAATGGCAAAAGCCTCATCCGAGCAAACGGTATCCAGCCTGAGACGGAGGCTTCGAGATCTCAGGACGGCCCATGGTTTCATCAAGGAGGGTCATGTCGACCCCAAGCCAATTGACCCCGAACTAAGTGTCGCCATGGCGCTGGCCATGGACATCATCGAAGAAATCGAATCCATCCCGACGGAGTAAACCATGAAGATCTACAGAGTCATGAGTAAGCAAACCTCTTCACTTCAACCCGATGTCACATTTTGGCACCGTTCTGTACTTTACTGCGGTGCTGACCGAGAGTCTGCCCGCATCGCCTTCCACGAAAGTCGACCACTGGACTCGTTTCGAGGTTACGGAAACCCAGCGACGGAGACCTACGTCGAGGTGATCAACGACTCAGGAAGTGACGATTTTGAGGATGACCTCGTGGACGAAGATGATGACATGATCGAGGACTCCGGTGAATGAACTCATCGAGCGGCTGCTGGATCTTCCCAGCGTCAGGGACATCAAGCTCGTCGCCGTCCCCGGAGGCTATGGCGTTATCTTGCGCACCATCGACGACCATCCCAGGCTCGTTACTGACGAGCGGGTGAAAAACGCCATCATTGGAGCAGTCATGGTTGCAGACCAACGTCTGTAACCGGAAAACGGAAAGGTGCCGTGTATGAAGAAAGAAATTGAATGCGCAATTTGTGGATTTGGATTTGACCCGAATTCGCCAGAGAAACAAAGAGCTGGCGGACGGATCAACCACTGCCCCGACTGTGCCGAGGAAACCGAAGTACCATACGTCGGCGTGATGAACGCTGACGGAAAGCAAGCCGGCGTTGAAATCATCGCTTGCGCCACCGAAGGTGATCGTGCCAGATTCCTTTCGACGTGGCGTAAGAACGCCGGCTACCACAAGGGCAAGTCGTCCGCACTCTACACCGCCGGAGGCACCGATGGCGTCAAGTTCAAGACCGTCGCCCGATTCGAGGGCAACACCAATCACAAAGGTCGACAGTGACGTCATCCTTCATGATGATGGATCTCTGACGTACTTCTCTGCCACAAAAGGAAAGTGGGTCTATGGGACGCACAGTGTTCCGAGACGTGATCTCGTGGCCATGCACCGCGATGACCGCGAAATCATCTCTGGTCAGCTCGACCCCACATGGGCTAAATAACCGTTGCATCGATGAATCATTTGAGATTTCCACTTCATATGGTTCGCGTTCCGCGTGCGCGCCCCGCCCGCGGATCCGCGCGGGAGGCCGGCGGCTTGCGGCCCGGCCCGCCTCGTGCGAAGCTGGGGATGCGACTCGGGTCGCAACGGAGAAAAGTAAATGAGCTTGGATCGTAAGCAAGCATTGTCTATTCTTGAAGAGGCAATGTCTCTCATGTCCAAGGTCGTTGAAGATGATGATGCCGACCAGCGAGGACATTGGCTTATCGAGCCTATGCCTCCTGAACAACGCCGCGAGCAAGTAAGCATGGTAATGCGTAGGCTTCGGGCTTGCTTGACCATGCTAGAGGCCGACGAGGAACTGGATTCTGTCCGAAAGCCGACGAGAAAGAAGGCCAAAAAAACCTGATGGATGTTGAAGATCGCAGCGAAAACATGAACTTGTATCAACCCGTAGGCGACGACCATGTACACGCCGTATGGTTCGTCGGTTGGCACGGAGGCGACTGGATGGCGACGATTTGGGAACACGATGGCGAGGCCAGAAATTCGACAAGGTTTAGGTGCCATCGAGACGACCGTGTTTTTGACAGCGACGACACCAAGGAGTGGAAGTTCGGCGCAGGACCACTGGACGAAGTTCCCGCTATGATGACCTTGCTCAATAAAGTAATGGCCAAACTCTCAACGGAAGTGGATGTACACGACTTCGAGCGTGTAGACGTCGATGGAAACATCCACGTAATGATTGACAAGCTGTCATCGCGCCCCTGGTGCCACATGAAAAAGATTGAGACATCCTAATACTTGCGAACCGAATCAAACCACAGGCGCCGCAAGGCGCTTTTTTTGTGCCATGACAAACCCCGCAACACCCACCACAAGCACCGACCACGGAGTGGTCGAATCTGTTATCACAGCAAGCCACATCGCCGGACTGGTCAACGAGTCGTGGCAAAACAAGAAAAGCATCAACAAGATCTACGACGGATACCTCGCCGCTGAAATCGAAGAACTGCTCAAGGGCCAAGGATGGAGCATTGCGGAGCCTAACTACCAGTTTGGAAGTAAGGTCCGCAGCAGATGGCTTCAGAGCCCTGACAAAAGCATGAAGTGTTGCCTGGGCGAAGCCAACTTCCTGGGCTCTTTCACCAGCATCGAAACATACAAGGTGACCTTGTGAACAACAATGAAACGACAGAAGCGATCAGGCTCGCCGTCAAAAACGAGCGTGCAAGGGTCGTTCAGATCCTGCTTGCGTTTCAGTCCGCGGCACTCAATGAATCTGCGCCGACCGAGGTCGTGGCGCTGTGGTCGTTTGCGGTCCAGTTTCTTCTGGAAGTGGACGGACGCGGAAATCACGATGATGTGGCTCGGAGGTATGTCAATGCTCTCCAAGATCTTGGCATCGACGCAACTAAAATCGCAACCATTGAGGCCATGCTGTTTGCCATGCTCAGCATGGTAGGCAGTCGCCTTGAATGGGGGGCTGTCAGCGTTTCTGGTGACGGTGCATCCGAGACCACGATCCGAAACGCAACAAAGTCCGAGTTCGATTCCGTTGTTCCGAGCGAACTTTGCTCGGACCATACCAAGACCAAGTTCAACTAATACTTACATTGCGAAAACAACTAAATACGTCCAACAACCAACAAAGCAAAAAGAACAACACGAAGAAAGAACAAACCATGAAGACCACCAAGAACACCCACGTTTCCGTCGCTCACTCCTCTCGCTCCAAGCAGATCATCATCCCTGAAGACATGGATCTTCGTGAGGCGATCACTCACCTCGAACGACGCATGGAGGAGGACGAGCGTGTCGTTGCGGTCTACGAGATCATCGATGCGTTCCCGCTTGATGGCGCGCACGCCCTTACGATGTCCCTGTCTGAAACCTTCGGATGGACCGGGCTGATCCCCACTCCAGGGTTCTTCGGGGCCAAGCCTCCCGCGATGGTGGGCGTCAACGTCGGCCATGGCGAAGTCGTACAGGTTCCATGGGGCCGGATGCGAGTCCCCGGCGTCGATGGCTACGTCTCCACTCACGTCCATGTGGACAAGAAGACTGGGCAGCCCCGATTCGCCATCACCGGAGAGGTTCGCCGCAAGCACGAGAAGAAGGTCGCCGAGATCGCGGAACGCGCTCGTGAGTATGTCCGAAACCACTCGGTCTACGCCGGCAAGGCGATCCGTGTCAACTTCGAGCGGATTGGAGACCCGGAGGAGGCGTCCCCGACGGACTTCAACCCGCAGTTTCTCGACGTGACTGGCGTCAAGGTCGAAGAGCTGATTTTCTCCGATGAAGTCAAGGCGGCGGTGAACATCAACCTGTTTACCCCGATCACCAGCACCGAACACTGCCGTCGCCATGGCATCCCGCTCAAGCGTGGTGTCCTTCTCGCCGGACAGTACGGTACCGGCAAGACCCTGACGGCATACTGCGCCGCCCATCTTGCCGAGAAGAACGGATGGACCTTCCTCTACTTGGAGAAGGTCGAACAGCTACCGATGGCGATTCAGTTTGCTAACCTGTACGGACCCTGCGTGATCTTCGCCGAGGACATCGACGAGGTGATGGGTACGCAGGACCGCAACGAGAAGGTCAATGGCGTTCTCAACACCATCGACGGCCTGGACTCCAAGCAGTCCGAAGTCATCGTTGTGCTGACCACAAACCACGTCGAGAACGTCAATGTCGCCATGCTTCGGCCCGGTCGACTCGATGCGGTCATCCACGTCCTTCCGCCTGATGCTCAGGCTGTTCAGCGTCTGGTCGAAATGTATGCTCGCGGTCTGCTGGCCAAGGATGTAAATCTCAACCGTGTTGGCGACATCCTCAAGGGTCGCATCCCTGCGGTCATCCGAGAGGTGGTGGAGCGTTCCAAGCTCGCCGCCATCGCCCGTGGCGGTCACAAGAATGGACAGCTCACCATCGAGGGAGCCGACCTTGAGGCTGCGGCGTTTGCCATGGACAATCACCTCAAGCTCCTTGAGCCCAAGACGGAGGACAGCCGATCCGACATGGAGAAGGCGGCCCACACCCTCGGCACCATCCTCACTGGAGGAACCGTCGATTTGGTGGCAGCCGAGCCCCGGCTCGCCATCCCGAAGGCGTCGGCAACGGATAGCAAGCAGCTTTCTTAGACCGATCGTCGCCCGGAAGGCGGGGGCCATGTGCCCCCGCCTTTTTTTGCGTTTATGTGGCGTTTCTGGTGATTTGTCGAGGTTCGATTCCTCGGGATGCCAAGTTCAACAACACCAACAACAACGCAAACCAAAGAAACGAAAAGAATCATGTCCCAATTCAGCGTATACCACTGTCCCGACAACCCCGTCATCTTTTCAGACACGTCCGAAAGGTTCCCCCCTCGTGACGAAATCCCTTCCCACATCATCGTTCACCGAACCGACGCTCGATCCCGATTTCTGTCGGAAACCGAGCGACCGCACTACTTCATTGCACCGATGGGAGAGTGTGGCTACTTCGGCACCATGAGCGGCTCCGACGTAGATAATTCGCATTGCCTCATGTACCGACCCGTCGGACCAAGCAAGTACGAACTCATGACTCTCCCCGATGACACGTTCCCGCCATTTGAAAAGGTATGCACGGTCATGGGCGTACAGAGGGTATGGCTGACAGACAAGAGCGTGGAAGATTACGACAATTGGCTGTCTGAGAACCCCGACACATTCATGGAGCAGCGTCGTTTTTACATTCAAAAAACGGGCGGCGACATGGTTGCAGGTATGGCCGAGTGGCTCACCAAGGTGATCACCAACAACGGCGAGAAGCTGATTGCCAACGTGATCGTGGAGGCGCCGGATCTCAATAATGATACGAAGCGCGCATTCGCCAACGGCATCTGCAAGGTTTATTACTCCCTTGAATTCCCACACGATTCTATCGTATGGAACATTCACCCCGATTTCGACGTTCGTCGTCCTGATCTCAAGTCCTCGATCGGAGCAGCCTAATGGCCATCCTTCCAGAGCATCCCACGATTACCCTCGACATGGTGGCGGTCACCAACGTCATCAACAAGGCAATGAAGTCTTGCGATGAGGAACAATGGAAACGCTTTGGCATGGAACAGCTTGGCATTATCCAGATGTATTTGATCAGGGCGATGGGAAGCCTCGTTGAACCATTTTGGGATGGTGATGCGCCCATGACCTTGCACGACGTGGGGGCTATACTGACAGCCATGTCCATCATCATCAAGGATCATTCCGATGGATTCGGAGACCCTAACATTGTGAACGGGCTACGGGAGGGATGTGGACTCCTCGTCACCGCGGCTGAATCTGCGATCGGCCAGAACCCTGAATCAACGAGCACCGATGAAGGTTCTTCGATCTGGGATCTGGGTAAGTCAAGCAACACGTAGGATAGGTCCATGGACGCTGACGAACTTCTCAAGAAATGCACCGAAAAAGCAACCCTCAGCTGGGAGGAGCATCGCAAAGAGGTCCAGAGGGCTTGCGATGAACAGTTTGCGTCCGTCATGGCGCCGCTGCTCGCCGCGGCCCACTCAACATCATCGCGAGTCGACCAGCGTGTAACGAAAGTTTTTTCCGCAGCATTTCGACACGCCATGGGCCTCAGCTCTGATGCCACGTTGGCGGAAATGGAAGCAGCCGGGAAAGACAAGATCGATCACCAGCTTGTTCAACGGCTGGTATCGGAATACCGCAAGATGCTGGGCACATGAACATCAGCGAACTCGACATCAAAACACAGAACATCCCACCTCCAGTCGACCCGGAATTCATTGACAAATGGTTTGAGCAATCCAAGCAGGCCGCTAGGCTACACACGCAAAACAACAACTACCACGAGCCAACAGTTTTGTACTTAGCCGACGACCCCATGAACCCAGGCGGCCTGATTGAAGGCCGAATTGACGTATCATCGTTCTTCATCAATCAAGAAGGCAAGCGAAAGTTCGCGCTTCTTGCCCCGTCCTTGTTCGCCCAGCTCAAAGCATTTGCGGTATTGTCGATCTTCGAGTCGTACTGCCTCATGGGGTCCGAGCGTCTGGACGAATACAAGTCCGGGGGATACCGGAGCATGGGCGATGTACCAGGCTCCCATGAAATCCTGATGATTACGTTGCAAACCAGAGCCAAAATCTCCGTTCAGATGTTGGATATTGTCCGTGACGAATCCGGGGACATCGCGGAGGTTCGGCGAGATCCGATCAACACGTTTGAAGGAGAAGAGGAGGCGACGGGCGCAATGGTCGGATGGGTTCCAGAATCAGGAGGCGACGTCAACTAATGATCGACGAGCAGCTTGAGAAAGTAAAATCCAAGATCGAAAAGCTGCTCCGGCTTGCCAACAACAACCCCAATGTCGAGGAAGCCGCTGCGGCTGCCAAGCAGGCGCAGCGGCTGATGACCAAGTATGCCATCGAGAAAGCGACCGTGCAGCTCGATGGCGACGACATGGAATCGGACGACCCCACCTCGGTGGTCGGATCGATCACCGTGGCGACCGGAAAGCGACTGGCAAACTGGCGTAAGTTTCTAGCTAATGCCATCGCCAAGCACAATCAGTGCAAAGCCATCATCGTAAACCATGGCGTCAGAAGCGAGCTTCAGTTCGTAGGTCTTGGACATGATACGTCCATGTGCGTCGCGTTATATTCGCTTCTTTCTCCAATGATCGACCGCATGGCAAGGTCATATGTCAAGACTCGCAATGCGGGTAGAGGCAAAGCCAAGACGATTGGAAACAGCTATCGGCTGGGTGCGGTCCACGCCATCAACGAAAAGATGAACGAAGGCGCAAAGGAGGCACGGCTGGATGCGATAGCATCCAACCCCCTTGCCGAGAGGGCGCTGGCTCGAATTGAGGACGTTGAGACCAAGATCATGGAGTACTTGGGCGATGTTGCCGTGACAAAGCCCAAGAGCCCCCGAATGGATGCCAATGCCTGGCATCAGGGCCACGAGGACGGTCAGAGGATCGACCTTCAAACAAGCAAGCCGACAATCGGCGAACAAGGGAGTTCAGAATGAGTGATAGATATATGTGTTTCCAACTCGTGTACACGGGGGAGAAAATAAAGGCAGATCGTGCAGAATCGGACATGGCGCAGCGTGGTGAAATATGCGCTCGTTACGCAAGTGGCGGAACCTTCTGTATCACTGATGTCATTCGCAAAGACGCGCGTGCAGGTGATGCTCCAGGCTGGATGGTTCCCGAGCTTCTCGCAAAGGCGATGAAGGAACGGCACGTTGACTACCATATGGAAAAGGGCGTAAGCATCGAAGTAGAAATCAAGCCGATCATCATGCTGCCCGGTGGAAAATGGCACGCCGCGCCTACTCCAGAAACAATCCACGATCCGGTATATAAGCCATTTATTGACGCGGAATCGCCGGCATCGGAGCCCGAGAATCATCAAGACGAAGAGGAAGAAGAAGAAGAGGACGAAGAAGAGTATGAGGGCATCATTTGCCCTCACTGCGGCGCAACGGACGATGACACCACCTTCCATGCCCTGATGAGGGTCACGCAGACCCAAACAAGGAGAGTCCATGAGAGCCGCGAGGTGCGAGCCTGGGTCGAGGTTGAGTTTGTCGATGAAGAGGGAAATGTAAGAACGTCTGGATACGTCGAAGACGTGCATACCGAAGATGAATGGGACGACTACGAAGAGTACGACGCTGATATTGAAGACCAAGAAAATGAGTTCAACGGTAGCGAGGGGGTGCTAGTCTGCACGAGTTGCAACACGGAGTTTGATGCTCCGGGGGATGTCGATTGAGCGACCACGATGAAGGATGGTCGGTTGTTGCAGAGTGCAGCACCATGCCGATATGGCGTTCATCCGATGGAATGAGGTACGCGATCGGCGACGGGCCTGATGTTGTTATCAATAGCGGCTGCCCAATCACGTTCGGAACGCACTCCGTGAGCATCGAAGGGCATGTTTTGGGTAGACCTGAACTTGAGGTCACGAGTTACCTGCATCCCTCCGAGGGCATCTGCCTCGCTGCTACCGTTGGGCTCCCGCTTTTGGTCGAAGGCAATATTCTTTATGTGGGCCGAGCCAAGCTCGAACGTCCAGCGCATCCACATCTGGACGACGTGAGGCCGATCCTCGCGAGGTATCAATGGAGCTACGATGACGACCAAAACGAAGACGACCATTCGGTTCCTGAAAGCTATTGTTGAGATTCCGATACACGACGGCATGGCCACCATCGAGGTTTCGGACTCGCTAAGCCGGCCAGCCGAGCAATGCTTTACGGCCCACATTTACGTGACCCAGAACCGCGTGAGCGGCTCAGGGGACGAGCCGGCGACGGCTCTGTTTGATCTAGCCGAGCGGCTTCGGCAACTTGCCGAGGCCGCGGAAAACGCGGCAGCCGATCCCGAGTTCGACCAGCTTAGGCTGCCTAGAACGGAGATCGAAGGGTGATCCTGCTCGGCCACATACTCTGCGCCATCATTGGCGCAGGGCTGGTCTGGGCGACCACCAATCTCGTAACGGGACCAACTCAAAAGGGGCCCTCGTTGTCCGAAAAACGGCTTGACAAGCCCGAACGTGTACGATAACCAACAACCAAGGAAAGCTGCATCCATGCTCAAGCTCCACAATGTGCTGATCACCGTGCTCGTCGATGACACGGAAGTGCCCACCCTCAACGCGAGCTACACAAACACAGAGGGATTCGATGGGGTCGATGATCTGATTGACTATCTCGTCGACCGCTACGACGCCCCCAACGACGCCATCGCAGATTGGAGGGCTTTCCTGCAAGATACCGATGAGGGTGTCATGCAGGGAATCTACACTCAGTGCGAAGAGGAGTACGACGACAATCCATTCCCGACGCATGTCTCCAGCGGAGAGCCTAACCCCTATCATGCCATGTGGGAGGAGGGTGATATTTCCGCCGATCTTCTGACCCGGTACTACGTTGAGGTCGAACTGGACGACAACGACTCTCCGACACTTGAGGAACTATCAGACGCTCTCGATCTCTGGGCGGTCGACGAAGATCCTCCTGACGACGACGATGATGATGACTACGACGACGACGAGTACGAAGATGAAGATGACGACGACGACGACGACGACGACGAAGATGAGGATGAGGACGAGTACGAAGATGAGGATGAGGACGAGTGAGTCGGGGCAGATGCCTCGCTGACAACGAGTGACGAAAAGAAAGGAAGCAAAGCATGAACGAGAACGAAAAAATGGCCAATCAGGATGAGGTTGCGGATTACCTTCGCGAGAAGGAGAGGATCGAAAAACGGATCAAGTGGGACTGGAGCAAGGTGTACATCCTGTACATCGTTGGCGCCATCCTGCTCGCATGGTTCATTTTCGCCTGGTAGGCATCGGACAGCCGGGGCGCTCCGTCGCCCCGGCCTTTACAATCGGAGATCATCATGGCTCAACGAGCAAACACCATCCTTGACTTAGCCATCGACCTGGCAGCCATCGAAGAGAAGATCGAGAATCTTCGCAAGGAGTACGAAAATAAGTGGGCAGCGCTGCAATCTTTGGCCGCGAACCCTGGGCAACCCATGCCGGTCAAAGCCGCCCCAGTCCAGCGCAAGCCGGAGACCAAGGCGTTGATGCTGGCGACCGACGGTCGCTCCAAAAGCAAATGCGGAAGTACCAAGTACGACGACCTTGGCCGGCATCACAAGCCGAAGAGGATCGTCAACCTTAGCCTCATTCATCGGCAGATTCTCGCCATCATGACCAAGGACAAGGAGCGGGAGTGGAGAGTCACCGAACTTCTGCCGATGCTTGACGAAAAGGGTCTCAACCAGAACCGACTCAACGCCCATATGAACCGCTTGCACCGAGCCGACTACATCCGTTGGGTCAGCCGCGGAACTTACCGAATCGCCCCTTCGGGACGAGGCCAGCTCAAAGAGGGCAGCCTCACAAGTCAGGTGATGGAGGTTTTCCATGCACATCCGTCTAAGGCTTTGGATGCGAGCGACATCGCCAAGGAGGTTGGCCTCGATCTGGTCACCATCCGTCGATCGCTGGCGAGGTTGAGCAAGACCGGGATCATCGACCGGGTTAGACGGGGCGTGTACCGACTCGTGGGGGGATCATGAACGTCATCCTGTTCCTAGCGGTGAATGAGCAAGAGTCGTACATCGGGGTGCAGCCCTGGTCCGACGAAGAAATGGTGAAGATCCGCGAGGCCCGCGATGCGCTCCTCGGCATGTGCGAGCACGTTGACAGCATCACGCTCAAGGCCGAATTCAAGGTCTACCAAACCTTTGAAGCTGACGATGGCACCCTGCTGCTGGAAGATCAGGATCTTTCGATCATGGATGACCGGGTTCTTCCCGAGCAGATGCCGGAGGAAAGCCGCACGGACTATCGCCGAATCGTGGTCACGCGGACACACGCCTACTTCGAGTTCATGCTGCGTCATGATTCGTACAACTACGGATCGTTCGACGCCCTCGACATTCGCAGGCTATAACGACCGAATGACCGACAAGCTGCAACGCCAATCCCCAACAGCGCTGTCCACCCAGGTACCCGAGGACCGGGTGCGACGGCTTCTGGAATTCTCGCTACGAAGCAAGTCGGCCAACACACTGCGATCTTATCAGAACGCTCTTCGCGATTTCGCTAGATGGCAGGGTGTCGACGACCTCAATGAAGCCGTGACTCGACTGCTGAGGCTCGGTCCCGCCGATGCAAACCTTTTGGTCCTCGACTACATGGACGACATGCGGCGGCGAGGTCTGGCCAAGCGCACGTCAGCCGCTCGTGTCGCCGCCATCAAAAGCGTGGTCCGTGACGCGCAAACCGCGGAGATCGTCTCTTGGAACCTATCGGTCAAGGTCACCAAGGTTCCCAAGCGAAGCCACGTCCGAGGCCCCACACCGGACGAATTTGCGCGCATCAAAACGACTGTGGATGATGGCGCAGATAACCTAATCGGAAAACGAAATCGTGCCATTGTCTATCTCATGGCGTTCGGCGCCTACCGTCGGGCGGAGATCTGCACCCTCGATGCGGACCACCTGGATCGGAAGCGAGGGCAGCTCTACGTTCTCCGCAAAGGTGCCGACGATGAGCGTGAATGGCGCTCGGTGGGTCAGCGAACTCTTGACGCGATTGTCCAATACCTTGACGCCGCTGGCCATTCCATCGGCCCGCTTTTTCGCAATGCAGACCGCTCAAACAAAGGAAAGAGCGACCGCTTGACAGAGACATCGGTATATCGGATAGTCAAATCCATCGGCAAGAAAGCCGGTGTTCCCGACCTCCACCCGCACGCATTTCGACACTTCTCGGCTACCGAGATTCTCGAAGTGACAGACGGCAATACCAGGCTGGCCCAAAAACACACGGGCCATGCCAACCCATCGATGCTCGATGTCTACGAAGATGAGCGACAAGATCACGTCAAGCGAGCGGCGGAACTCGTCGAGTCCAGATGGTTTGAAGACGAAGATTGATCCCTGGGTGAAGGGGTCTGCCCGGTGCGATCGCCCCTGCAATGGTGCAGAGGGCGCGACAAACTTCTTTTCATGCACAGGGGTCCAGGGTTCGATTCCCTGGTCACTCACCACGCCGGACACGGCACCAAACCAAAACAACGAAAAGAGCACGAACAAATGAGCAATTTGATGAACCTCATCGAACAGCGCCGCGCTGAACAAAACCGTCAACTTGTGGTGATGGCACTCAAGGAGTGCGCCGACATGACATTTGCCCAGATCCTCAAGGAGCTTGAGAACGACGAGGAGCTACTCGATGCGATGATGGGCATGAGCCCCAATGAGCTTTCCCAGGGGCTGTCCGCTGTTGGACTCGAACGTCCGGTCGACGATCGACCCAAGGCCAGGGGCGCCAAGAAGTCGCCCCGAAAAGCGACGGCATTGGATACGGAAGCCGATGATCAGCCCGAGGAAGCCTCCGTTGATCATGCCGACAAGGCCCCCAAGAAGAAGCGAAGCACCAGGAAGAAGAGCGCGAGGCCGGAGGTAGACGCTCCAGAGCTTGGATTCAACCTTCGCACGGAGGAAGGTCGCGACCAGTACGACGCCGTGGTCGCCAAGGCGCTCCGCAGCATCGGAGCTAAGGTATCCGCCAGTGAACTCCGATCTGTCGTCGGAGGTTCTCCAGCCCAGGTCCGTGCATCGCTCGATCGACTCATCGATCAGGGCCGGGTGGAATACGAGGGCAAGACTCGAAGTACCCGTTACATGCTCGCGGGATAGCGGGTTGTTGGACAAACCGCAGGGCGGCCTGGGTTTACAGAGGTCGCATTTGTCATCATGCCAAAGACCAAGCAGCCCCTAGATCCGGCGATTGAAGAATCGATCGTCCAGTTTGTGCAATCCAAAGGCGGCGATGTTGCATCCTCCGACATTGGCGAGGCAGTCGACCTCGACAAGAACACCCTTCGTCGATACCTGCCATCGCTTGTCGAGCAGGGACGGCTTTCGATGAAGGGCAAGAAGAGGTGGACACGATACTTCATCGGGAGCGGCGAGCCAGACAAGGCCAAAGCGATGCCAAAGACTCGTCGGGTACCCGTCAGTGAACTGTCGCCAGAGAAGTCACTGCGTGCCCAAGATTACGTCGATGTTGTTGATGTTGATCAACCAGATGCGGAGCATGGCGAAATCGAAGATGCCGTAGATCTGGAAATAGTCGCCGACGAAGAGACCGATCAAGTGACTTCCGTCGATGAGCGAACGTCCGACGCCGAGCTATCGCCAGAGCTTATTCTGGCAGACCCCAAGGATCCACTGGAGGTAGTGATGACGGCGTTGCCGATGCTCGAAGGCGAGCACACTATCGACAAGTTTGGTAAGGCGATCCTGGCACTTTTGCCAGGCGCCGAGGTGCATGAGCTTCAAATCCGACGCCAGCTATCGAAACTCGTGAAAGAGGGCCATGTCAATGCCCGTCAAGTGTACGACCAAGGATGGCGGTTCTACTACTCAAAGGCACATACATAATTTACTTTGTTTGCGTAAGTTGGACGACAAACGGATAATCCAACCTTACTAGTATTGTCAAGTTGCCGTCTTTCGAGAACGGCTAGCATCCGGGTCTAACCCCGTGGGATCAAATCCTCGCCGGAAACTTCACGTTTCGGCGGGGATTTTGTTTTGAGAAGACAAGAGGATCAGATGAACAACAACAACAACAACAACAGCAACAACAACAACAACAACAAGCGGCCTGTACTTATCCGGCACAGGTTTTCGGGCGTATGGATCGGTTACCTTGTGGGCCCCGGTACATTCGAGAATCTGGTCACGATCGAGGGTCGTCGAGTGTGGTCCTGGTCGGGAAATCGACTTGAATGTTCGCAGCTTGCAGAGGTCGGCGTCAATTCTGGAGATAAGTTGGGCAACTGGGAAACTGTAGAAATCGCCATTGGCCTTGGTGATGGTCTAGTTGAGCTTCGTACCATCAAGTCGGAGGTGGTCGAAAAGGCAAAGGAGCTTCCAAAGTGCAGTGTATAGATGAGTGGAACAGGCGCGTTCACGCCTGCGTCGAAAAACTACCCGATGGTCATCTCTGGTCCGAACGATACCACGAGGCGACAACTGAGAATGGAAAGCAGCGCATTGCTGAAGCAGTTTACTTTTTCGCTACAGGCATTGCCGGACCAACTGTCCGAGGTCCGACGTGTGAAATAGGCGCTAAGCTGAACATCGGCCATTCGCCAGCGAGCATGTTTCCTGAGCTTACAAAGTCTGAAGCCGCAGCATTTGTTTCTCAGGAATGGTTTGTCACTCCGTTAGATTGGTTTTGGAATGAACTGCTGACCAGACATCCCGAGATCGAAGAGGCAGGTGCGGCCAGAACAAGTCACATCAGTGTGGCCCGTTGGCTTGAAAGGATACTGGAAACCTCGCCGCAACGAAAGGATGCGCTTTTCAGATCTCGCGAAAGCAAGTTCGGCGAAGAGCACATAGAAGGAAACGCTCTTCAAAGGCTTGATGAGCTTTCCCCAGATGATTTGTGCGAAAGCGTCAATGAAACATTTGCAAGATCTGTGACCAGAATGGCCAGGGAGGAGTGGGGCGGACCCGACGAGCTTATCCGCCCTCCGACATGGGAGTCTGAGCTTCCATCAGGCGTAAAGCTGCTTCGTCATTCGGTAGAACTCTACATGGAGGGTAGAGAGATGCACCATTGCGCAGGTACATATTGCGAAAGCGTTTACAATGGCGAAAACTTTTTGTTCAGCATCTGCCATGAGGGAAAGCGGGCAACCGCACTAACAGACACAAGCGGGAGGATTATTCAGGTTGTAGGGTTTGCAAACTCAACTGCTGATCCAGAGTGCCGTATTTTGGCAAAGTCCATCGTGCAGGTCGTTCGATAAACTTGAGTCCTCAAACGCGTAACGTATCGTCGTAGTCATTCGCCTAGCCGGGTCCGACCTTTGTATTCGTAGATACTATTGCGATTACGAAGGCGGCCCCGGCTAGGCGGAGAATTACAACCCGAACAAAATGGGATGTACAGGTGGATAATACAGAACTTAAGATTGTAGGACTCATTTTGTTCGGCGCCGACGTATGGCTAGAGAAGAGCGAATACACTGAGGGTTCTGGCGTAGGCGATGGCTACGGCGGAGGATCCGGCGGCGGAACCGGCTCCGGCAAAGCCATCGGTGCTGGCTTCGGCAACGGAGCCGGCTGTCGCTACGGCTCCGGCTCCGGCTACAACTACGCCTTCGGAAGCGGAACTGGCTTCGGCTGCGTCTCCGGCGGCGGCTACGGGAACGGCCACGGCTCCTGCTACGATCATTCAGATAGCAAAAAAACTTACAGGTGGAGGATGCCAGGATGACGCTTGTTGACATTATCCTGGCAGGAGTGGACGCTTGTATTGAAACGGATGAATATACCAGCGGCTCCGGCAACGGATCCGGCAACGGATCCGGCACCGGCGACAGCTACGGCTACGGCAACGGCTACGGATACGGAATCGGCTCCGGCTGCGGCTTCGGCCACGGCTACGGCGACGGCGACGGCTCCGGCGAAGGCGACGGCGACGGCTACGGCAGCGGCAACGGCTCCGGCGAAGGCACCGGGGACGGCGACGGCGACAGCTATGATTCCTCCGAACACAAAGAGGTGTACCGCTGGGGTTTTACGAGATGATCGTGAAATTGATCCTAGCCGGTGCCGACGTATGGCTAGGTAAGGATGAGTCAACTAATGGCGACGGCGACCTCCTGAGCGGCAGCGGCTCCGACAACGGCTACGGCTTTGGCTCCGGCAGCGGCAACGGCTACGGCT
>CAYRFU010000053.1:5502-26201 GCA_964423525.1 uncultured Burkholderiales bacterium | reverse complement strand
GGTGTATCCAAGGCCTCGCTAAACCGGCTTCTGTCAACTCCGGTCTTAGATCGTCGACGGTCCCCGAGGGGCCAACTCAGTCCCACCCTTCAGTGCTCTGGTGGTTGTGTCGGCGCAAGTCGGAGGCACCCAGCGTCTGCTCGAGGCGGTACTCAATAGTCAGGGCGTGATCAATGTCGAGTATCCTTTGATGACGTCGGGACGGATCCGTCTCGAAGGCGAAGTCGAGGTGTCGGGTCTCGAGAGCCTTCGCAGTTTCAACCGGGTGGCGGCCGGGGTTCACTCTAACCATCGAGGGAGCCGCTCCCGGCCCACCATCGCTTGGACGCCTCAGGATGCCGACGACGAGATCGAGGTGACCGGCAAAGTGGCCGCAGTTGATAGAACTCGAGCCGCTTTCGACTTTGGCTCAGACCGTTCTCGCTACGATGTGGGGGATTTCGACCGAGGTGCTTCTCGCCGTAGCTTCCCTCATCTTGGGGATATCAGTCACACCGTCAGCCTGCGGCAGGACAAACCCAATCCTCCGGTGGTTCCGGGAGGGACGACTGCCCTGACGGCCGGGGAGTTTTACTACCATGGCGACCTCGAGATTCAGGGGGACCTGGTTCTGAACGGAAGCGATCTCTTTGTCAGCGGAAACCTCAAGGTGAACGGTGGCATCTCCGGGGAGGGAGCGGTTTGGGTCTCGGGAGATACCGAGTTTCGAGGCGACGCCACCCTCCGCAGTAGCGACAAAGCGGCCATCATGTCCGAGGGCAACGTGACGATGCTCTCGAGGTCCTGTTGGCGGGAGCACTCTTTCTGGTGGCCACGACCCTTTTGTTTTTTGTGTTCTTCGCTGGCGCGAAAGCCTGGCGCAAGACAGACCAGCGCTCCGACATCCTTAGGAGTGCTCAGATTGTCACGAGCCAGGTGGCGAGGGAAGCTACCCGCAGCTCCTATAACAGTCTGACCATAACCCCGGATGGTCGCGCCCTCTCTTTTCTTTCGGCCCTCAATGATGCCGGAATTTTCGTCCTCGACAACCAGGGTAACACTCGCTGGCAGAAATATCTGGTGTTCTATTTTGAGCCGACCAGTGGTGAGATTCGGCGGCGCGAAGTTCCTCTTCTAGCGGGTTCCCCTCAAGAGCGATTCCCCGAGCCGATCGAGAGGTTCTCGGGACCTTCCGGCCTTCAGCCCCTGACTCACTACCTTAACGGAGGTCGCCCTTTAGGTCGGGAGGTTTCCGAATTCTTGGCTGAAACGCCAGCCGGAACCGAGGGGCTCGATCTGACCGTGACCGTTAGAAAGAGAATCGGAACCGAGCCCGAGATGAGTTTGCTTTTGAGTTCTCACGCTTACTTTCGAAATTGACCACTCGCTGCGGTAGTCAAGCTTGACCATTTATGGTATGCCTGAGGGCGTAGCGTCATGAGTCGCCTCACCGTTAATTGCGTCTGGAAAGACGACCTGCTGCATTTCTGGTTACGCCCCCAGTCGTCAGCCGTCCCGTTGGGCGATCTGGTGGCCGGGTTGCCCCCGGGCCGCACCGGGCAGTTGACCCTGCTCTTGCCCGAGGGACCGAGCGAGGTGAAGACTTGGGCCTTCCCACCAGGAGAGGTGGCTGGCTGCTTGATCGGGTTGGAGCCGGAAAGCCCTGTGGGCCAGGATACTCGGGTGTTCTCCCTGGCCACTCGTTGGGCTCTGGCCCTGGTCGTCCGTCAACGCTGGCTTCCTCTTTTGCAAGGCGGTCGAATCGTTTACCAGGCCGTCTTCGATGACCCTTCCGACCGCCAGCGCCTCAAACAGATCGCCGCCGCCCTGCCACCCTCGGCTCGAGCTGCCCATCCCGATCTTGGTTCCCGCGAGATGGTGAAAGAGTTCGTCGTGACCCTGGTCGACCAGTTGGTGGGTCGCTTTCTAGATCAGAATCAGAAGGCGCTCGACCCGCTGGTGGAAGAGAAACTTCCAGAAGACTACGGACCCTGGTTGGCTCATGTCGCCTTGGCTCAGCGACCTTTCGTGGGTGAGACTCTAGAGCGCGAGTTGAAGCGCTGGACCAAGCCTTTGCGGCCGGAGTCGAGCCAGTCTCGTCTCTGTTTTTGGTTGGTCCCTCCTCCTGAGGACGAGGATGGGGTCTGGACCCTGAGGTTTTTGCTCCAAAGCCGTTCCAATCCTGAAGTGACGGCTCGCTTGGAAGAGTTATGGGACCGTCCTGGCTCGGCCCCGGCTGAACTGCGGGGCGATCCCGTCGGACCCGTAATTCGGCTGTTGACCGACCTGGGACGGGCGGTGCCCGTTTATCCCGATCTGGGTCGGGCTATGGCCGGATCGCGCCCCAAGGCTCTCAAGCTCAGCTTGGATGAGGCCCATCATTTTCTTTATTCTACCGCCTGGCTTCTCCAGGAGATGGGCTTTGGAGTCCTGCTGCCTGGTTACACCGACGCTCCCCGCAAGCCCACTTTGGGAATGACCATCCGCTCGGCCGACCAATCGGGCCTGGGTTCTATGGTCGATTACCACTGGAAAGTCGAGATCGAAGGTCGCGAATTGACTTTCCGGGAGCTGGAGACCCTGAGTAAGGCCCGGACCCCTCTGGTCAAACTGAGAGGGGAGTGGGTTTTGCTCGAGATTGAGGATTTGCGTCAAGCTCTCAAGGTGTGGAAGAAGGGACCCCGCCAAAACGTTCCCTTGGTGCGGGCTTTGGCCGCTGCCGAAGTGGACTTGCCTGTCGAGATCGATTTTGTGGGGGAGTTGAGCGGCCTCGAAAGCCTGGCCACTCTGACGCTCTTGGAACAGCCTCCGGGGCTCTTAGCTGAACTCCGACCCTATCAGCGACGTGGTTACTCTTGGATGAGTTATCTGCGAGACCGGGGTTTAGGAGCTTGCTTGGCCGACGACATGGGACTGGGAAAGACCATTCAAGTCATTTCTTTGTGGCTACGCGATCAGGCTGGGCTGAAGCAGAGCCACCCTAGCTTGTTGGTCTGTCCTACTTCCATCGTTACCAACTGGAAGACTGAGTTGGGGCGATTCGCTCCCGACTTGAAGGTCTTGATTCACCACGGTAGCGGTCGGGTCAAAGGAGAGGCATTTGTGGAGGCGGCCGAAGCTGTCGACATTGTGATCACCACTTACTCCTTAACTCATCGCGATAAAGAGATCCTGCAGAACGTCTCCTGGCTCGGGTTGGTGATCGATGAGGCTCAAAATATTAAGAACCCCAGCTCTCTGCAGTCGCGTGCGGTTCGCTCCTTGCCCTCGACCTATCGAGTCGCTCTGACGGGAACACCCATTGAGAACCGTCTCACCGACCTATGGTCGTTGATGGACTTTCTGCATCCCAA
Source organism: uncultured Burkholderiales bacterium (assembly GCA_964423525.1). GTDB lineage: Bacteria > Vulcanimicrobiota > Xenobia > Xenobiales > JADMJV01 > CAYRFU01. The sequence goes on along the minus strand of CAYRFU010000053.1, from coordinate 22,869 downwards.
GCTGCTGGGAAGCCATCAAGGTTTCCGTCGCCGCTTCGCTCTCCCCATCGAACGCTACGGCGATGAAGAGAGGCGAGCCAATCTCAAGGAACTGGTTGGGCCCTTCATTCTTCGTCGCCTCAAGACCGATCCCGAAGTGGCCCCCGAACTCCCCGAGAAGGTCGAGAGCAAGGTGTTCTGTCGTCTGACCAAAGAACAACGCCGTCTCTACCACCAGGCTGCCGACGAATTGATGAAAGAGGTCACGGAGGCAGACGGGATTGAGCGGAAAGGCCTGGTGCTCAAGCTCTTGACCCAACTCAAGCAGCTTTGCAACCATCCTCGCCTCTATCAGAAGGACGAAAGCGCCTGGCAGGGTCGGTCCGGCAAACTCGAACGCCTGGAGGAAATGCTCGAGGAACTCTTGGCCAGCGGCGATAGAAGCTTGATCTTCAGTCAGTTTGCCGGCTTTGCGCGCCAGCTTTCGGGCTACCTTGAGGAGAGGCTCAGTTGCGAAGTCCTCTGCCTTCACGGGGCGCTTTCCCGTCCCCAACGAGACGAGATGGTGACCCGCTTCCAGTCGCCCTATGGGCCGCCGGTCTTTGTCATTTCCTTGAAAGCCGGAGGGGTGGGCCTCAATCTAACTCGGGCTAGCAAAGTGTTTCATTTCGACCGCTGGTGGAATCCGGCCGTCGAGAACCAGGCCACCGACCGGGCCTATCGGATCGGCCAGTCCCAGAACGTTCAGGTGTTCAAGTTTATCAGTAGCGGAACTCTTGAAGAGAAGATCGATGCTCTTCTGGAGAGAAAAAGCGAACTGTCGGAATCGGTGATCGGCACTGGGGAGCACTGGCTCTCCGAGCTTGATGAGGGGCAGTTGCGGGAGCTGTTAAGTCTGGAGGAGGTGGGTTGATGGCGGTAGGCTCAAGTTGGTGGTCGAAAAAATGGCTTCGTTCTCTCGAAGGGACGGCCTGGAAAGAGCCTTTGCCTCGGCAAACCGGCCAGGTCCAGAGCATTCAGGTCGAGGAGGGCCAGGTTCGGGCCGTGGTTGAGGCGGATGGTCAGCAGTTCGAGGTCCGACTGGAGCTTGAGCCTCTTTCGCCGGTGGAGTGGGAGGAGGTTCTTGATGCTATGGCTAGCCGAGTTTCGATGGTGGCAAGTCTACTCAATCGACGCATGCCGGCCGATGTTGAGGACGCCTTCAAGGTCAGCCAGAGAACGTTACTCCCCACTGGGGAGATGGAGCTGGAAGCTTCTTGCACCTGTTTGGAGACGGCTTACCCCTGCGCCCACGCTGCGGCGGTAGCGATCGTTTTAGCTGAAGCACTCGACCATAATCCCTTCATGATGTTCTCCCTTCGAGGGATGGAACCAGAACAGGTGCTGGCCAGTCTCTTGCGGCGGTGGGGGGTCTCCGAACAGCCCCCCCAGCCGCTCCCTCGGCCTTGCTCCCAACCCGAGCCTTTGCCTCGAGACCCCGACGAGTTTTGGCGCGAGACAGCTCCTTTACCGACCATCGATGTCGGGCTGAAAAAGCCTCGCCTCCCCAACGCTCTCATCCGAAGATTGGGGGTCCCTTATCGTCGAATCGATGGGGAGTTGTTCGAGAAGGTGACTTGGGACCTCTACACTACGGCCGGAGAGGCCGCCCAACGGGTGGCTTTGGGAGAATGAAAAAGGGCCGGGATCGCTCCCGGCCCTGTCGACTAACGCTTGGTTAGAAACCGACCCGCAGGTCCATTCTGACGTTGTAGTTCGTCTGGTCTGTTACGTTCTGGGCTTGGAGAGGGTTGATCAGGCCACCGGTCTGACCTCCGGCGAAGTTTCCTAAGGTATATTCGAGACCCAAGTAGGAACTTTGGTTCAAGCGCCAGTCGGCACCGAGCAGGAACGTACTTCCGTCACCCTGGTTATTGTTCGTCCAGGTATAAAAGTACCCGATCCGCCCCCTTAAGTTGTCGTTGAACAGTTCAGAGTGAGTGACGCCGAGGGTGTTGGCGCTCAAATCCCGGGGCGAGAATCGAAGAAGCGGGTCGAAGGTTTGGTCGTTGGTCTGTTGACTGAAGCGGTAGTTGATGGCTGTAAACCGTCGCTCCGGGTCGTTGATCAGCAGATAGCTGGGACCGAGTCCGTAGATGGTCTGAGTACTGCCATCATCGAAGTTCTGGACGTCGACTTGACCTTCGAAGCTCCATCGCTCGGCGAAGCCCCAGTCGAAAAAGCCACCGATGTTGGTGTAGCGCAAGTCGTTCGCGATGGCCAGGGGAGTTAAAGTCCACATATTGCGAAAGAGACGAAGACCGCCGTTGAAGTTGTCGCTTTGAGCATCGACAGCAAAGTCGTAGTAGCCCTCGGTTCCGTAGAGGCCGCTGACGCTCCAGGTGCGGTCGATGTTGTAGCGGAGTCCCGCGTAGCCGATCGAGAGGTCTCCGTTGCCTTTGAACGAGCTAACATCGTAATAATCGGCGCGAGCTAGAACGCTCAGCTCAGTGCCCTCGACCGGGACCACGAAGGTGTTGATGGTGCTGAAGTAGTTGTTGACATCAAAGGTCCCTATATTGGTCTCGGAAAGGAGATAAGGGTCGAGCAGCTCTTCAGCCAGCTCTTTGCGCTCTTTGAGAGACCGACCGAGTGTGGTCAACCGGTTGTTCAGCTGCGGAACGACCTGCCGATCTGGGTCAAGCTCCAAATCGCCACCGCTCATCTCCTCAGCCTGGGTATAGTATTCCGAGGCCGTGTTGTAGCGGTTGGTGCGAAGATAACGGTCGCCCTGAAGGGCGTAGACTCGAGCAATGTTGGACTTCAGTCCGGCGTCGTCCGGGTCTTCAGCTAAGAGATCTTTGAAATACTGCTCGGCCTCCTCGAGACGGTTTTGCTCGATAAGGTTCAAGCCTTTACCGACCTGGTAACGACGGTTGGAAGGCTCCATCGAGAGAGCTTTGTCATAAGCCGCGGCAGCCTTTTCGTAGCGACCTTCCTGAGCGTAGAGTTGACCGAGTTCATCCCAGAAGTTGGCGTCAACCGAGGTCTTGGTGGCGTAGAGCTCCAACACTCGGGCGGCGTCCAGGTACTGGTTGTCGGCTTTGTAGAGCTCGGCCATTTTTTGCAGGCGCTCTGCCTCGGCCTCATTCATTTTGATCAGGTTCTCGCCCGCTCGAAGGGCGGCCGGATTGGCCTCATAGGCGATATTGAGGTCAAACAAAACCCTTTGCCACTCGGCATTATTCGGCTCGAGTTCCGCCAATTTGTCGTAGAGCTGAATGGCGTAGGCAAAGTTTTGCCGGTCTAGCATGATTTTGCCGAGTTCGGCGTAGGCGTCCACGAAGGTGGGGTCTATTTCGAACGCCTTTTGATACGAGACAACGGCCGACTCGAAATAGTCCTGCCTCATGAGCTCGCGGGCCTTCTCCAGCTCTGCTTGGGCTTGCTGGCGTCGGCTGCTCTCTTGAGCCGTGACCGGCATCAGAAAGCTCCCGACCAGAAGAGCCACGAGCACCAGAAAGACTGTCTTTTTGTGGGTCATGGAATTCTCCTAATTATGAAGTCATGGTGACCTTTGTATCCCGCCAGGGATCCACGCCACCGAAGTGTCCCTCGATCATCTATTCGCACTTCTGACTGGTGCGGTGATTCGCTTGATTGAACTTCAATCCTGTAACCTACCCCTGAAGGAAGTCCGGCTAAACTTAAGGTGGCCGGTCCCTGGCCAAAAGCCCGGAAGCGGATCTGCTCCGGAGTCGCCTTCCACTGTTCGAGCCTGTGGCTAAAATGCTCAAGCCGGAGGCCCGGGGTAGGGGCCTCGGCCAGGGCTATGACGTGCTCCTCGTTCTCATCGAGGTGGACGTAGAGGCTGCCGTTGGTAGCGGAATAACCCAGCACCCCCTGGCTTCGGCTCAGGTCGACGGCCTGGCCGCCGTCGACTCGGATGGTTTGAAGTCGACCGGTGTTACCGACCCAGAGGCGTCCATCTTGGGTGCGCCCGGTCTGAGCCGTCAAAAAGCCTTTGAGGACCTTGACGTAGTCGGAAGCGAAAACGGGAGCCAGCGGTTTTGATTTGACGAAGGTGTAGGCTACATCAAGGCCCTGGAGTCCAGCCTCTTTCTCAGCTAGATAGAAGTGGTAGTAGATGTTCATGGCCCGAAGCCGGCGGGGGCTCTCGGTTTTTTGGAAATAGTCGACCAGGTTTTTCATACCGTCATAATTGCCCGTCCACGAGCTGGTGTAGTAAAAGTCTCCGGCCGCGCTTACGTGATACTGAAATTCCGAACCAACCTGAGCGAAAAGAGGTTTGATTCCCGCTACAAACGGGTTTTTTTGGTCAAAAACCGACTCTCCCCCATTCATATTAGCCACTCCCAGCCGGCGGGTTCGCTCGATCGCTGGTGCGTCCGGGTTACACCGTCCAGACCAGAGCAAGATCTCACACCGTTTGTTGGCGGGGGCTAGGAATCGCTCGATGAAATCGATGGAGTGATTGAGCTGCTGATCGAGATCGACGGGTTTTCTGACGATCTGGATGGTTGAGCCGCCCTGGTCGGCCACCGAGATGTCCCCCAGTCGCCATTCGAAGGGGTGGCTGTAGGTGTGGGAAGCCGGTTCCACATTGGGTAACTCGAAGATCCGTCTGGCCGTGTCAAGCTCCCGGCTGTAACGCGGGTCGAGCTTCGATTCGATATCTCGGGTGACGTAAGAAACGGTGATCGGCAGTCCCAAGCTGCGCAGAACCCGCTTCTCCATAACCTCTCCGTTGAGACTGCTGTAATCGGTATGAGATAGGCCCCCAAAAGCATCTCCATCGATATGGGAGTAGTAGTAACGAAGGCCGTTTAGGGTGGTCACATCGGGAGCCGGAAACCGGTCGAGCCCGAAGGCCTGGCTAAAGAACAGAAAGGGGTTGAGCCGCCAGGGGGTAGGATTGATGTCCTCGGCCACCGGTTTGCCGCCCGGTTTGGCTACAGCTTCCACCAATTTTTTGTTGGAGTTTTTCTGGTCATAGGTAGGAAAGGGGCCCAGGGCCAGTCCCCCTTGGGGGTGGGTCATCACGATGTCAGAATCTTGGCCTTGGCGACGGATGGTCAGATACACCTTCAGGTTTTTGTCTCGAGCTTTAACCTGGGTCCAATCGGTGCCGAGATCCTTGTCAGCCCAATTGAGCTCCCGCTCGAAGCCCATCATGGTGGGGTCGGATTGCACGACCGAGCCGGTGCCACCCCGACGGAACTGGTCGTACTGGTTCAAAGTCGGCTTGGATGAAAGAGGAACATAGTCGAGGCTCATCATCGCCAGAGTGGGGCCCACGTCGATGGGAGAGAGGTCTTTCGCGTCGTAAGCAGGGTAGTCTCCCATCACGACCACTTTCTTACCGGCCTTGAGCTGCTGGCGAATCCAAAGATCGAAGGCCCCAGCCTTTTGAACCGCCCGCGACCCGAACCAGGTTAAGACACCCAGGTAAGGCTCCATCTCGGCAGCGGTTGGCAGAGGCTCCTCCACTGCTCGGTAGTCCACCATCAAACCGAGATAATTCAGCACGGTCTCGGCCTTATGATAGACGCTGTTTTCGGTGGGAGACTCTTTGCGACTCTTCTCGTAGAACACCAGCACTCGCCGTCGTATCGGCTCGATTCCCGGTGGATGAGTGAAAGGGATGGTGACGGGAGCCAGAGCCGGTCGAGGTTGTCTGGGAGTGGGTTCCAAGGTCGCCTCTTGGGTTCGGCGGCTGACAATCTCGTCTCCCAGGCAGACTTGGAGAAATTTCTTCAAGTCTAGATGAAACTTCGGGTCCAGGGCTCCAGGCACCGACTGGAAGACATAGCTTTCGAGGGCCAGTCCTCCGTGAGGGGTGGCCACCACCACCGAAGCTTCGCCTTCGTCGATATCCTGGCGGCTGACCACTAGATAGTCCCGGTTGCCTTCGTCGATCGACTTGATCCAGTAGTAGTGACCGACTTTGTCAGCCGGTAGCCAGGGAATCATCTGAGCGTCCTTCTTGACCACCGAGACCTTGGAACGGTCGGGCGTCCAGGCCCCTCGAAACTCGAGTCCGAAAGGAAAAAAGAAGCGATTATACTCTTTGGGCAACAAATAGCGCCGAACGGTTCCGGCTTTGGAGTCGATATCTTCAGCGAAGGCCCCATAGTTGCCCAAGACGACGACCTTACGACCTTCCTCTAGCTGTCTAGCCAGCCACACGGCGTAGTCTCCAGCCTGAGACATTTCGGGACCGTTGAACCAGCTCACGATAGCGCTGAAGTTCTTCATTCTTTCGTCGTTAGGAAAGCCTTGAAGAATGTCATACATCTCAAGGTCGTAGCCGAGGTCAAGCAGGGCGGCGCGTCCAAATCGAGTGAGGAAGTTGGTGGTCTCATCGACCCCCTCACTCGACTTATAGAGACCGAGGATTCGCCCCCGTGATTGGATCGGATTGATCGCATCCTCGAGGGCCGCCCTCAAAAAGGGCTCCATCTGGATGGCGTCTACGTAGGTTTCTTGAGCTACCGCCCCGTGAGGGGTGATAACGGCTAGAGCACTCTCGCTAGCCTGAAGATCGGTGCGTTTCACCGACAAGAGGACGCGATTTTGAGGTAACACCGAGCGAAACAGGAGATAGTAGTTCAAAGGTGACGGGGGGGCAGCTGGCGGCTGAGATTGGACCACCTGAAGGAGCTCGGGTTTGTTGGTGTAGGCTGCTCGATAGTCCAGGCCGAAAGGATAAAAAAACTGGTTGAGGGCTTCGTTGGTCATCCAGGTTTGACCATCGGAGGTGTGGGCTCCGAAGTTCCCTAGGATGACCACCTTCTTGCCGGCGCGCCGCTGGCTATCGAGCCAGCTAACGTAGGCTTTCGGATCAGCTATTTGAGGGGAGCCAAACCAGGTCATGACCACCCCCTCTGGGACGCTTTCTGGAAAGCCTTTCTCGATATCATGGAAGCGGAACTGGTAATCGGGTAGTAACGGCTGGACCTTAATGGCTATGCGGGTCCCCATCACAATCGGTTCCTCCGACCCTTTGTAGAGGGCCAGGATCGAATTGGCCTGAGCCGCGGTGCTCAGACTGAGGGCTAGCAAAAGAAGGCTTAAGAAACGTCTCATTTCAGCTTCGATAAGTTTCCCACCAGGAATAGAAGACCTTCCCGGTCACCATCAGGGTGGGCAAGCCCAGGCCGACCAAGAGGGTCCAGTTGAAGCCAGGCTCCTCGACCGGATTAGCGGCCAACTCCAAACTAGCCAGGTCTCGTTGGGCGGCATACTCCAGATAGCCGCGCTGGTTGGCTTTTCGGTGGGCCAGGCGAGCCTGTTCGGGAGAGCCAGGGTAATCGATGTTGAGCACTAGCTTGCCGTCCTGCTGGGCCAGGCTTAGCAACTCTTCCACCTGTCTGGTCCAGGCCGGATCAGAGGGTTCTCCGGTGTTGGGATAGCCGAAATAGGTGTCTTCCTTGCCGATGCCCGTGATGGTGGCCCGATAGGATGGCTCGGTGAGCAGCTCCTCGGCGTTTTGAGGGAACACGCCAAAGTCGGCCCCTGCCTGCTGGCGAGCTCGTTTAGCGAGAGTCTGCACTAGCTCAATCATATCCTGGCGAGCCTCAGGTCGGTCCTCTTGAAACTGCTCGTAGACATCCACCAGGTCAAGATAGACTCCGTCAAAGCCGGCGGCCACAATGTGGTCGAGATAGTCTAGCATGACGGCTTGCCACTCGGGCTGCCAGAACTCTACCGGATAGTTCCCCTCCCACTCTGGATTGACGGCCCTCAGGTAGGGAGCTTTCGGGTCCCAGTAGTAGCGATAGTCCTCGGCCTCGCCGATGCTTAAGTAGGCGACCACCAGGCGACCCCCGCTTTGAAGGTGGGCGACCTGCTCACGAGTGAGACGCTGTTGGTGACTCCCGTCCAGAGAGTAGTCCAAGATGAGGAGGTCGTAGGGTGACTTGGCCAACTCCTCGAGGTCGGCGTTTTGGAGCTGGTAGGCGAACGATTCGACCTCGTTCCAGTCACGGGCCTGGGTCGGTATCATCAAGGCCAGGCCCAACCAAAGGATCGTGATGCGGGTCATAGCCGTGTCTACACCGCAGCCGGCCAACTCTCCCGCGTCTTAATGAAAGCTTAAGATTCTCCAATGCTCGGCTAAAGCAGCTTCTGATAGGGTCGAGACTAAAGGAGCGAGAAGGTGGTGGTCTTGGCGAAGAAACGAAAGATTTTGGTGGTCGATGACGAGACTTCTATCCTCGACTATCTCAGGTTGGGTTTCAAATACGAGGGGTTCGAAGTGGTCGAAGCCAACAGTGGACGCGACGCTCTTTCAGTCTTTCACCAACAGAGTCCTGACCTGGTGGTACTCGACCGGATGCTTCCTGACCTGGACGGACTGACCGTCTGCCAAAAGCTTCGGGGCCTGGGTGATGTCCCGATTCTGATGTTGAGTGCTCGGGGCGAGGTCGAAGACCGGGTCGAGGGTCTGCAGAAGGGAGCTGACGACTATCTTCCCAAGCCCTTCAAATTTGAAGAGTTGTTGGCCCGAGTGCAAGCCCTGCTCCGGCGCTCTGGGCGAGCCGTTCAGTCGGGCCAGCTGGTGATGGGCGAGCTCAGACTGGACGCTCAGGCTCGAAGGGTGACCGTGGCAGGCCAGGTGGTGGAAATGACCGCACGGGAGTTTGACATTCTCGAGCTTCTGTTGCGTCATCAGGGCCAGGTGGTCACCCGCGCTCAGCTGATCACCCGTCTGTGGGGCTTTGACTTTGACGGAAATACTAGCGTGGTTGAAGTCCATATCAGTGCTCTCCGCACCAAGCTGGCAGACGACCGCAAAGAGATGATTCGCACCGTCCGCGGGGTCGGCTATGTCTGCGGCTCCTAGAACCTTTCGCAAAACTCTCACTTTAAGTCACACCCTCTTGCTGGCGGCCTCTGTTTTGGTGTTGAGCTTGGGCGTTTACTGGTTGGTGCAGCGCTACTTGGTTAGAAGTGGAGCAGCTCGCCTCTTCCATGGGGCCCAGGAGGCGATCGAGAGTAGCTCGAGCCCGCCCCGTCGAAGGCGCCCGCGTTCACCTGTTCCGGTCCAGAAGAAGAGACGATTGAAAGGTCGCCGAGTGGTCGAGCAAGCCGCCCCCGTCGGTGGATTTGCGGTGCTCTATGACCAGCGAGGGCAAGCCCTCACGAAGCGGCTGGGTCGGGCTGAACTATTAGACCTTGAGAGGATGCCTGAGCACCAAGTTCTCCGCCCTTTCTATCTGTTCGACGGTGAACGGCACTGGCAAGCCATGCTTGTCCCGGTGGAGGCTAGCAACGAGGTCTTGCTGGTGGGTTCCTGGTGGGATCCGTCTCGCTCTTTGCTGAGGACTTTGGCCCTCTATGAGCTCGGTGCGGGTCTGGTGATTCTCTTGATCGGTTGGGTCGCGAGCTGGCGTCTGGCCGCTCGTCTGGCCTTACCCGTGGAGAGATTCTCTCAAGCCGCCCGCAAGGTCGCTTCTGGTGACCTCACAGTGCGTTTGCCGAAGACCGAGGGAGAAGGGGAGTTCGAGCGGATGGGGCGCACTTTCAATCAGATGGTGGCCCGTTTGGAGGAGTCGTTTGAAGCCCAAAGGCGCTTCGTGGGAGACGCCTCTCACGAGCTTAAGACGCCGCTGACCTCGATTACCGGTATGGCCGAGATGCTTCGCCGCGGGGCCGCCGACGACCCGGCCGACAGGGCCCTGGCGCTTGCCACCATCGAGAACGAGGTGGACCGCATGAACGGCCTGATCTCGGACCTTTTGGCCTTGTCTCGCGCTGAACATCAGGAGTCCAGACCCGAGCCGATGGATCTGGCCGAGCTCCTTCGAGAGTTCGCCCCAGAGGTCGAGTTGGAAGGGCCAGAGCGTCTTGAGATCGATGCCGATCCGAAGGCCGTCTATCGAGTGGTTCGCAACCTGGTCGACAACGCTGTCAAATATTCCCCTCCTGATCAAGACGTTTGGATTCGGACTCGCAGAGTGGAGAACAAGGTGGAATTAGTGGTCGAGGACCAGGGCATCGGCATGAACGAGCAGGAAGTCGCGCGGGCTTTTGAGCGGTTTTATCGAGCTGACCCGGCCCGCGCTCGAGACACCGGAGGGAGCGGCCTGGGCCTCTCTATCGTGGCTGCCCTGATGGAGTCCTTGGGCGGTTCGGTCACCCTTCACAGCCAACCGGGCCAGGGAACTCGAGCGGTCTGTCTCTTTAAGGGTTCTGAGAGCTGTCCCAGCGCAGGAAGCGAAAGTGGCGAGGGTTGGGAGAACCGGGACTAGCCCGGTCCTCGACGGCCACATCGAGTTCGGCCTCAATGGTGTGTTGGGCCACCGGCTCGGCTCTCGTTCCGGCTCTTCCTACCGAATCGATCCTGACCACATAGTAGGGACCGACGGCATGCGAGCTGTCTACAGTTACCTCATAGTAGCCCACCAGTTCTCCTGAGCTATCGGTGACATCTTCCGAGTAGGAGAACTTGGTTTGCTCCTCGCGTCCAGGCGGGGGAAAGCCAGGATCTTTGTCGAGTTTTATCCGACAGTCCTCGAGTCCCGCTTCGGCCAGGGCCCGGGCCTGGGCGGCTTCGCCCAGGCGAGCGCTGTTTTGATACATCACGGCGCGGCTACCGATGAAAGCCATTCCTAAGACCATCACGATCACCGATAAAACCAACACCAGCGCCAGCACCATGCCTTTCTTCCTCAAAGGCATAGACAAAGTATCCTCCCGCTGCGGACTTCTATTCTACCCTCTTTTTCGGTGGAGAGATTGGCTTCGAGAACTCCCCCAGCGGAGCGACTTAGGGTGAAGCCTGAGCATTGATCGAAAATGACCGTCTCAACGGTGGTGCCGTCGGGGAAGACTTCCTGGCGACGCAACTGGTGGCCCGTTTTGTGATAACGAATCGAGCGCCGGCTGCTGGAAGGGAACGGCAGCCTGGCCCGGCTGCTTGCGATTCACCAGCAGCCTGGGGGCTACGGCGCTCGGCTGCCACTCGGCGTAATGATACTGTTGACCGCCACCGGGGTCGGGTAACACCACCGTTTCTGGCCCGGCCGGGTTGAAGCCGTTGTTGGGGTCGAGGTCCATCACTTTGACGGCCTTCTGATTCCAGATCCAGGCGATGCGTCGGCCGTCCGCCGACCAACTGACATAATGGTTGTTGCCAGGGGTGGTGGTGATCTGTTTTTGATTGCTACCATCGGCATCGACCATCCACAGTTGAGCCCCTCTGTTGTAGATGATATGGGTGCCCTGGGGGTTGATCCGAGGCCATATCAGGTTGGTGCCGGGGAGGGAGAGGACGACCTCCACATCGCTACCGTCCACGTTGGAACTCTCGATGTGAAAGTTCCCCGTTCCGTTGGCTTTGGCACAGTAGACGACCCGCGAAGAATCGAGGGAGGTGTGAACCTCGCGGGAGTAGGCGTCGTCGTCCTCGGTGAGGCGTCGTTCTCCGGTGCCGTCGGGCTTGCAGGTGTAAGCGTAACGAAAGGCCCCGCTGTCGCGCAGATAGAAGATCTTCCTCTCGGCCTCCGTCAAGCCGCTGAGCACCGACCCAGTGATGGGCGCGGCCACTGCCCCGCTACTGTCGCGCACCCGACAGGTCAGAGTAAACGGGTCGCCCACCGAAGCGTCGTGAGGAGGCTGCCAGGTCCAAACAGAGCGCCGTGTTCGAGAGGTCTCGTCCCACACCGTGCGGGTTTCCTCGGGAGATGAGAAATGGCCGACATCGCTGGTCCAAAGGCAGAAAAGTTCGTCTCCATCCTGATCTGTGGCCGTGACCTCCAGGGTGACATGCTCGTGGGGCTGAACCTGAACGTCGACACCAGCGGGGGCGAACTCTAGACCCGATCCGACCAGGATATGGAAGGCTCCAGCGAACATAGGCAGGTCGGTCGACTGAACCCGGCCGCTGGGTAGGAAGACCAGGCTGAAATCGCCCTGGAGCTGGGTTGGTAACCAGGCGTCCAGATCGATGGCGTGCTCGGCAATCGGGACCGGATTGATGCCGTTGCTCGAAGGCGAGACCGGCCAGACTCCAACCATCAAATAGGCGAGCGGATTCTCTCCGGCAAGATCGACTACCCGCCTGAGTTTCGGCACCTCGTATCCCTCAAGCAGGTAAAATCCCTGGGCCACCGGTGTTGTTTGACCGTCAGAAGGGAAGGTGACGGCCACTGGTCTTTGGTTCTTCTGGGCCCGTGAGTGGGCCCCGCGCAGCTCCTCGGCTAGCACCATGGCCAAGCCTCTGGAGGAGCCTTTGCCTCGTTGGCTTCGAAGGTTGAGGCTGATTGCGCTGGCAAGAATCGCCACGATTCCAAGAGCGACCGGGATCTCGATTAACGAAAATCCCCCCTGGGTTCTAGCCTTCAACACCGCTTCCTAGTCTATCATCTTGTTGGCGCTCTGGCCATTCTTGAGGCTAAGAATACCGCCTGGCCGATGGTTGACCTGCCCAGGCAGTCATGGTAGACTTCTGCACTGTAGAATTGGTGGCCCTACCCGGGCCCTCTGAGAAAGAAAGACGAGGAACAAAAATTGGCTAAGAAGAGCGCCATCGCACGAAACAAAAAGCGAGAGAAAATGGCGGCCCACCAGGACGCCCGCCGCGCCGAACTGCGTAAGAAGTTGAAAGACCCGAATCTGGGCTTCGAGGAGAAGGAAGAAGTGATGTTCGCCCTTCAGAAGCTGCCCCGCAACGGTTCCCGAGTCAGAGTCCTCAACCGGTGCTTGATCTCAGGACGCCCCAAGGCCGTCTACCGCAAGTTCAAAGCTTCCCGAATCGTGCTGCGTGAACTGGCCCATCAGGGAATGATCCCTGGAATGAAAAAGGCCAGCTGGTAAAGCCAGACGAGGTATCAAGTCTTTCTCAGGTCAGCCCGATCATCATCGGGCTGTTTCTATTTGTTACAAAAATAGTTTGTTAAGATTAACAAGTCGTTTACAGAACCCCGTCGATCGCTATGATAAACTATAAGGGCAATGGCTATTAATGCAGCAGGAGTTCAATTCGGTAGCGTTGCTCCGCCCCCCAGTCTAGGCGGAGCCCCGGGAGGTGTAGGCGCACCCACCTTTTCGGGCAACCCCAATCAGGGCGTCGGCATGTTGATGGGACTTTTCACCCAGCTTTTTCAGGGCTTTTCAGGCTTTGGAGGCGGAGGAGTCGACCCGCTCCAGGCCGTGGTCGACCAGAGGCAGCGCGAGCAGGAGCAGATGTGGAACACCATCCTCGGCGCTCGTCAGCAAGACCTGGCTATCGGCACGTTTATGCTTCAAGATGCCCTGGGGCAAAACGACATCCAAATGCAGATTATCGGCTCGGCTTTGCCCGGGCTCGGCGGTCTGACCCAGGGAATGCCTGATCTTGGCAGCCTCTTTGGGATGGGTGGAGGAATGGGCTTCGGTGGTTTCGGTCAGACCAGCTTCGGAGGATTTGGCCAGACAGCCTTTGGCGGAGGATTTGGCCAGTCCAGCTTTGGCGGCTTCGGCCAAACAAGCTTCGGAGGTTTCCAGAACGCTGGATTCTCCCCTGTTGGCGGCGCTGGGCGCGGCCCGGCTTGGATGGGCCTCTTCTAACGAGACCGCTTAGCAACAGACTTTCGAAAAGCAGCTCTTCGCAGGGCTGCTTTTTCAATTCGCTGGATGGGGACCTCTCCCCAGAACAGCGTTACCCAAAATGAGGTATTTTGGGGCTACTCCATTGACAACTGCAGGAGTCAGAGGGTTCTTATGGTATCAACCCTAGATTTTTTCGCCCGGCCTGGGCGACTTGGAGGAATACCTGTTGAGTTATCATCTTTTTACTTCAGAGTCCGTCACCGAAGGACACCCCGATAAAGTTTGCGACCAGATTTCGGACGCCATTTTGGACGCCTACCTGGCCCAAGACCCCAAGTGCCGAGTCGCCTGCGAGACCTTCGCCCACACCGGCTGCATCCACGTAGCCGGCCAGATCAGCTCGACCGCCTCGGTCGATATCAATGATGTCGTTCGCAAGACGTTGCTTGAAATCGGATACAACAACCCGGCTTACGGAATTGATGGCAAGAGCTGCGCTATCCTGATTTCAGTGGACAAGCAGAGCCCCGACATCGCCCAGGGTGTCGACGCCGCTCTCGAGACCCGCGGCCAGGGCGGGGTCAGCGAAGAGGAGGCGATGGGGGCTGGTGACCAGGGTCTGATGTTCGGATACGCCTGTCGCGAGACGGACGAGCTGATGCCTCTGGGCATCATGCTGAGTCACAAATTGGCTCGCCGTCTGGCTAAAGTTCGTCACGACAAAACCGTTGGCTATCTGCGCCCCGACGGTAAGACGCAGGTCACCGTCAGCTATGAGAACGGCGAGCCCGTGGCTGTCGAAACGGTCTTGATCTCGACTCAACACGACGAGGGTGTGAGCTTGGAGCAGATCCGCAAAGACCTGACCGAGCAGGTCATTCGCCCGATTCTGGGAGATTGGATGACCAAAGGCGGCAAAGAGCCTCGTATCCTGGTCAATCCCACCGGGAAGTTCGTCCTGGGTGGACCTGAAGCGGATACAGGATTGACCGGTCGTAAGATCATCGTCGACACCTACGGCGGCATGGCCCGCCACGGTGGCGGTGCGTTCTCTGGGAAGGATGCGACCAAAGTCGACCGTTCCGCTAACTATGCTGCCCGTTGGGTTGCCAAGAACGTTGTGGCCGCCGGTCTAGCCGACCGATGTGAAGTAGCGCTCTCCTACGCCATCGGGGTGGCTGAGCCTGTCAGCATCGCCGTCGATACCTTCGGCACTCACAAAGTCAGCCAGGAAAAAATCTCGGAGTTGATCGAGAAGCACTTCGACTTGCGTCCCGGTGCCATCGTGAAGCACCTGGAGCTGCGCAAGCCGATCTATCGCCCGGTAGCCGCTTACGGCCACATGGGTCGAGAAGACCTGAACCTGAGCTGGGAGAAGACGGATAAAGCTGAGGCCCTCCGCCAGGCCGCCGGTCTGATGGAAGCTGTCGGTTGCTAAGGACCCGTCCGGCAAATTTCAAGCGTCCCGAGTCGGGGCGCTTTTTTTATGGTTTTTTGGGGGGGCGATGGAGAAGCATGCGAGGAATTGAGTTGGAGGACACTAATAGTCTTACGTGAGCGTGCAGGTTGGGCGATATCGGGTGACCGAAGAGTTGGGCCGAGGCGGCATGGGCATCGTCTATAAGGCCCAAGACCCGGTCCTCGACCGGACTCTGGCTATCAAGATCTTGCCCCCTAAGAAGCTGACCGAGGCCTTGCTCGACCGCTTCAAGCGGGAAGCCAAAGCAGTGGCGCGCCTGGATTCCCCCTTTATCGTTCGGATTTACGACTACGGCGAAGAGGCCGACGGGGAGAACGCCATCTGTTTCATCGTGATGGAGTTCATCGACGGCCAGACCCTGGGCGAACGTTACAAAGGGCCTCCGTCAGGAGCCAAGAATCTTGAGGAACGTCTCCAGTTCTTCTGGCAGGTGCTCCACGCCATGGCCTACGCCCACGAAAAGGGTGTCGTCCATCGCGACCTTAAGCCCGACAACGTGATGGTCAGCAATACAGGCCGGATCAAAATCATGGATTTCGGTCTGGCCTTCTTCGGGAGCCACAGTCTCACCGAAGCCAACCAGATTATGGGAACAGTGGCTTATTTTGCGCCGGAGCAAGCCCAGGGTGACCCCAATATCGACCACCGCGCCGATATCTATTCTTTGGGCGTGATCCTCTTCGAGCTCCTGACCGGCCATCTCCCTTACGATGCCAAGCATCCGCTCGACATGATGCGCTTGCTCTTGACGGAACCACCGCGGAAGGTGACTGGGCTAAATCCAACCGCCCCGCTGGCTCTCGAGAAGATCGTGGAGAGAGCGCTCCAGAAGGAGCCGGATCAACGGTTTCAGTCGGTCAACGAGATGAAGTCTCAGCTTGAGCGCTACTTGAGCAGCGACCATCAGGTCGAGGTTCATCGGCTTGATCCTTTTGCAGGACCTGCCCTCAGGCCATCATTGCCTCCCACCACCGAACCTCTTAAGGGTCGGGGCCGCCAACCAGAGACGCCGCCCGAGCCGGAGCCTGAAAACCCCTTTCAGAAGTCGGCCGAAGAGCTGACAGAGGAAGGAACACCGCCGGCCGTGTCAACGAGTGTGCCTTATTTCAGCGCACTGGCCCCTAGCCTCGCTTCTCAAAATTGGGTCGATGAGGCGGCCGAGGCCTCCCGGGCTCCGGAGTTTCTCGGCTGGCAAGAAGCCCAAGCCCGTCGCGACGAGGAGATCCAGAATCGTCTAGCCCCCGAGAGACCGACCGGACCCAGGGTTATTTGCGGTGCTCCCGACTGTGGCGCTGAGAACCCCCCCGGCCGGGATCGCTGTGTCGAATGCGGCGAGAAGCTTGAGCCGACCTATTTCATCGCTACCCGCGAGGCAAGAGCTCATGGCGATTCGGGTTTCGAAGCCCTCGAGCAGGGTCGAGCCAACGAAGCCCGTCTCGAGTTTCAGCAGGCCGTTCGCAAGAACCCCGAGTACGGCGACGCCTATCTGGGTCTAGGCAAAGCCCATCTGATGCTGGGTAATTTCGAGTCCGCCCTCGACCAACTTGAGGCGGCCATGGAGTGGCTCCCGGATGACCCGGAGCCCTTATTGGTTCAAGCTGATCTCTATCAACAGGTGGGCCAACCCGAGGATGTCATCCACTGTCTGTTGGAAGCCCTAGAGTTGGTTCCTCTCGACGCCGACCTTCGTTGCCGGTTGGCTTTCCTCTACCACGAGTCGGGGGCTGGGGCGGAAGCCCAAAGGCAGTATCGGATCGTGCTGCGTCATGAACCCAACAATCTGCAGGCCAACCGTCAACTCGGTCTGCTGCTGGCCGCTGACGAAAAGATCGATGAGGCGATCCACTATCTGGAGATCGCTTGCCAGATCGACCCGAGCGACGCCAATACCTACGCTTTGCTAGGAAGGCTCTACACTCGGACTCGCCAGTTCCGCTCTGCCGAAGACGCGATCGTGGCCGCCCTCGAGCAGCGAGGAGACGATGCCGGTCTACGAGCTGAATTGGGCACGATCTATCAGTCACAGAGCCGCTTCGATCTGGCTGCCCGAGAGCTCCAGCGTGCCCTCCAACTCGACCATGGCCACCGGGACGCGCGCCTTCAGCTCTCGGACATCTACTTGAGCCACGGTCAGGTCGACCACGCTCTGGCCGAGCTCACCAACGCCCTCAGCTACCACCCTCAAGACGTGGTCGTTCATCGGCGCCTGGGCGAGATCTATCTCCAGAAACAGGACCTGGACCAGGCTATGGTCCATTTCGAAAAGGTGGTCGAACTCGACCCCGAGTGCGCCGAGATGCGCAATCGCCTGGGACGAATCTATCTCAAGAAGAATTACGACGAACAATCGATCGAACAGTATGAAGAAGCGG
>CAYRFU010000053.1:0-5492 GCA_964423525.1 uncultured Burkholderiales bacterium | reverse complement strand
TGCATTCCTTCGATCCTGTCTACCGAGAGGATCTTGGCATGGCCTATTACTGCTCGGGTCGGTATCAGGACGCCATTGCCGAGCTTCATCGAGCGGCCATACTAGACGGCCATAATCCCGACTATTTTAAAGCACTCGGGATGCTCTATCATCAAACTGAGCGCGACGAAGAGTCCGTTCGCCACCTGAAGTGGTCGCTTCAGCTGGCCCCCCACGATGCTCAGGCCCGAGGTATGCTGGGTCAGGCTCTGCTCCGTCAGGGGTTGGCTAACCTCGCCGTCTCGGAATACGAGAGAGCGCTCGAACTCGACCCCAGTCTCCAGCTTCTCCACCTCTACAAGGCCCGCGCTTTAGCCAGGGGAGGCAAACATTCAGCGGCCATTCAATCGTTCCAGCAGTTCGCCGCTCACCTCCACGCCATCGAGGATACCACCCTCCTGGGTCAGGCTTACGTCGAGATGGGTATGTCTTACCTTGCCAGCGGAGAACCTGCCCGGGCTGCTGAGGTCTTCCAGGCGGTGCTGGCCCGCAATGGTCAGGACGGTGCTGCTCACCGCGGTCTGGCCGAGGTGGCTATCGTGAGAGGCGAGCTTAAGGGGGCCGAAAAGCACATCAAGAAGGCCTTGGGCCTCGAACCGAGGAGTCCAGCCGTGTTAGATACTCTGGCCACGCTGCTGGGCGAGAAAGGTCAGTGGGACGACGCCGTCAAGGCCCTCGAGAAGGCGGTGGTGGAAGCCCCTACCGACCCCGCCCTCCATGAGAAGCTGGGGCGAGCCTTACGCAAGGCCGGTAAGGCCGAAGCGGCAGCCCAGATCTACCAGCGGGCCGGCCATGTCTTTCCTCAGCGCAAAGGGCATTTTCTCTGGCTGGAAGGGCGGGTGTTCGCTCGTCTTGACCGGTGGGGTGAAGCGGCTCATCAGTTCCGTAAGGCGGTCGAACTGGCGCCTCATCGATGGGAGATTCTCGATGACCTCGGCAATGCTTGTGTCCGCCTAGGAGAATTCGACGAAGCTTTGGCCAACTTTGAGCAAGCTCTCGAAAAGGCCCCACCGCAAGCCAGGTCGAGTTTGGCTCACTCCATTGAGTCCGTCCAGAGTCAGCGAGGCGCCTAACGCTCGGTCATATTCCCGTTGTGGATGAGTGGATAGTTGGGGCGCACGTAGTCGAGCTGGAAGGAATGGATGCCGGGGCAGGCTACGGTGTAACCGTCATCCGGATTGGTAATGTCGTAGGTGTAGCCCGTTGTGTAGTCGACCCCACTGCTGGGACAGGTTGGCAAAACAGCAATATAGCGCTGTTCCAGGGCGCCGGTTGAGAGGTCAACAAGAGCGGTCGGGTAGAGTCCGCTGTTGTCGGCGGCGTAGCTCTCCAGAGCGGTGGCGATGTTTTTCTCATTGGTCATGCAAGCTGAATGAAAAGCTTTGAAGCGAGCTCGCAGGAAGTTTGGCAGCAAGAGAGCGACCAACACCCCCAGTATCAGCATCACGATCATGAGTTCCACCAGGGTGAAGCCTTTTCGTATCGTTAATGTTCGCATCATCGGTTGGGCCTCCCACGTTTTATGCCCTTAGTCTGACTGTCCTCCGCAACTAAAGGGAAGGACCTCGGTTTATAGAATGGACAGCGCGTTCTTCTGCAAGGTATTATACCCAGTTCTCCAGGAAGGGGACGCTCGCTTGAAAATTTCTAACAAAGGCCTCTGGTCCACCGTTTTTTTAATGCTTCTGCTGACCGGCCTCGGCTCAGCCCAGACTCGGTCCTACGCCATCCTGATCGTAGGCGACGAAAGCAACGCCGAGATGATCCGGCAAGAGAAAGTCTTGATCCAAGAGATGGCCAAGACTGTTCGCAAAGAGGGGCTTGAAAAGAAGCTTCCTATCTTTAGCTACCACTTCAACAAAGAGAGGGAGCGTAGTTACTGTGAGAAGCGGCTCAACGTCCTCAAAGAGGACCTCTTGTTCGTGGGGGTTGTGAGTCTCACAGACAAGGTTCCCCGAAAGGTGGTCTACCGCATCGACCGCATCAACAACCCTTCGCGGGCGGCGGGCGATGTGCTGGCCCGGGCCGGAGAACTCACCCAAGAGGCTCTGGCTGAGTCCAGTCCCACACCTTCCCCGTCTCCGACCGATACAGTAGAGCCTAGCCCAAGCCCTTCACCGGACGCATCGACCACCCCCGCTGCCGAAACAGGTTGGCGCATTCAAGTCGGCTCCTTCAGTCAGCTCAAATATGCCGAAGAGAGAGTGGCAGAACTCGAAGCTTTGGGCTACGAGGCCAGAGTGGCCGAGACGACCGACCAGGAAGACCCCGTTTTCAAAGTGACCATCGGGCCTTTCGAGAAGCGAGAAAACGTTGACAAGGCTCTCGAAGAGTTGAAAAAGAACGAGTTCGACGCTTTCGCCGTCGAGATCGAACAGGCGCCCACCGAGAACTGATTGGCTCGCTACGCCGAGGTCATTCCCGACATTAAAGCCCGGGTTCTCAGCCGGGCTTTTCATTATCTCATCCCTAGCGAGATGGAAGACCTGGTGGTTCCGGGCTCTAGCGTGTCGGTGCCGTTCGGCCGCCGTAGCACCACTGGGGTGGTGGTGGCCGTGACCGAACACCCCCCCGATTTCGACCTGAGTTGCTTGAAATCGCTCGAGAAAGTTCTAGCGGTCGAGCCGATCTGGGGCCAAAACCTGTTAGCCCTGGCCGATTGGCTCCGTCAATTCTACGCCACCACCTGGCAGCATAGCTTGCAAGCCGTGATTCCCGCTCCCGTGCTCAAGCGTCTCCAGGCCGAGGCCCGACGCAAGACCAAGAAGCGCAAACTCAAGCAGTCGGAGGTCGGTTCTCTGGAGCTGGGCGAATACGGTCGGCCCCAGCTGACTCCTGGGCAGTCCGAGGCTCTGGATGCGATCTCGACCAGCCTGGCCGAGAAAAAGCCCGTCCTCCTCTTTGGGGTGACCGGGTCGGGCAAAACCGAGGTCTACCTTCGGCTAGTGGCCCAGGTCCTGGAGGAGGGAGGACAGGCTCTGGTGCTCGTGCCGGAAGTGGCCCTTACTCCCCAGGCCATGGAGCGTTATCGGGGCCGCTTAGGGGAAACCGTAGCCGTGCTTCATTCAGGTCTGACGGCTACCCAACGGCGCACCGAATGGTGGCGTCTCAAGCGAGGCGAGGCTCGTGTGGCCCTGGGGACCCGCTCAGCTGTCTTCGCGCCTCTTGATAGCCTTCGCCTGATCGTGATCGATGAAGAGCACGAGCACTCTTACAAGCAAGACCAAGAGCCTCGTTATCACGCTCGTCAGGTAGCGGCTAGACGATGCGCTGAAAGTGGCGCAGGCCTGGTCCTTGGTAGCGCAACACCCTCTGTCGAGTCGTTTCACCTGGCTCGTCAGGGCTATTACCAGCTGGTGAGCCTTCCGGAGCGAGCCACCGGAGGCAACCTCCCCGAGGTGATTCGGTTGGATATGAAAGCCTACGGTCGCAAACGCCTGTTGGCCCTTCCCCTGGTGGAGGCGATCCGAGAGCGCAAAGCAGCCGGTGAGCAAACTGTTCTGTTGCTGAATCGGCGGGGGTTCTCGGCCTATCTCCAGTGCCTGACTTGTGGTGAGGTCCCGAATTGTCCGGAGTGCAGCATTTCTCTGACCTTTCACCGGGCCCAGCATCGGATGATTTGCCACTATTGTGGCTACAGCACAACTCCACCGGCAACCTGTGGTGAGTGTGGTGGGAGCGAGTTCACCTACCAGGGAGCTGGGACCGAGAAGCTCGAGGATGAACTTCTTCGCCTAGTACCGGGTCTACGGGTGGCTAGGATGGACCGGGATACCACCAGTCGAGCGGGCGCTCACGGCCAGATTCTGGAAAAGTTTGCGTCCGGGGAAGCCGACCTTCTGTTGGGCACCCAGATGGTGGCCAAAGGTTTGGACTTTCCCAAAGTGACGCTGGTGGGAGTGGTCCAGGCCGATAACGGGCTCCACCTTCCTGACTTTCGAGCTGCCGAGAGGACCTTTCAGCTGCTGACCCAAGTGGCCGGCCGGGCTGGTCGGGGAGAGTTGCCGGGACAAGTGTTCGTGCAAGCCTGTGCCTGCGACCATCCCAGTTTGGTGGCGGCCGCCAACCACGACTATGAGGGGTTCTTCTCCTACGAGACAGAGATCCGTCGAGCCTCGCTCTACCCTCCTTTTTGTCGCTTGGTCCGGGTTGGAGTCTCGGGTGAAAAGGATGACCAAGTGGCCCGTCTGGCCGAGGAAATCGGCCAGCGTTGCCGCTATCACTTGCCTGGCGTGCTCATCTTAGGACCCGCTCCCTGTCCGGTTCATCGAGTGCGCGGGCTCTATCGTTGGCACCTTTTGCTGAAAGGCAAGGCAGTGCAGGATATGGCTTTAGCCTCCAGGAAGATCCTGGACGACCTGATAACCGGAACAGATTTTCGGTCCCTGGTCGACCCCGACCCTCAAAGTCTGATGTAGCGAAACTCGCCCGTCCGCTGGTGGTTGGAGTGAGTTAAGGAGGAAACCATGAAGCGTTTAATGAGAACTAGTCTGGCAGCCCTCTTGGTGGCTATGCTCGCCACCACCGTCTGGGCTGAGAGAATCAAAACCGACGGCAAGAATAAAGATTCCCCTGTCGAGGTGGTCAAAATCGACTTTTCCGATTCGGGCTACGGTCAGGCCGGATTGGTCAACGGGCGGGTGGCCGAGATTCGCATCTCTTCGACCGTGAGAAACACTTCTCGGGAAGATACGCTCAAGAACGTGGTTGTCCATCTTCAACTCAAGAACTTGGCCGGCGAAGTGGTGCAGGAATGGAAGAACCAGGTGGGTGTCATGAAGCCCGGTCAATCGGTAGACGTTTCTCCCGACGCGCTTTACTATAACTACACTTTCAACAACGTTAGCCCGGCCGTTATGGTGGAGCACGATAAAGTCGAAGAGAAGAAAGAAGACGAGAAGAAGAAGTAAGTGGCCGTTCTGCCCATCAAAATGGTCGGCGAGGAAGTCCTCCGCCGCAAAGCCCAGAAGGTCGAACGGGTCGACCCTGCCTTAGAGAAGCTCCTCGAAGATATGGTCCAGACCATGTATGCTGCCAACGGAATCGGTTTGGCCGGTCCCCAGGTTGGCATTTCCAAACGGATCTTGGTGATCGACATCGGGGACGGTCCGCTCAAGATAGTGAATCCCCGCATCGTTGAGACCCAAGGGAAAGCGTCAGGGCCGGAAGGGTGCCTGTCGATTCCCGGTCTGATCGGGGAGGTCGAGCGGCACGAAAAGGTCATCGTCAAAGCCCTCAACGAAAAGGGCGAGGCGGAGACCTACGAGGCTGACGGGTTACTCTCGGTCGTTTTTCAGCACGAGATCGATCATCTCGACGGCAAGCTGTTCATAGACACTGCTATCAACCTCCACGATCCGAGCCGGGTCGAACAGGGCGACCCCGAGGAAGAGGAAGCGGCAGTCGAATGAGAGCGGTCTACATGGGCAGCCCGGGATTCGCGGTGCCCAGCC
>CAYRFU010000052.1:0-26211 GCA_964423525.1 uncultured Burkholderiales bacterium | reverse complement strand
CTCGGCCCTGCCTTGGCCTGGGGTGCCACCAGCGGAGTGGGCCTCGGGCTGATGTCGATGAATCTGGCCTCTAGCCAGGAGAAGCTCGACCAGCTTCTGGAGCCCCATCAAAAGTGGGGACCTTTGAAGAAGGTGAACGGCCTCGAGACTCCGGCCGCAGCCATGCTTGGCCGGCTCGGTCTTTACGGCATGATGGCAGGCTTTGTCTCTCCCCTGGCTGCCGGCCTCAAGATTGCAGCCGGACTGGGCGCCGGGGCGATAGGAGGTCTGACCGCTGTCGGAACCTTCGTGTGGTCTAACGCGGTTGACCCCTGCACCACCGCCACTCATCGACCCGAGTATGTTCAGGATTTTCGAGAGCTGGTGAGAGACTACCACCGGGAAGAAGGGCGCCCTACGGTGTTGGGGGTCAATTACGAGAGAGGCTTCGACCTGGGAGGTGGCATTCTGGGTGACGAGGTGACGATGGTCAGCAAACGCATTCAGGTCGACCGAGACGGTTTCGCCGACCGGATGGCCTCGGACTTTCTGGAGAAGGCCTCCAAGAAGGTGATCCTGCCAGACTCTTCGGAAAACCCGGCAGCGGCCATGCTCGACTATGTCGACGAATCGAAGAAGGACTACTTGGCGGCCTTGGAATCGGCTATCAGTAGCCTGGACCAGGGCGGGGCCGACCGGTTTAGCAACGATCTGAACGCCCTGGCCAGACGGGTGCAGGAGAAGCAGGCCGAGGAGTACGTGGACAATCTGGCCTACCAGGCTCCCCCAGTGGCCGAGCTGACGGAGGGGCTGGACGAACTTTTCATTGGCGACACGAGCGTAGCTCGCCACTGGAACTGATTCCAGCCTTTTTCGAGAGTGCGGACGGGGCCTGCCGTGGATGAAGGTGCACGGCTCGTCGAGCTTGCCAGCTGTCGAACTCCTCCATTCCTGGCCATTGAAGCATCAAGCCGGACATCGTAAGCATCGCCATGGTCCTCCAGGAGCATTAGCGAATCCTCGATTTCGGAGGTGCTCTTGGATTGGAACCGGCCTCAGCAAACCTGCGTTATGCGTCGAGGAGATATCTGACCAGGTGCCCAGCATAAAGCCCCCGGCAGCCGGGGGCTAGTGGGGCTAGCTAGCCCGTTCTTCGAGGGCTGTAATTCGACGCTTCAGTTCTTCGATCTCTTTTCGAAGGTCACCGGAGCCGTCGCCCACCGTCTTGAGCACCTCCAGCACCTGATCGTTGCGCTGGGCCTGTTGCTCGAAGCCGTTTGCAACATAGTCGCCGAGTCGGTCCATACGCTTGCCGTGAGTGTTCATCTGGCTAGCTATAGAGTTCATCTCTCCGGCGATGGTCTTCATCTCTCCGGCGATGGTCTTCATCTCGCGTCGTAGCTCAGCCCCCATTTCTCGAGTTTGGAGGGAGCTGAGTTTGAAGTTGGTTTCGATGGTCTGTCTGAGGTTCTTGAAATCGTCCAAGATTGTCTCCTTAGTCGGCCCTGGATGACGCGCCTGGTGGCGTCGTGACCAACGCTTTTAGTTTACCACAGGGGCGGCCGTCGAGGAAACTCATCCAACGAGCGGACTTCTTCGAAGTTCTGGAAACGACAGTGAGGGTTGAGTCTCTGGCCAGGCGTTGTGTCTTTATGGTTTAGACGGGGTGTTCAAGAAAAACTTTGGCGTCAGCGTAGCGTTCGATAATGGTGACCGTTCTGGTCTTAGCGTTCTCCAGCACTTCGATAGCCACATCACCTTCGATGGACTTATAGTGTGTCTTGCCCGCCAATGCATCGGTCGTGCGAGTCTCGACCGCGCAGTCGACGCGGTGGAACAGCAGGTTTTCACGACATTCCCAGCCCAAATAGGAGCCGTCGTCGTTGACCTGGTCGGCACTCATTTGTCGGAAACGGTACTGATCTTCCCCCTCTTGAAAGTGAACGCTGCGGCCATCGCTCAAGACCCCCGGCACCTCCCCTCCCCCGACCAAGGCGAACTCGGCCAGTCCGTTGACCCTGTCGACTACCTCACGAGCTTGGGACACGACTGGGTCAACTTTGGCGTCGCTATAGAACGTTTTGAGCGAAACTTCGACTGAACGTATAGCGTGAGTTTCGGAGAGTGTTGTGGCAGCGGGATGCAGGATAGTATTTGGAGTAAACTGGTCCGTGGGCCCACTCTGGACGTGAGAGTTGGGGGTCTCGATAGGGGGGGGTGGGGCGCCCGCAACGACAGTTCCAAGAATGACGGCGGTGACGAGACTTTTGATGTTCACTCGGTGGCCTCCTGGTTGGTGGGTGTTGTCGGGTAGAACCCTCGACTACAAGTTACCGAGGTCGAACTAATAACTGGCAAACTGAGGCCTCAAGTTGTAACAAAATGGTTAAAATTTGCTGTCCGTCGCGTCGTGCGATGGCCCCGCCCAGCAACAAACCCCGGTAACCGGTGGCCGTGGAGCTAGCTCTAGCTCGCCCGCTCCTCAAGCGTTGTGATTCGACGCTTCAGGTCTTCGATCTCGTTTCGAAGTTCAGGGGTATACGGGTTTTCCCCGTGCCCGCCCGGCTGAAACAGGCGAGGGCCCGGCCCCCAACCAGGCCTATCGACAAATCCTGTTGAGAAGATTCTCTCCCACCGAATCGGGACTGATAGGAATCTCCAGTTTGCCGTCTGGGCCTGAGAGCTTGCCCGTTTGGCAGTCGACCTGCACTTGGAGTTTACGCTCTTTACCAAGCCGGTTTTCTCGTTTGAGCCAGACCTGATAACTGTGTTGACCGAGCATTTCGACCGAGTTTTTGTCGTAGTAGACCTTCTGCTCAAACTGGTCCGTTCCGAGGAGAACCCAGGCCTCAGCTTGAGATTTCGGGTACCCCTCGGCCAGGGCCAAACTGGTGAGCAGCAAAAACAGCAGAGCCATCGCTTCATTCTTGTTACCTCCGGTGGGTCTAAAATAGTCGAAACAACCGCGGAAAGAATCCGGGGACTGTCAAGATTTGTCAGGCGTGCCGAGCTGATCCGCCAGGGGGAGCCGGGGGAAAGTTTGACCCCGACCCCCCGCCCCTTACTTCCGGAACCGGGCCGTTTCAGAAACGAGCTGGTCGTAGGAGCGACCGCCGACCATTTTATGGACGGGGTTGCCCGAGGCGTCTAAGACGACCGTCAGCGGGATGCTGCGGCCGGTGAAGTACTTGATGTATTGCTGGAAGGTCGAGGATTGTTTTTTGTCCATATCGACCTTGACTACGCGCATGAGGTTATCCGACTCGAACCGAGTCAGGCCGGCCTTCATCTGCCGGCAGGCTCCTCACCACTGGGCCCCAAAGTAGACCAAAGTTGGACCGCTTGCACCCCAGCTCGAGGATGAATTGGAAGCAGACTTGGCAGGGGCTTTGGCTGCCACAGGTTTATAGACGTCAATGGTGCCTAGGTCGGAATTCTCAACCACGCGGAAACCGGACTTGGAGAGGGTAGAAAGGGTCAGGTAGGGCTGCCCTTCCACCATCTCGACGGTGACCGGATGACCGTCTAACAGGTAGCTACCGTCCTGCTCTTCGACTTTAACCTCCAGAGCTTTGGCAAGCTCGTTGAGATGAACCAAAGCTGAGGTTCCCGAGCCCCTCACGTCACCTTTAAAGGGACGGTTACGAACATAGAGTTCTTGAGCAGCTGCGGGTAAGCAGAAAATCAGCAGGAGAGCGAAAGCTACAGTAAGAGAAAGCTTTCTTTTCATAGAACCTCCTATCCTATCTAAACTACGGGCCAACCAGGTAGCTGACCTTCCCTGAGGCGATGAGGGTCGCGAACGTGAATCGGGTCACAGTGTGGGCCATCTCACCGAGATGGGTGGCGAGTTCGGTTACCATGCAAGCAGAATGAGAAACGCAGTTTTCGTAACCCTGTTACTGGCCAGTATCGCCTATGGAGGCTATCTCCATGTCGATGCTACCAGCCGAATCGAAGCAGCCGAGAGAAAGGTGAGTCTGGTGCAGAACCGGTTGCGCGAGAAAAACGATACCATCGAGCATCTGAAGGTCGAACTCAACCAGTTGCGCACACAGGCCAAAAGACCCGCCAACGTCGAAGGGTAAATCCATGAGACGACTGTTGATCATGGTCTTGGTTGTCGGGGCGCTGGTATCAGGCTTCCCGCGTGCCGATAGTCAAGAGGCCCAGGTCCAGTTCGTCCAAACCAGCAATGAGTTGGCTGTAAGAATGCCGGGAGCCGAAGAGTTCCTACCCCGCCCTCGCTGCTTGCTCAGCCGAGGGGCGGCTGCTCGCACCAATCAGACGGGCATCGCCCAGGCCCACCTGGGGCAGGCCGCTATGATCGCTTACATCGGCCCGGCTACCGAGGTGGAAGTGGGCGAGTTATTGGAAAACGCTCACCGGCGTATGCAGTTGAAGCGGGGTCGCGTTCGGGCTTACCGACGCCTTCGCGACCAGCCAGGCTTTCAGATCACCACCCCCAACGCTTCCCTGACCGCAAGAGGCACGGAGCTTCTGGTTCAATACCAACCGGCCGCTGGCGGGGAAGTTGGCCAGCGGGATAACTCTCCCGAAGTCGAGAGAACCCACGATCTTGGAGCAGGCCCAGGTGAGACTCGGGTGGCCATGCTCCACGGCGACATTGAGACCCATGACGGGGGGTTTGAAGCGGGTGATACCCTGGTGATTCGCCCCGGCGGTGAAATCGTCGTCAAACCCCGAAACTTCCGCTTCACCATCAAGCCACGCCGCGGTCTGGCTCGACTTCGGGTGGACGGGCAGGAGTTCAATGTGGCCTATCACTACGAAGAAGGGGTGTTGCGAGGCATCGGCGGTCAGGGCCAGGAACGAGTGCGAGGCTCAGACGCTTTTCTGAATCCAAACAGTGGTGTGACTCACCCTGATATTCCGACCCACGGACCGTCGCCCCATCCGTGAGCTTTCGTTCTCTTGCCCTGGCTGCCTTGGTGGCGGCGCTGTTGATGATCGTTCAGGCGCGGCTCCCTCATCTGGTAGGAGGGTCGGTCGATGAGCGACTCTATCGCCACTGGGGCAACCAGGTCGCTCAAACAGTCGAACCCGGTCATTTCGAGCAACTAGCGATTGTGGTGATCGACGACTCCAGTTTGGGCCAACTCAATTTGCCCTGGCCTCTTCCTCGCGGGCTTTATGCTCCGGTGGTCGACAAGCTCACTCAGGCCGGCGCCAAGACCGTCGGTCTCGACCTTCTTTTTCTCGACCCCGGGCCCAGCCTGGAGGCCGACGCGATTCTGGACGAAGTCTTGCAGCGGTCGGAGGTGCTGGCACCTTTTACTCTGGCCAGTCGAGGGGACCGGCTTGTGCCTCAGCCGTCGGTGTTTCGCCTGAATTTCCAAGGGAGCGGCTTCGCTCAGAGCCAGATGGCAGTGGCAGGACCTTATGCGAGCGGTGATAGACTCCCGGAAGTCCGCTACGCTGTTCTCAGATTGCAACGCAATCCCGTCGACCTCTTCGGGGAGCCGGTGGTCGAAGATGATCAGGCTGTTCGGGAAGACTACGTGGCCTGGGCGGTGGCTCTTTGGGCCCACTTCTCCGAGCTGGAGCCGGCTCAGGTAATCGAGGGAATAGCGGCCGAGAGGGCTCAGGTTCCTTTCGAGAGTTTTCTCTGTCAGGCGGATTTTGGGCGCATTCGTTATCTGCCACCTGGCCTGACCCACCAAGTTCGGCTGGCGCCCCAGGTGGAGGTGCAGCCTGGTCAGGTCACCTTTGTCGACGTGGCCGGAGAGGCTGGTCCGGGAAGAGTGGCGGCAGCCGACTATGTGCAGGTTCTCAGACTCCAGGAGTTGCTGGAAATTTCGCCGGAAAGGTTGGCCGAGCGATTTGGTCATCAACCTTTCCTGGCGGTCGTGGGTGTCGCTGTCGAAGGCCAGGATTTGAAGACGACACCGGTGGGCGATATGCACGGCGTGGAGGTTCAGGCCAATATTCTCCTCAATCTGATGCACAACAACTTTGTGCTGCCCTGTTCTCTCCAGCTGGGTTTTCTTTTGATCGGTGTTCTGGCCGGGCTTGGCGTTGGGCTCGGCCAGATGAAAGATGCCAGATTGGGAGGCTTGTTCCTAGCTGGGACCCTGGTTGTCTTTTACTCGTTAGCCCAAGCCGCTTTCGTTGCCGGGGGGTTTTTCAGTCGGGGCTGGACGGTGCCGGTGGTGGTTCCTGCCCTCGCCCTCGCCTTAGCCTACGGAGGCGCTTTGATTCTCAAAGTTCACAGGCAAAGGAATCGGATCGAGACTGTCTTGACCATGCTGCGTGAGGTTTGTCCCGTGGCCGACTTAGACCGATTGGAGCAGAAGCAAGCGATCACTCTGGGAGGAGAGGAGCGAGAGCTGACGATTCTCTTCTCCGACCTTCGTGGCTACACCAGTTTTGCCGAGAAGCTTGACTCGGTTACCGTCCTTGAGACACTCAATCGCTACTTTGGGGCCGTGGGTGACATTCTCGAGCGCCACGGTGGTTGCGTTTTCGACTATCAGGGTGACGCTCAGATGGTGGTCTTCGGTTTGATGCCGGCCTCTCAAGAGGACCACGCTGGAGCGGCCTGCCAGGCAGCCCTGGCCATGATTGGCGAACTTGAGAACAAGCGAGCCGAGTGGGAGAAAGAGGGACGAGGAATACCCGATACCGGGGTCGGGATCGCCACTGGGCCCGTCTCGTTCGGATTCTTGGGGACGGCTCATCGCAAGCAGAGGGTGGCTATCGGTGACCCGACCAACACGGCGGCCAGAATCCAGGGCAAATCTTCTGAACTGGGTTATCGGGTTTTAATCACGGAGGCTACCCGGCGCTCGGCTCGACAGGAATTCTCGGTGGTGGCCCTGGCTCCCGTCGCTGTCAAAGGCAAGAGCGAACCCCTCAAGCTTTTCGCACTGGAGTCGAGCTCGAACTCGAAGACGGTCGACTGAACGCCTTGGACCACCCGGAGGAAGGTGGCCTTTTGGCGGACATCCATCTCTTTTTCCATTCCAGGCCTATACCATAGACCTTCCAGGGGTATTGTTACAGAGATTACTGTGGCTGGTATCAAGGCGTAACCGGGGCTTTACTTTCTGTTCATAGTCGGGGCTCAGAGCTGTGATAAAAGTTCCTCGGAACGACACTCGACTGCTACGACCAACCTTCCTAGACCAGACAATCAGCCCGAAAGGTGTTCCATGAAGATCCGTTCCTTTGCTACCCCACCCACTTTCCGTTCTCTCCCAAGAACCCAACCCAACTCCCCTGTCGAAGCCCAAGATTCCGTCGAGCTGGCTGGCCAGAAGGCCCCGACCTTCTCTTTTGGGTGGATGGCCGACCTGGCCACAGCCCTGGTCGGCCATTGCGTCTCCAGTGCTGTCCGCGGTGCCGTGGCATGGCTAGGATTCGGCGAGCCCCAGGGCCCGCGAGCGATTCTTGGACACGTGGGGACCGACGAGGCCAACATCTGGGGTCGTGGAGATGAAGACCGACCCTATCTCCGAGTTCGCCTAACCGGACCGGACGGTCCTATCACCCGAGACTTCACGCTCCTGGAGGAGAACGGATATACCGTTAACGCTCGCTTTAGAGATCTCGCTGCCAGCACCGACTACAGCTATCAAGTCCTTCTGTCTGAAGACGGAGAAAAGTGGGCGACGCCCGACTACTCGTCTGGTCAGTTCCAGACCGATGGCGAGCAGATGGGGGAGACTCGCTTTCTTTTTGGTAGTTGTAACTTTCATAAGATTCTCGACAATCGGCCCGCCTTTCAGGCCATCGACCAACTGGTCGACGAGCACGAGCCCGACTTCTTCCTTCATCTAGGCGACCAGATTTATGCCGACGTTCCCTTTCCCTCGACCAACGTTCGCCAGTTCCGAGATCAGTATGAAGACGCTTGGAAGAGTCCCGAGGCTCGGGCTCTTCTCAGTCAGGTCCCTAACTACATGATTCTCGACGACCACGAGGTGGTCGATAACTTCTCGCCCGACAAACCTCTCGACGCCCGTTCCCGTCTCCAGATGTTCTCGGAGGGTTATTGGGTCAGTGAACCTGAGCAGCGAGCTCGAATGCTGGCCGCGGGCTTCCAGGCCTACCGCGAGTTCCAGCACAGTCACAATCCTCAAACCTTTGGGTCCGAGGCTCTTCACTACACCTTCTCTAAAGGAGAGTCAGAGTTCTTCGTGCTCGATGCCCGCAGCCAAAGAAATCACGAACGTGGCGAGATGATCGGTTCTGCCCAGTTGGAGCGCCTCAAGAGTTGGCTCAGCCAACATCGAGAGCAGCCTCAGTTTGTGGTGACCAGCGTTCCTTTTCTGGCTCACCAGAAGAGTGGGGACGACAAGTGGACCGGGCCCAGCTTCCTATCACAACGCGATGAGCTACTCGATTACATCGCCGAGGAGAACATCCCCGGGGTTGTTTTCCTGACCGGTGATGTTCATAACGCCTATCAAGTGCATACTCGCTTGACTAACAGTCGGGGAGAGGAGTTGATGGTCCACGAGTTGAGTTCGAGTCCCATTAACGGCGCTTTGACTCGAGGCATCGATGTCTACGAGACCGAGGTTCGAGGTGAAACAGAGGCCGGAACCGCTTATCATAGTCAGTTGGATGTGGACAATTTTCTGGGGGAGGATGGATACTTTGACCCCACCACCTCAGCTGTCACTCTGGTGACGGTCGATCACGGTCAGGTCGAGTTAGAAGTCTTTCCCACCCGTTCTGACGATCAGGAGCTGCGCCGCTCCGGGGAGTTTGACCTTGGCCTTACAAGCGCGTAGCGGCGAGCACGACCCCGACGACTATCAGGATAGCCGCGACGCTCTGGAAGAGCTTCTGAGAATACTCTCGCTCCCGCAGCAGATTCAACAGCGCAAGCGCCATCACAACGACAGCCAGTTGGCCTAGCTCGACTCCGAGATTAAAGCCTAACAGCGGAACGACTAGAGAGCTGCCTTTGAGCCCAGCCTGCTGGTTCAGCATGGTTTGAGTGCAAACTTCTACCCTCTTGCCATGCAGATTCACCGCCTTTTGTCAGTCCCCTCTGGGAGTCGAGGCATCACACTGAGCGCGGTGCGTCACGGTGAAGCCGATAGCGATCCCCTGGGTAACAACCACAAAGAGACGATCATCCGGGGCCAGATCGATTCCCCGCTGACGGAGGTTGGTCATCAAGAAGCCAGGGAGGCGGCTCGGAAACTGGCTCATCTTGAGCAGCCGGTGGTCTACTCCTCAGGCCTCAGCCGAGCTCGTGACACGGCTCAGGCTTACATCGACGAGAGCGGTGCGCCTTTCTACCAGGATGCTCGCCTCAACGAGATCGCCTACGGTGAGTGTGAGGGATTGACCTTAAAAGAGTTCGGGCGTTTGTTTCCAGATCGGATTCAGCGTTGGCCCACCAATTTTTTGGAGCCCTACCCCGCCGGGGAAAGTCGGCTTGATGTGGCCTGTCGCCTCCAATCCTGGCTCCAAGAAGTGGCCCAGAAACATCCTCATCAGACTGTGGTCGTCTTTTCACATATTGAGGCGATGGGTACTTTGAAAGCCCTTCTCGGAGTAGCTCCTCTCGATAGCGATGGGGCTCTGAAACTCGTGCCGGGGGAGTTCGAAACGGGCCAACCTCTCAAGCTTGTGTAAGTAACCTCCCATCACCTCTCGCTCCGACCGACCAAGGTCGGAGAGGGCCACCCCTGTAGACGGCTAGCGTTAAGAAGGCCCATTAGGCGGCTAAAAGGTGAGTCAGAACCTTGGTGAGCTTTTCGAGTCCTTGTTCTCGGGCTCGACGAAGAGGGGGTTGGCCCTCGCGGTCGGGTGAAGTCAACTGGCTGGTGTAGGTCGCGAGGACTGAGGCTACTTCCTCGTGGTCGCAAGCGATGGCCCGGTGGAGAGCTAACTCTCCGTAAGAGTTCGGCCGGTCAGGGTCAGCCCCTACAGAGAGCAACCAGCGCACCAGGTCGAGATGGCCTAGCTCGGCGGCGCGATGGAGCCGTTCCCTTTCTCGGCAGAGGGCCACCCCTTCGTGGAGAAGCTCAAGAGCCCGGTCGCCTCTCCCCCGCTCGAGAGCCTGTTCCACCCGGTCCACTCCCCACAGTCGTTTCTTGATCCATTTCTGCATAGTCTCATAGTAAACTAGAGTAAGGACGAGAACAGTGATCAAGGTCTCACAATGGAAAAGCAAGGCCGCCTGGCGATTGCGCGAAGAGTTCGGTGACATTCCTGTTCACCATGGTCGCCGGGAGGTGCCTGAACCGTGACAAATTTGTTGCGGACTTGTTTCTGATAGGAGCCGTCTCGGCATTCGATGCGGACTTGAAGGAAACGTTCTTTTAACAATTTTGGCTTTTATTCAGGACGGCGATAGCTTACTATAAGTGTATGAAGGACGTCACACAAGACATCATCCAGTTAGACGACTGGATGTCCGAAATGGCCAAATTGGCCTGGTTAAACTCCACCGCGTAACTTGTTTAATGAACGATACGAACCCCGGCTCACCCCGGGGTTCTTGCTTTTTCAGGTCAGGCCAGGGCGGAAGGGTTGTGTTGGTCGCGGATAGACCGTTCCCCCAGACCCAACAGGACGAGCCCGGTCAAGACTGTTAACATCCCCGCAACCAGGGCCAGGCTAATGGTGTCGCTAAAGGCAAAGGGGGCTATCAAGACCGGCACGACCACCGTCATGGCCACATTCGAAGGGACGACCTGAACAGCATCTCCGTGGTGATAGGCCCACTGGATGGCCGCGAATCCGGCGGCGCTGGCCAGCAGCCAGAAGGCCCCGACGACCCACGAAGAAGCTGATTGATGGTCGTGACAGTTTAAGATCAAAAGAGCCAGTCCGTTACAGGTGCCGGCCAAGCTACCCAGCCCCAGAGCCAAAAAGGGCGATTGGCTGTGAAAGGCCCACATCACGAAAAGGCCCGGGACGGCTAAGGCCACCACCGCACCTAGAGTCAGGGCTACCAGGCTCAGTGTTTCCTCGGAAGGACCCTGGTGACTGGTGTAACCCACGTAGGCCGTGCCCGTCATGATGATGGCCAGGGCCGCCCAGTGAGCCTTCGTAAGAGGTTCATGGAGGACCACTCGGCAGAAGAGATAGAGGGGGATCAGTCCGAACGGGCCCAAGACAGCGACCAGCGAGGCCGGTCCGTGTTCTAGGGCGAAAGCCTGGCTGACAATGCCGCTGATGCAGAGCAGAATCCCCCCCACCCAGATCACTAGCAACCGAATGCGCGCTCGGTCCCATTGAGAAGCCTGCATCCAGCCTACTCCGGCTTTTTGGACCCCCAAGCCGAGGTTTTGTAACGAGGTCTGGAGCAAGGCCAGCAGGATGCAAAGGACAATCGGTTCCACTCCCACTAATCGTCTATCGAAGGGCTGGTTTCCTTCTGCTTATAGACCGAGATTTCGACCACGTTCGCGTCGTAGAAACTGCTGGAACGGACTGTCTTTTGGCGCTCGAAATTCCGGTCGAAGAGTGGTGAGAGGGGAGTCGTCACGACCACGGGGTAGATGGGGATGGTGACCAGCCAGATTCGGCTAGCTTTGCCCAAGGGCTTCTCGATAATAGCCAGGCCGCCAGGTTGGTCGACCGTGAAGACTCGGCATTTTCCGTCGTAGTAATAGCTCAGCGCGAAAGCGGCCATGCCTGGCTGAACGACAATGACGTCTCCCTCCCGACTATAGTCGGTCAACACTTTGCCGATTCTTCTCCAGTCCTGATTGTTAGAGTGATCGGGGTGAAACTTTCGGTAGGTCCAGCCCACCAGATTGATGCTGATGAGAAGACCCAAAAGGCCGAGAGATAGGGGCCTGCCCCCAGAAAAGTCTTGGAGGCGAAGGAGGCCTGCGCCCATAAGCCCCAGCAGAGCGGGGAGACACGGAAGAAAATACTTCAGGACAAAGACGTCAAGATTCGAAATGAGGGGAAGGATTACGGTGAGGCTCAAAGGCACAAAGAGCCACAGACCCACGAGCCAGGCCAGACGGCGGTTTTCGAACCAAGTCCAACCGAGGCACGCAAGTCCCAGGCTCAAAGCCGCGATCAGCCAGGTCACCCAGGTGGTTTCAGCTAGGGCTAATCCGGAGCTGGGATAGTTGTGATAGATCACCATCTCGTGAAAGAGTCGAGCCAGGGCCGTCGGACCAGGCACGGTGGCGGTGAAGTAGCCTTGAGAGTCGGCTTGCCTTTCAAGCGAATTCCGCATCAGGATCAAAAAGGGCAAAGCCAGCAACGCCAGTGAGACCTGGGCCAGAGCCCACCGCAGCCAGAGCCCCTTGTAACGGGTTTGAGCCCAAACAAAGAGGTTAGCCGTGATCACCATCAGGTAGCCGAAGAAATTGGTGTAGAGGCTCAAGAACGTCGTGATCAGCCATCCCCCCAGACCCCAAAGGGGGTGATCTTCCTCTTCCAGCCAGTGCCACAAACAAGCCACCGCCGCCATGGTCCAAAGAGCTCCCAGAGCGTGAGAGCGGGCCTCTAAAGCCAGGTTGATCTGGAAGAGTGAGAAGGTCATCAAGGTGGTCACGATCACGGCCAAACGCTGTGATGCCTGACGGTAGAAGAGGAAGGCCAACCAGACCGTCAAACATGTAGCGACTGCCGAAAGCGAGCGAAGCCCGGCTTCTGACGGGCCGAAGACCCCAGACCAAAGGTGAGCGCTCAGGTAGTATAAAGGAGGGTGGACGTCTTTATGCAGGCCAGCCAGCAAAGCACCAGGCGACTTTTGGCTCTGGTGAACGGTGACGCCCTCGTCGCTCCAAAGACTGGGTTGCCCGAGGCCGTAGAACCTCAAAAAGACGGTGAGCAAGAGCAGCCCTATCACCATCTTTTTAGTCATTTTCGAGACACCCAATCAGGTCCCTTACGGCTGGAATCCGACGAGAAGCCTCCACTTTGTCGACCCATTCTCGGTGGCGCTTTTCCTGTTCGGGCCAACTGCTCAGGGTCTCTTCGACTCGAAGGTGGTAAACGTAAACCTGGTAGCTTTGGCCTCGCTTTTGGTAACGATAAGAGCCCAGGGGCTGGGGAGCGACGGTTCCTTTCAGGCCGGCTTCCTCCAAGGCTTCCCGACGGGCCGTCTCCGTCAGGGCTTCGGGGGGCTCCCAATGGCCTTTAGGGATCACCCAGTGGGTGCCACGCTTCGACGTCACGAGGGCAATCTCGAGGCCCTGGGCTGTCGTTCGGGTCGCCAAGGCGCCGGCTTGGATGACCGGCTTATACACTATATTGACACGTCTCGAGAGAAATGTTTAACATGATACCAGTTTCTGACCGATGAAAGGAGTTTCTCATGGATGATGGTGGTGGATTAGCTGGAATAGTCTCCCTTGTTTTTTTTCTGGCTATACTAGTTTTCTTTGTAGCGGCCGCTTGGAGGCTGTATGAAAAGGCTGGGCGGGCCGGCTGGGAAGCAATCGTTCCTATCTACAACCTCTACGTGATGACGGTGATCGTAGGCATGCCGGCCTGGTCGATCATCTTGTTCTTCATTCCCTTACTGAACATCGCCGCGAGTATTTGGATGGCCGTGAATTTGGCCAAGAGCTTCGGCAAAGATATTCTCTTTGCTATCGGGCTCTTGCTGTTAGGGTTCATCTTTTATCCGCTGCTCGCCTTCGGCGACGCCGAATATATCGGCCCGGCTTAAAGCGGCACCAGTCCAACAAAGGCTCCCTGTCTGGATAGGGAGCCTTTTTTGTAGGTTTTCCTCGTGGGGCTGCCCTAGGCCAGCCGGTGAATATGAGCGTCGGGGTCGAATCGGGCGCCGGCCGGGATGGCCACCAGATACTGTTCCACGGGATGGCCAACTTGGATCAGTTTACCGCCGAACTGAGAACGGTGGGTCGTGCCATCGGCGGCAGGCTTGTGCCCGATGAACCAGGTGAAGTCTGGTTGGCCCAGTTGGTCGGCCACCCGCTGCAGACGCTCAAGGTGCTCTGGCTTCTCACCCCACCCGTTCTTGCGATTGTCAACCCGAGTCACCTCGTGAAAGCAAGCGCCCGATTCTAGCTCGGCCAGGCTGAGATCGCGACAAGGAACAGTATGAGTAACGATAAGCCCGTCGCCAGCGGCTATCAGGGGAAGCCTGCTCTCAACGCCGGCCAGGGCTTCGACCACCTCCGGCCGGCACCGATTGTGGAGCCACTGTTCGGCCAGGCGGCTGACCATCTGGGTGGGAGCCAATTTGCCGTAGGGCTTCTCCGGCTTGCAATCATCGTGGTTCCCGCGGATAAGATGGACCTGGCTGGGATAGGCCTCGGCCAGGCGCAGAACCGATTCCATCATTCGCAAACTCTGGCTCATCTCCGCGTCCATGAGCTCCAAACAAGGCTCTGGGTTTTCAGAATTCCAAGCGCTATCCACCTGGCTCCAGAAATCGGGCCTTTCACTATGGGTATAGTCCCCGAGAGGAACCAACTCGGCGCTGCCCCGCGAGAGGTGTTGCTCTACCGAATAGCCGTCGACCTGGAAATCGAGAGCGCGCCCGAGCATGTCTTCCCGATTGTGAAGATCGGGCACGAGAATCTTGTGGGTGTCAGGCTTGAGCCGCCGGACGCGACAGGAGTCCGAGGTTAAAGCCGTTTGGAACAAAGCCAGGTTCATAGTCTCAGCCTAGTGGTCTCTTCTGAACAAAATCTGAACAGAATTGGTTCACCAAGGCTCGGTCTTGGGTGAGTTGTCGCCAGGCGGGGTTGAAGTAGCCGAAAGAGAGGCTAATCCGCCTCAACCAGAAGGTTCAGATTGAGAGAACCATAGGAGAACGGTTGACCCCCGGCCGTGACCGTGAGCCGAAAAGGTCGGTCCTCGACCATCAGTTTCTTGACCCCCTGAGTGACTTCGGCCACGGCTCGACCCTCCACCACTTCGGCTTCGGCCAGGCAGCGCACATCTTGAGGAGGAGTGTCGGGGGCCAGGCCGGCGGCGTTGAGAAAGATGCGAAGGGGGCCGTCGGTTTCCACTCCGTGACACCGCACTAGAGCCCGACGCAAGCGGCTACGACTGACTGGACCAGCCGCCCGACGGGAGACTTCGTGAATCACAGTAGGTTGGGGAAGCCCGCCAAAATGGAGTTTGAACTCGTTCCAGCTTTGTTCCCCTCGTTGGGATTGGGCCAACTGCACTCCTGCCTCTGGGCCGCTCTCCAGAGCCAGAATCCACATCAACTTGGTGAGGGCGGCCTCAGGGGTGATGTCAAATCCGCTGACCAGGCGCTCCTGAAGCAAGGCGCTGCTGGCGTCATAACGCCCCAGGTCGACCCCGCCCTCCAGGCATTGCGTGACCACCAGAAGGAGCAGGCCCCGTTCGGCGGCCGAGCCCACCGCTTCCAAGAGATCAGGGTCGCGAGGGGTCGTCCCCGAGCCGAAGGTTCTGAGTACGACTCCCTGCAGATTCGGCAGGCTCGTTACGGCTCGAAATTCCTCTGACTGAATGCCTGGAAAGAGGGTCAGATCCATAACCTGAGGGTTGAGGCGCCGGTGGATGTAGAAGGGAGACTCAGGGTCGGGGGCCGGCCTGACCAGAGAACGATGGATACGAATGGTCTCACCCAGGTCTCCCAGCGGGGGATAGTTGGGCGACGAAAAGCCTTGCCAAGCGCTGGTGCTGACCTTTCGGGTACGATTGCCGCGCAGGAGGGAGTCACCAAAGCAGACCGTCACTTCAGGCACTTTGGGAAGCCCTGTGGCTTTGAAGCCGGCCACGTAGAGGGCGTTGGCCAGGTTCTGGTGAGCGTCAGTCCGTTCGTCGAAAATCGGTTTCTGAGACCCGGTCAAGACCACCGGTTTGTTCAGGTTTACCAGTAAGAAGGAAAGAGCCGAGGCCGTGTAGGCCAGGGTATCGGTGCCGTGTAAGACCACAAAGCCGTCGTAACGCTCGTAGACTCGTTCCAAGGTTTGAGCGATCGTGAGCCAGTGGGAAGGGCCCACGGCCGAGCTGTCGAGGGGAGGGAGCTCGGCTCCGTCTTCTTCCGTTAGAGAGCCGAGATCCCAGACGATTCCGACTGTTTTACCCAGGTAGCCGAGACTCTCGAGCAGCTCTTCTTGAGTGGCCGGTGCCAGAGCACCGCTGGGTAGTTCTTTCATCCCGATGGTGCCCCCGGTGTAGAGAATGTAGACGCGACTAGGCATCGCTCAAAACCATTCGACTAGAAGTCGGCTGGTAACCTCGAGGGGGATTTCGGCTCCAGCTCGCTGCGCCTCGTCGCTCCAATGAGGGGCCGGCTCTTGGTCTGCGCGGTAAGTATCAACTCGGTGAAGGAGAGTGGCAAAATCTTGGGGAGTGTTGCTCGGGAGAAGCGTGGCCAACATCTCGACATAGCTTTGAGCCAACCTGCTGAACTCCTTGAGCGAGATCTGATGACGACCGCTAAAGCCTGCCACCAGCGCCCCCAAGAACAGTTGGTCCGGTCCGAGCAAAGGCGCCCCTGCCACCACCGGCAAATCCTCGAAAGGCAGCTCGTCGAGAAGGATCGCCTCGGGACAGGGTCGGAGCTTGGCCAGCAGCGCTTCTTGACCGAAAGGATCGAGTTCGAACAAACCCAGACGGCCCTGGAGGGTGGGCCGCAAGCTTTGTTCGTCGCCGTGGAAGACTAGGGCCGCCTCCGCCCCCAACCCAACCTGAAGGGTGTTGAGGGCGATTTCGACAGCCTCCGTGACGGTTTCTGCCTGAGCAAAGGTCCAACTCAAACCGAGAAAATCTTCGACTGTCGGGGTCTCAGCCCTGTTCGAAGGGTTTTTGGCTCGTCCATCTAATAGTCACGAACATTTTGAGGAAATTGAGATATGGCTGTAAAAGACATAGGTAAAAGCACCCCCGCGGTGGAGGTTATCCGCCGAATCCTAGAAGACCACGGCAAAGCGATGAGCGTTGAGGAACTCACGGTCAACGCGATCAACTCCTGGGGCCGTGACTTCCCCAACACCCCTTACGAGAGTATTCCTCTCATCTACAAGTTGGCGACCAACGTGTTGTCGTGTGAGGTCTCCTATGAAGATATCGGTGGCGAGACCCCGATCATCGAGCGTGAGGAGGGGGCCCAAGACAAGGTTCCCCTGGCCCCGAACCTCGGCCCCCACGACCTCAACCTGATCGTGGATAAGCTTCGACTCGTCAAAGTCGCGCTGCCCACTGAGGACGACGGCAAAAAGAAAAAGAAGAAGTAATTTTTCTCGACCGGCTGGTCTACTGGAGTCTTCCCGGGCTCTGGCTCAGTCAGCCGGAGTCGTTTGGAGCCACCGCAGTTCGGCTGGGCTCTCTCTCGAGTTGGCTCTGGTTCCATCGGGAACCGGGGCCGACTCTTGTGTTTTTTCACGGCAACGCCGGCAATCTCACCTTTCCCCTGGTTCGGGCCGAGCGACTCCGGCGGCTCCATTCGCTTGGACTCAACGTGCTGGCAGTGGATTATCGGGGCTACGGGAAGAGTCCCGGGAAGCCAGATGAGGGAGGGCTCTACCAAGATGGAGAGTCGGCCTACAAGCGGGCTCTGAAGCTAGCCGGTTCGAGCGACCAGTTGCTGGTTCACGGCCGCTCGCTCGGGGGAGGCGTGGCTTGTTATATCGCTAGCCGGCACCCTTGTCGAGCGGTGATCCTGGAGTCGACTTTCACCTCCATCCCCGACGTGGTAGCACGGATCTTGGGAGGCTGGTCCCGTGCCTACCTGAGTCAGAGCTTTCCCAACTTGGAGCGAGTGCTTCAGATCTCAGCGCCACTCTTGGTCATTCACGGGACTCGCGATGCCCTCGTTCCCTACCAGATGGGTGAGGCTCTTTATCAGCGGGCGACCTCCGAAAAGCGTCTGTTCACGGTCGAGGGGGCCACCCACAATAACCTGCTCCAGACAGCCGGTGCCACCTATCTCGAGGCGGTCAAGAGTTTTCTCGATGGAGTAGGGATTTGAAGAAGCGAATGATACTCCCCAGCAGCGGCACTCGCTCGTAGAGGAAGGCACCCATATCAAAGGTGTCTCGATGGTAGATGACCAGGTCGTCTTGGAACTTCAGAAGAGAGGTCCCAACCACCGAGAACATACGACCGCCGTTCAGCTTCTTGGTGCGCAGGTCCATTTTCCAGCAGGTCATCAGAACGTCTTCCTGTTCGACCGTCTCGCTGAAGTGGAACTGAATTTCCACCACCTCTTGATACATCTTGGCATAGTAATCCCGAAGAGGTCCGGTGCCGCGAATGGTGGCAAGGGGATCTTCGAAAGTCACCTCGGGGTGATAGAACTCGGCCACGCTATCCATGGTGTCGACGGCGAGCTGATGAAAAAAGTGCTCCACTTTCTGCTTACGAGTCATGAGGAGGCGACTTCGCGGGCGAGTGTTCTCGAACCTCGGTCTTGTAGACGATGAAGCCTGCCTTTTGATAGACCATGAGAGCCCGGGGGTGGTCCAGGCTGCAGGTGTGCACCCACAAGCGCTCGATCGGCTCACACCAAGCACGCTCGATTGTCCAGGAAAGCAGGTATCTCCCCAACCCCAGACCTAGAAAGTTTGGCAACAGACCGAAGTAGGCTAGTTGCGCCTGACCTGGTTGGCGAAAGTCGAGTTCGCTGTAACCTGCTGGCCGGTCTTGGTATCGAAGGAGGTTGAGTTCGATACCAGGATCGTGAAGAGCCTCTCTCAGTTGGTGGTCACTCCAGGAACTGCGGTCGGTCCAGCGATAGTCTTGCCCCACCGACTTATAGAGATGGCGGTAAAGGTCTGGCGCTGGCTGGTGGACCCTGGCGACGGTTACGCCCTCGGGCACTTCAAGTCTCATCGTCTTGGGTTTTGAGGTCATTTCCAGATAAGTGATGAGCACTTCCATGAAGAGAATCTTCCTGAATGAACCAGGGAGTTCCCTGGAGGAGGCCCAATGATAAAGAATGGAAGAGGAGAAGGTCGAGGGGGGAAACGATTCTCCCGAGCCATTTGAAGAACGCCGTAAAGCCTACCGACTCAACAAGGTCTTGGGGGCTACTATCGAGCACGGTGACGATGTCACCACCGCTCGCCTTTTCGTTATCGACATAAGCGTGTCAGGCTTTCGGGCTACCAGCCACGTCCCCATGCCCGAAGGCGAGGACGTCACTGTCACAGTCGCTTTGGGTGCCGAGAATGAGATCTCGACGGGCGCCAAGATTGTCTGGCAAAAGGAGCTTACCGTCTCGGGTATGTTTCAGCTGGGGTGTGAGTTTCAGGCTCTGCCCGAGGAGGCCGAAACGGCTTTGGAGCAGTTTATTGAAGCCGAAAGAACCAAAGCTCAAAAGCCCAAGA
This sequence comes from uncultured Burkholderiales bacterium, assembly GCA_964423525.1. Taxonomy (GTDB): domain Bacteria; phylum Vulcanimicrobiota; class Xenobia; order Xenobiales; family JADMJV01; genus CAYRFU01. Next base: position 6,994 of record CAYRFU010000052.1, on the reverse strand, counting down.
AAGGTCCTACCTCTCTAGGCCGGCCCTGGACCATGATTAAAGACTGACCCAGTCAATGTCTCTCTCTTCGGTGGGAAGGGCCATCAGGGGAGGTCCCACTGGGGTCTCCGAGAAGCGTAGGATTGTTGGGGAGCGTCTGGGAAAAATTGGGCTTGAAGATTCACCCGGTGGTGTTTCCGGCTTCGGCCGGCACCATCCTGGTGTTTTTGATCCTGGGGGTGGTCGCAACCGACTGGATGACCCAGACCTTCACGCTGGTTCAGACCTTCATCATCGAACGGTTCGGCTGGTTCTACGTCCTGTCTGTTTCCATCTTTCTCTTTTTCACGCTCTATCTGATGATGAGCCGATACGGCGACCTTCGTCTGGGGGCAGACAACGAAAAGCCCAAGTATAGCTATGGCGCCTGGTTTAGCATGCTCTTCTCGGCCGGGATGGGGATAGGGCTTCTCTTTTACAGCGTCGCCGAGCCGATTTTGCACTTCACCGACCCTCAGGTCGGAGAGCCCAGAACAGTGGAAGCCGCCAAACGGGCGATGCATCTCACTTTTCACCATTGGGGCCTGCATGCTTGGGCGGTCTACATCGTGGTAGCCCTCTCCTTATGCTACTTTAGCTACCGCAAAGGGCTTCCGCTGGCGATACGCTCGACCCTCTTCCCTGTGTTGGGCAACCGGATCTATGGGTTCTGGGGTGACCTGGTCGAGATTTTGGCTGTTTTTGGGACCCTGTTTGGGCTCGCCACCTCGCTCGGGCTGGGAGTCATGCAGATCAACACGGGTCTTGACTATCTCGGCTTGATGAGCGTGAGTTTGACCAATCAACTAGCCCTGATCGCTGGGATCACTCTCATGGCTACCGCCTCGGTCGTGAGTGGACTCGACAAAGGGATCAAGATTTTGAGTGTGACCAATATTGTGCTCGGGTTGATCTTACTTTTTTTCGTCTTCTTCACGGGCCCCACTGTTTTTTTGCTGAGTTCCTTCGTGCAGAGTTTGGGGACTTACTCTCAGCATCTCCTGGAGATGAGCTTTCGGACCGACGCCTTCATCGGACCCGACTGGCAGGGGAACTGGACGATGTTCTACTGGGGCTGGTGGATCTCTTGGTCGCCCTTCGTCGGGATGTTTATTGCTCGCATCTCTCGGGGGCGAACGGTGCGCGAGTTAATACTAGGGGTCATGATGGTGCCCACCCTTCTGACTTTTTTCTGGCTGGTAGTATTTGGCAACACCGCTCTTCATTTTGAGCTGTTCGGGGGAGGGGGGGTGGCCGAGATGGTGGCAGAGAGCGTTCCCAAAGCCCTCTATGCCTTGCTCGAAAAGCTTCCCTTCCATGGCTTCACCTTTGTCTTGACCACCATCGTCATCACGGGTTATTTCGTCACCTCGTCAGACTCCGGCTCTTTCGTGATCGATATGCTGACCTCGGGCGGAGAGCTCGACCCGCCTGTAGCTCAGCGCATCTTCTGGGCTCTGGCGGAAGGAGCGGTGGCGGCCGTGTTACTCGTCAACAACGGGTTGAAGGCTCTCCAGACAGCTGCGATCGCCACGGCTCTACCGTTCTGTTTGGTGATGTTGGTGATTTGTTTTTGCCTACTACGCGGTATGGGTCTTGAACTCGAGTATTTCGACGACCGGGCCGACCGAGTTCAAGAGTCGGAGTCGGATTGAGACGTTTGGAGGGCCCGTTTCAGGGCGCTCTTCAGTTCAGAAGTGTAGCCCTCTGGGAGCCTGTCGAGGGCGCTCCGAAGGGTGGCCGCTTCTTCCTCGAGATGTTCGACCTCTTCTTCTTCTAAGACCCGGGTCACGGCTTTGGGCTTTTCTCCTTCGAGCAGGTAGGTGAAGGCCGAGGCGATGTGGCGCAAGGCCGTTTTGCTACCACTGAAGGTGGCCGATACGGCTTGAGCTAGAGGGCTGGTCTCCACCCCGGCTGAGGCTTCTCGAATAGCCTGGCTCAGGCGAGCCAGTTCGGCCGGGTCGCCGGTCGACTGCCACCAATGGTTGTCGAGCGCGGCCTTCAGGAGAAATCCTCTGGCCAGGGTCAAACTAGCGATATCGGTGGCTCTCTTGATCTCGAGGACGAAGAGAACCTTTCGAAGGAGCTTCTTTACGGGATAAAGCAAAGCCCCGCTCAAGCATCCTGACAAACAGCACCCTCTAGGTTCCCGGAAGAAAGCTTCGATTTCCTCGGGGGTCAGGTCCATTCCGCGTTGGCTGAACAGTTTCAGACACATAGCCCGGTCGACCTGGTCGCGGGCGTAGTCGTCAAGAAACGGGACTGGAATCAAGGGGGTGACCCCAGCTAGAATAGCGGAACGGAGTACCCAATCGCCATCCGGTTTCATGCAACGAACCTCGCTCCAGGGCGAGGTTCTCGAGCAGAGGTGGAAAAGTCCTTAGACGATCTGACGGCCGAATCCAGGGAAGAAGAGGTTCTGGCCGCCCACGCCGTTGATGTTGGACCAGGAGAAGGTGGTGGGCCAGGGGCCGACCTGCGGGGCCTGAGGCCAGCCGGGGCGAGACCAAGGGCCGGCGGGGCTAGCGAAGGAGTTCCAGCCGCGGCCAAGTTGGGCGTTACCACCAAAGCTGCCTGTGAAGTTGAAGCCGCCGCCGAAGCTGCTGCCGCCTACAAAGAGGCTGCCTAGCTGATTTCTGACGTTGCCCTGAGTGCGTCCAAATTGACTGAGACCAAAAATGTTAGAACCGATAAAAGCCAAAGTAACCTCCGAAGGTGGGATCTGTATGAATTGGACACAGTATATCAAAAAGAAGACCAGAATTGTACAAAGACAGAGTTAAAATGTTGTTTCGATTTTATGAACTCAGGCCAAGGGTCTCAAGAAAGGCCGAGCGAACACCGCTGAGTGAATCCACTCCAGCTTCTTGAGAAGTATTATCAGCCCAACAGCGACCGCTTTCGTATCCTGGTCGAGCATAGCCGGGCCGTGACCGACAGAGCTCTGATTATCGGAGAACGGCTGAGCGCCGACCGGGTTTTTCTCGAGGAAGCGGGGATGCTCCACGACATCGGAGTCTTCGCGGTCAAAGCGCCAGGCATCGACTGTCACGGCGACCAACCCTATCTTTGCCACGGCATCATCGGACGGGAGTTGCTGGAAAAGGAGGGCCTTTGGGCTCACGCTTTGGTGTGCGAACGCCACGTCGGAACGGGGCTGACTGCAGAGCAGATCGAGCAAAACCAGTTGCCTCTCCCAGCCAGGGACATGCGGCCCCGTCTCCTGGAAGAGGAGATTTTGAGTTACGCCGACCTGTTCTACAGTAAAAAGAGTGGACCGCTTGAGCCTGATCAGGTGCGGCTCAAGTTGGCTCGCCACGGCCCAGAAGAGGTGGCCGTTTATGATGCCTGGCGGGCCCGGTTCGAGCCGGAAGGGATCGTTTAGGGGCACCCGAATACGGCCCGGCCATGAGACTATTATTCTCTCTCCTGCTTTGTTTGCTGGCTCTCAACAGTTTGGGATGCGGTGGCGATAGCACCAACGAAGGTACCTTCATCGAACAGCAAACGGTCACTCTTGGCGGCATTCGTGTCGACTTTCAAGATGTGGGTCAACACGGTCGTTTCCTCGAGGCCAACACCTATCGCTTGCGGGCTATCAACGAAGTGACCAATACTGAGCCGGTGGCAGCTGTCGTCTTTAATCGGAATTTCACCCAGTTCGATCAGAGTGTGGCCATCGGGGGTCTTGAGACCAATTTCTACACCGTCGTGCTAGAGGCCTTAAACGGCACCGGTAGCGTGGTTGGTGAGGCTCGGGTCGACGGGGTTCGAGTGATGGGTAACGCCACCACAGTCATCGACGGCACCAGCCTCTCTTTGACCGGCACCGGGACCTCGGCCGGCACCGATTTCACCGGCACCAACGCTCCCGACGCCAACGCTGCGGTGGAGAATATCACGGTAACGGTGAGCGCGGGAACGACTCCCACCTACACCTTCACGGGCGGCCCCGTGAGAGACATTTCGGTGCTCGCCCTGGCTCCCGGGGACACCAGTGAGGAGACATTGGTTTGGGGAGCCAGTGCGGTCTCCAGTGACGCTCTCAATTCCCCCATCGCGCACGGGCCTCAACCGGCCGGGGCCCAGCTTTTGACCTCCACTGCGCAGACTGTCCTCAACCCTGGAAGAAACTACCGGGTGGTGGTGGTGCGTTCCAACGGCGAGTTCGGGCGAGCCGAGTTCGCTCGCTAATTCAAGAGGCGCCGCTTGATGAGGCGAATGCTAGTGTCGCTGTCGTTGGATGAGAAACCTAACTCGTCTACCAGGTGGCGTAGCAGAGTTAGGCGGATACCAGGGTCGCCAAAACGTAAGCCCGGCATTCGGTCGAGGATGGCACCCCGTTGGTGAGACAGCGAGACCTGGACTTCTACACCCGATCCGCGCAAGAAGGAGCATACTTTGAGGCGAGAGTTGTGAGAGGTGCCGGAGTCGAAGGCTTGATAACAAGCTTCGCCCACGGCCAGTTTTAAGTCTTCGATCTCATCCACGTTAAAGCAGAGGGCGTTGCCGAGGCCGGCGACGATGAGGCGCACGATTCGCACAAACTCGGGCTGGGCCGGCATATCGAGCGCAAACTGTTGGAGTTCTCGCGACACGTGACAGGTATACCCTCACCGTCGCGAGTCTGAAACTTTAAATCGGGGGGCCAGGAGGAAGAACGGCTCGCCGGACCGGGGCGACCGCGCCTTCTTTACGACCGGGAACCTCACTGAACTCGATGATGATACGGCCTTTTTCGACCGTGAAAGTCTGGACCTTGCACTCCAGCAGGACCGGGACTTTTTGCCAGGGGTTGATCATCAGAGACTGGTCAGAAACCTCGACCAGCCCTTTGAGCCTCTTCTCGACAAACTTGATGGCCGTGAGAACCAGGCTGCGCGCTCCCGGGAACGGGACATTGCCCGGTCCGGCCACTCGGTCGACATAGATCCCGAATAGAGAGTTCCGAGTCTCAAGCCGGACGCTGGCGTTAAAGGAGGCGGAGAGGAAGCTTTTCTTGAGCAGGCCCTCGACCACCAATAAAGGGCCAGGCAGTCGAATCTTGAGGTCGGTCACTGGGCCGGCTTTCTCTTGGCCGACTTTCAAAGCGCTGTTGAGGAAGCCTTCGAGCACCTCGACACGCAGGCTGTGAATGACGACCAGGGTATTCGCTAAAGCTTTCTTCTGGTCTTTGACTTTGAGATCGAAGTCTTCGACGATGACATGAAGGTCGGAGACCAGAACACACTCCGTCTCGTCTTGAAGAAGGCGAACCTTGGCTAGCTTCAGATCAACTTTGAGGACTCGGTCGGCGCTGAGATGAATCCCTATGCGAAGGTCGTCGAGAACGACTCGGTCGACGATCTCGTGGGCCCGGGCAGCTAGTGGCTCGCCGACCACCTCGGCGGCGCGGGCGAAGAGGGCGGGAGCCATTTCTACAACCAGGTGTCTTACGACCGGAGTTAGGCGTATGGCCGGGTCGGTGGGGGTGGGAGGGATGACCTCCTCGAGGCCCAGGCTTAAATCCTTGAAGGTCAACCCTTCCAGTTCGCCATTGGCGGCTGTCAGGGCCACCGAGTCGATGGTGGCGTCGACGGCTAGGGAACCTCCGGCGGCGGTGTTGACGGAGGTTTGGGCCGATTGGATGGCCACGGTGTTGATCAGGTTGAGGTATTTGGCCAGCTGGTCTACCATTGGCCTCGCCTATTCTCTGGGGTATAGGCCCCTTCCTGGAAACGATTGCGACCAACTACCAGGTCGATGCTGGTCTTGTTCACGCTGACGAAGTCGGCTCGGTAAAGGAGACTGTCTCCGCTCAGGGAGTACACTTCCGCGTTGGTGATAGGCAGGAAAGTCTCGCACCCGGTTGTTGAGCTCGTCCGAGAGGCGGGCGTCCATCAGAAGATACAGTGCGCCTTCGACCCGGTGATTACGGGTGAAGATGATCACCTCGCGGCGCTCTTTGGGGATGCGTAAAGACACCTACTCAGATGTTCAAGAGGGGCCCTGACAGGCCTGCTTGACAGGCTCGGGTGGGGCTCGTATAATCCAGGCCTGAGAACAGAGGAAGGAAGAGCCTTAACGTCTCTTATCGAGTCTCCCGGGCGCGGGTGACTCGTGAAAAAGCCAACTCGCACCGAAGACAGCTGGTTCAGTCGATCAAAGAGTCGCAAGATTCGCCAGCCGAGGTGGTAACAGGCAAGCTAAGCTTGGCTGCGACCTCTTGTCTGTGCGGGAGGTTTTTTCGTCTTCCCGGTCTCCACTTTGTTAGAGAGGAGGGACGCGATGAAAACACATGCAGAGCAAATGCACCGCCGCAAGGAGTCCGTGGCCTTGATCAAGGACTGCTTCGAGCGTGCGAGCATCGCGATCCTAACCGATTATCGTGGTGATAATTCGGGCCTGACAGTCAAGGAGATTACCGAGCTCCGCGACAAACTTCGCGAACAAGATGGAGAGTTTCGAATCGTCAAGAACACCCTGGCTCGACGGGCAGCCGCCGAAGCTGGGGTCGAAGGCCTAGACAAGGATCTCAAAGGGCCCACCGCCATCGCCTTTGGCTTTGGTGACCCGGCCGCCGTCGCCAAAGCGATCCTCGACTTCGCCAAAGAGCACAAAGACAAGGCCCTTCCTCAAGTCCGCAGCGGCTATTTGGAAGGCCAGGTTCTTGATGAGGGTAACCTCAAAGCCATCGCCGACCTGCCTAGCCTGCCTCAGATCCAGCAACAGCTGCTGGGCTTGATGCTGGCACCGCACCGAAACATCCTGGGTGTGATGAACGCGCCTGGCCGCCAGGTGGCCACCGTCATCGATGCCTGGAAGAAAAAACAGGAAGAATCTTAGGAGGAACATCCCATGGCTAAAGTTGAGAAAGCCGACCTGATTGAAGCTATTTGCAACCTGACCCTTCTGGAAGCTGCCGACATCGTCAAAGAGCTCGAAGAGAAGCTCGGCGTTTCGGCCGCGGCTCCCATGGCCGTTGCGGCTGTGCCGG
>CAYRFU010000051.1:20467-26244 GCA_964423525.1 uncultured Burkholderiales bacterium | reverse complement strand
AGCGGCGAAGACCTCGGCGGTGGGACCCAGCTTGGAACCGAAGCCGCCCCCAACATAAGCCGCTCGGACCTCGACCTGGCGAGGGGCAAGGCGGTAGCGCTGGGCCAGCTTGTGGCGGACCGAGTGGCAGGCCTGGGGGGAAAGATAAACCGTCAGACTCCCATCCGTATTCCACCGGGCCAGGGCGGCGTGGGGTTCCAGAGTGGTGTGAATCTGGGCTGAGCATTTCCAGACCCCCTCGACCTTCGGCCCCTCCCCCTGGAGGGCCGCCTCGGCAGCTTTGGGTTGGACCCCGGCTAAAGCCAGGTAGGGCTTTTTGACATTGCCCTCCCATCGGCCCGGGGCCATGGCGCCCTCACCAGCGTTACTTGGGTTACGGTTGCCTTCAGCCCAGACCAGGGGGGAGCCAGGTTGACGAGCCTGCTCGATAGTGAGGGTCAGAGGAAGCTTATCCATCTCCATCTCGATGGCTTCCAAAGCGGCCTGAGCGCTTCGTTCGTCGAGGGCTGCCACGGCCGCCAGCTCTTGACCCGCGTGGCGGACCATTCGATCCTGGTTGAGCAACTCGACGACTGCCACCACCCCGTCGGTCTGGCGGGCCGGCCCCAGGTCGAGCTTGGTGACGCGGCCGTGGGCATAGGTTGCTCGCAGGATTTTTCCCACCAGCTGACCTTCCAGCTGATGGTCTACCGTGTAACGAGCCTGTCCTGTCACTTTGGCCAGCCCATCCACCCGCTGGCTTTCAAGCTCTTGAGCGTCATCGAAATCTCCTCGGCAGGCCCGAGCCACAGCCTCGTAGATGCCTACGTAGGCTCCGCAGCGGCAGAGATTCCCGGCTAGCGCCTCGGCGATTTCAGAGCGTGAGGGTTCTGACTTGTCGTGTTGCTTCCGCCAACTTTCAAAGAAGGCGATGGCCGCCATCACAAATCCCGGAGTGCAAAAGCCACACTGGAGGGCGTCGCAAGCCAGGAAAGCCCTCTGGACGGGGTGGAGATGGTCTGGGGGATAGTTCTCGACGGTGCGGACCTTCCTCCCCTCGAGAGCGTGGGCCGGCAAACAACAGCTGGCCATCGGTTGGTCGTCGACTAGAATGGTGCAGGCCCCGCAAGCGCCTGACCCGCAAACCAGTTTGGTGCCCGTCAATCGAGCCGAGCCGCGCAGCAAGTCCACAGCCGCCTCGTCGCCCCGAGGCTGGAAGGCCACGCTTTGGCCGTTCAGTTCAAATTCCATAGCCCGCCCTTCGGGACCGAGCCTAAGCGGACCTTGCCGGCAAGCGTTCAGTAGTCCATAATCCGGTCCGCTTCTTTCAACATCCTGGCCATCGAGTCTTCGTCAAGAATCTCACCGCCTGCCCGGAGATTCTCAGGTTTCAGGTCGGCTGCCGCAGCACAGTGAGGGCAAATGGAGATGGTGACCGACCGCTTCTGAAGATTCTGCAGCAAGATCCCGATCGAAGTGGAATTCCCCCTGGAACGGAGAGCCTCCCCGCTTAGAGGCGGTTGAGCGAGACAGGTTCTTTCATGATTTTTTGGCTCCTAACCGGCCGGTTCTCTTGACCGGTTTAGTCGATGATTGGCCGGCTCTCAACTGGACCTTCGAAGGGATGGCTGAAACTTTCGGGGAGTATCAACTTCAGTTCACCGAGTACTACCAGGAGCAGGGGCGCAGAGCGGCCCGAAAACGTCGTTCGACTCTGGCTCAGTTTATCGCTCGGATGGTTGACCCTGAAGCGAACGGCTCGCTCTACTGGACAGCCTTCGACCAGGCCGAAGACGACCCGTTGGTAGCCCAGTTGGAAAAAGGGATCCGGTATCCTGAAGGCTACTGCGACCCGGCCAGTGACGAGAAGACGGTGTTTTTTCTCGGACCTGAAGGCACCCGAAGTGGACTTCACTTCGACCCCTCCAACGTCTTGCTGGTTCAGGTGATGGGCAGTAAGAAGGTTTGGCTTTATCCTCCTCAAGATATTCCCGACGCCTATCTGGGGCGAGAGTTCTATTCCCCTGTCGAAGCTGAGAACCCGGACCTGGCTCGACATCCTCGATTTCAGGAAGCAGCCGAGCCTCTGGTCTTTGACCTCCATCCGGGAGAGACTCTTTTCTTGCCGGTAGGCTGGCTTCATCACGTTCGCTCTCTCTCGCCTAGTTTGTCGGTCTCGATGAGTTGTCTCAGGCTTCCCACCGGGGAGAGAAATACGATCGATTTTCCTTCACGCTATCAAGTCCGGGTTTAAGACGCCCTGGGCAGTATCCACACAAAGAAAAGGAGATAAACAACGAATGCACATCAACCAAACACCATCTGGGCCTCCGAGGGGGCCGATACCACCCGGTTTCGAAAAAACCATCATTGCTGGGGAGCCGTGGACAATCGACCATCAGAAGTCAGAAGTTCCTAGTAGGGAACGCAAGAATTGGGACGACGAATCGTTCATCGATCCTCGGTCTCTGGGGTTACCGGGTTACCCGGAGGCGGAGGTGAGCATCAGCCCTGGGCTCGGTGACTCCCAATTGGTAGATCGGCTACGCCCGGATGTGAGCATCCGCCCTCGGCCCGGTGACTCCCTTTTGCCAGAGAAAGGTGTTCCCGATTTCGTTTTCGAGGCCCCCGACGGAGAAAGCAGACTAGACGAGATTCGGACAATAAACGAGATTCGGAGGGAGGTGCAACAAGAAGAAGAGCCAGAACGAGAGACGCGATTTGTCCCGATGTCGACTTCGAGCCCGGCCGACCCTGGGGGACCGATAGCGGTTCCGGTCCCCGGCGAATCACCGGACCCTGACCGTTCGCCCGTGGCTGTCGGTCTAATCGACCCGGACTTTCTCGGGGGTGGTGAAGAGCCGCCGCTTAAGCCTCTTCCAGTGACCCCTGAGGGACCTGGCCTGAACCTGGTCGATGGGTTGCGCCGTACGCTCACCGATCGGGGGACGCCAAGACGAGCGGACTGATAGGGGAGGATAGCCGGACTGCGCTACTGCTGCTGCAGGCAGTAGGTTAGATTTCGCTGATGGGCCTGGGCGTAGAACGGTTCCAACCCGGCGGGACCCGGGAACGTTGCGGCTAGCTCCTCTAGAGACCGGCTGTGCCTGGCGGCGGCCAGGCCGGTTTCCAAGTAGTCCAGATTCCCGTTGTAACAGCTGGCAGCCGCGCTCCGGTGGGGCGTGGTTGGCCAGCCAGCACCCACTCCGGTTTCAACGCCGCCCGCGCCACTTCCTGACTCGGGTCAAAGTGCACGGTGGCCGAGATTTTCACGGCTCGATCAACGCGTCTAAAATCTGGCTATGAGCGGCTGCCGAACGGGCCTGATTCAGGTGAGCACCTGAGTCCAGGCCGGTCCGTTTTGGCCCGGAAGTCGGGCGGTGACGCGCGGTTTGCTTGACCTGGGCGGACGAGTGGAGAACGGCAGAACCACCGGCTTTTCTGCTTCAGACTGCTCGAGCACGGCCTCGAGCGCTTCGAGTAGCCGATCCGGTTGGGGCCCTCTCAGGTGATCCAGAACCGCCTGCCGGATGATGGGACCGAGGTCGCCCGGTAGGGCGTCGGGACAGCTGTCTGCCAAACTCAAAAGCTGGAATGCGGGTATCCCGCCTAACCAGGCGGCTCGGAGGATTTGGGCGATTTCGATGTAGGCCGTGTCCTGACAAACGTTCAGGTCGAATCGGTGTTGCTGTAGGGCTCGAAAATCTGTCTCCAGCTCAAGATAGGTTTCCCATCGATTCTCTGGTTGGTGACGGAGTCGTTCGAGGGTTTGATCGATGGCGGTGATCAGGTCGTCTTGTTGTTTTAGCGGCACAAACAGTCGGTGGCGCTGCGTCGACCAGTAAGCTTCCAGCTTCTTAAGGCTGGCTTTCCCTTTTTTTTCCGAACACTCCTGGCTGGCCCAGGCTCGCAGCTTCTCCCCTACCAGAGGAATAAACGATCTCTGCTGCGAGCGCCAGGGAGTGAGAGGTTCGACCAACTCACCTCCATATTTCAGATAACTGATCGCCTCCTTCAGGTCGCCCTGGTCGTTCTCCCAGGCTTCAAGTTCGTCGAAGCCGGCCTCTATTCTGGCGAAACCGGATTCCACACTCTGGAGGGTCTCCTGGAAGAGTTCGGTTCGAACCTGTTCGAAGCAGGATGCCCATTCTGTCACTTCTTGCCAAGCTGATTCGCTTCGAGACAGGACGGAGACGTCGTCGGCTCGTTGCTGGAGAAAAGCCACGCCGGCGACGACCAGTTGATCGAGCGCAGGAAGACCGAGAAAGTACTGTTTCTGGCGATTCTGAGTCAACAGATGAACGGTTTGAGTGAATTGAAAAGCCAGGTTGCTCAACTTGATGGCGGTCGTGTCGCTGGCATTTTCTTGAGCCTCGGAAAAATCTCGATAGAGCTGATCCAGTAGCTTTTGGGCCTGCTGGTGGAGCGCCAGGTCGTTGTCACAGATAAAGTAATCCATCTCAGCCAGCAGGTGGTGTTGGCGTTCAAAGAAATCGTCGAGTTGCCCAGCCTGCACGATACCGAGCCCGATAGCGTCGAGGGCCTCACACAGGTGAGGATCGAGCGGGACGATCTGGTTAGTCGTGGTCGATGAACCCATGGGTCTCATGGTAATACCGGAACCTTCCGGCAGACTTCGCTAAAACGGTTTTGATGTTGCAACGGTGTTAACAGCTGAGCCCGATCGAGCGTCTCATCAAAGTCCACCTCCCGACTATCCCAGCCGTTACCATCAACAAGCCTGTCTACCCGCCCCGATCGCGACCCGCGCCACTTCCTGACTCGGAGGGTCCCAGTCACGCTCCCGGTGACGACTTCGTCGAGTCAACTGAGCAAGATTTCTCCGATAGCCTCAGTCAGGTTCCCCCAGGCTGGGACGACCTGTAGCTTTGCTATTTCCGTAAATGGCGTATTTGATGACTTTCCAGGCTGTTCTGACTGGGGCGAGTCCTCTTCGAGCCAAAAAACCGCGTCCCCAGGCCATCCAGCCAGGTGGACTTAAACCTCTTACAGTCTTTCCAGTCTATCCTCCGGACACCAAAATCACCTGGGTCTTATCCCAGGTTTTTGAAATCGAGTCCAGCCAAAAAGCCCCAATCCTCCTCAGCGAGAGAAGCCGACCGGCCGCCACCGCAAGATTTTCTCAAGATGGCTGATTAGACTTGAAAGAGAAAAACTTACGAAGGGGTCGTTATGAAACCAACCTCAGCTCTCTTATCCTCTCCGGTCGAGTCTCTCGGGAGACTCGCTTCAGTCGATGCACCCACCGGCCCCGCACCTCCCAGCGGCCGCACTCTCCACGACTCGATAACTCAAACCGGTCAGGTGTGGCGCTCGCTCTTGAGCAGCGACCCGCTCAGACCAGAGTCGCTTCCGGAACGCCCGCTCGAGACCGATGCGACCTATCAACCCGCCGCCCTTCCTACCGCCTTGCTACCCAGGTTTCCCGGGTCTTCTGGCTCCATCCCGCTACCGGTCAGGCCTGGACAACCGGTCCTCAGTCCCCAAGCGCCGACCCCCCCTGAAACCCCGACACCCGTCGCTCCCTCTCCAGAGGTCCCAGCGACCGAATCGACCAACCCTTTTCCTCCAGGAACCTATCCGACAGCGACAGAAACCGGATGGAACGGCTACGACGCCGACAGCCGGGTGGTCGTGATCGATATCTGGCGGGGAGAACCGCCCCACGGAGACCTGGTTACCGGCGGTGATGTTGCCGCCTTTGCCTGGGCGCCCGATAGCTCCCGGGTGGCCTACAGCGCGGATCAGGACACGGCCGATGTTGTTGAGTTGTACAC
>CAYRFU010000051.1:14167-20457 GCA_964423525.1 uncultured Burkholderiales bacterium | reverse complement strand
TGGTTACCGGCGGGATGGTCCACGGGGGCGGAGTCAACCCGGATGAGATCGCCCTCTCCAACGTGGAGACACCGCCGCCTATCGACATTGAGAATCCGCCCTCGGTGGAAGAACTAGTCAGGACGGGTGTGACCGGGGTCCTCGGTCAGACGACCGAGGTGATGAGAGACATCTTATCCGACCCCGACAGCCAGGTCGAGGTGGTCAACCAATCGATGGGCTGGTCACCGATCGTCGCCATCGAACAGACGATCAGGATAGCCCAGGCCAACCCGGAGTGGGCCGCTCAGGAATTCGGAGTCGACCCGACGACGATCCCTGGAGAAGAGTTTCTTCAGCTCGTGGCCGATCGAGTCATGGGCGTGGTCGAAAACGACCCCGTGGTTCAGCAAACCATCGAAGAGTTCGATCAGGTTTCAGAGCAGGTCACGGATGCCGGCATCATTCACGTGGTGGCAGCCGGCAACTCGGGTGAAGTCTCGCGGTTCTTACCGCTAGACGAAGAGGTCTTTCACAACCTCCTGGCCAACGAGCACAACACGGTAGTGGGAGCGGTCAACGGCAACGGCACGCCGGCCGACCCCACCGATGACGAGATCGCGCCCTTCACCAGTCCTAACCCCCACACCGACTTCGTGATGGAGGGAAGCGTCGGTCAGCACCAGGGAACCTCCTTTTCCGCGCCCCGAGTGGCCGCCATGGCCTACCACCTCCTCAGCCGAAACCCGGATCTCACTCCGGAACAGTTTGAAGAGTTGGTCGCCTCGACGGCTTTTGATCTGCCAGACGTCCCGGAGCGGTTCGACGGGGCAGGAGTGGTGGTTCCTCCGGCCGTGTTGGCGGCCCTGGGAGGAGTCCCGTCCGCGACCCCGGCAGCCTGACGGAGACAGGGGTTCAGGTCTGCGCCGGGTTTCAACGGTTTTTCAGACCGACCGGTTAAACTACAGGGAGGCGTGAACATACGAGGCCCCCTGAAATACCTGGCAGCCACAGCCGTAGCCGCCTCGCTCGTCACCCGTCTCGGGGCAGATTTGAAGCTCCCCGAACCGCCCTCGGAGCCTATCAGCTATCAAGAGGCTCGAGAGCGGGTCGCCGAGGCCCATCAACAGGAGGTCTCCTCGTTCGAGAACCATCCGGAGGGACTGAGTCTGAACCAGCAATGCCATCCCCTGGCTTTGCTCCATCCCGAACCACCCCAGCACGGGACGGTGGTTCTGTTTCACGGCTACACCCCCTGTAGCTGGCAAGTGCGCCATCAAGCAGACCGACTCTACCAGGAAGGATTCAATGTGATCGCACCTCGTCTCCCTGGCCATGGCGTCATGGATCAAGACGGTGACTTTTTCCACCAGGCCCTACCGGGCGGACACCAGTGGCGCCGATATCTGGAAACCGCCGACCAGGCGGTCGAACAGGCTCGAGAGCTCGGCGGCGAGGTGGCGGTCGCCGGGCTTTCGATGGGAGGAGCTCTGGCCTTCTACGCGGCCGGCAGCCCTGGGGTCACCAGAGCCATCGCCTTCGCTCCGTTCTTCCATCTGCCGCATCCTGCCATCAATGCGGTGGCCCGCACGCTAGAAGGCCTCGACCTGCTCACCTTCGACCGGGCCACACTCGGGCTCGGACAGATCCCGATCGGCTGGGGTGACAGCCCCACCATGGGAGAACAGTGGCCTGGATATTGCGACTTCAAGCTCGGGAAGCTGATGGCCGCCGACAGAGCAGCTCAAGCCTCGGTTCGCCGTTCACCTCAGCTCCCCGCTGGAAACTTTCAGTTCTTCCTGACCGAAGCCGATCCGCCGGCGATGAACCGGGTAGCCGAAGGCCTGTGTGAGAGAAGCCAGGGTTGGGTGGTCAGATTCGACGATGACGTTCCTCACGCCATGATCCACCCGGCCCAGGCCGACCCGGAGTTTACCGACCACCTGCTCGAACGAACCGTCGCTTACCTCAAAACAGGCCAGGGTCAGGGTGAACAGTGCCAGGGCCCCTGGCGAGAACCAGCGGCCCCCGACATTCACCACGACTATCATTTTCGTTAGCCTGCCCCGTGGAAGAGCCTGCCTGGAATGACAAACCGGTCCGGAGAATGTTCCTGGTCGGCTTCGCCGTCCTGTTCTTCGAGCGGGAACATCGAACCGCTCATCGAACGCTGGCCGATGAAAAAGTGGACTCTGGTGTTGCTGCTCTGTGCCCAGGTGTTAGGCGACGCTTTCCAAGAGGGCGAGATCCTCAATGTCTTCCTGACCAGGCCGGGCCTTGCTTGCCACGTCACTCTCAAGCCAGGTCGGCTGCTGGCCGCCTTTCCAGCTGAGAACAGCGGTCTGGCCTTCTGGTTTGGAGGCCGGTTCGAGGTCGACGAGGTGGTCCCGGGCGAGCCCCAGCAAGTTCTCATCAGGGGCCAGGCCGGCCCGGATTTCGAGTGCGAGGAAGCGGTTTTAGGGAGCATCCGAACCGTTCGAAGGCGGAAATACGATCCCGATGGAGCCGAGAAAATCCGGCGTTTGCGACGCCAGGCCGGCCTGGGGGTGGAGCGGTTCGAGCGCCAGCCTGGTCGGCTGGTCATCGAGAGGGAGGCGTTCAACGGCGGTCGCTATAGGGCCGAGTGGACCTTCCCGGAATCGGTAGACGTCACCCTCACCGCCCGCGGCTTTCGCCTCGTCGACCAGACGGATTTTCCTGTCACGGTGAAGTTGAGTGTCCCCTTTGAAGCCATGCAACCGATGCTCGTTAAAAGCCCAGGCGATTTGGACGCTCGCGGTCAAAGGTCTCTGGCTGCTCTCCGTTTCCTTAGCCGGGGCGGCAAACTGATGGCGGGATCCTGGCGTTTCTTGACCTACTTTGGCCGAGACACCCTGATCAGCCTGGCGCTGCTGGAGCCAGCCGTAGATGAACAGTTCCAGCAACTGGCCGTGGAAAGTGTTTTGGAGCGTGTCTCACCTAGTGGCCAGGTCGCTCACGAAGAGGATATCGGCGATTGGGCTGTGGCTCGCCACCTCGAAGAGGGTGGACGGGGTAGCGCCCCCCTTTACGATTATAAGATGGTGGACGACGACTTTTTGTTGTCGGCCGTCATGGCCCAGGTCCTCGACGACCAGCAGTTCGAGGCCCTCCGACAGGGTCCCCAGGCTGACAAAATCGAGGCCAACTTTGAGTTGGTCCTGGACAAAGCCGAGGCTGGACTCGTCGAGATCGTCGACCCCTGGGTGGGGGACTGGCGTGACTCAGAGCAAGGTCTGGGTCGGGGCCGCTATCCTGGCAACGTGAATTTTTGCCTGGTTCCCGCTGCCCTGCGAGCTATAAACCGCTGGGGTTCTCCGGCCCAGGCCTACCGAGCGAGCCAACTCCTACCCCAGTGGGTGGACCGTCGGGCTCAGTTTTGGGTAGAACTGTCCGCCCAAGAGGCTGAGCGTCGCTTGAAGGCGGCTGGCAAGAACCACAGTGTTTCGGAGCCGATATCCTTCTTGGCCCTCAGTTTGGACCAGCACCGGCAGCCCGTCGAGGTGATGAATAGTGACATCAGTTTTCTCTTGTTCTTCGGGCAGCCGAGCGAAGGGGAAATGGGCAAGATGTTGCGACTGTTAGAACGGGACTTTCCGGTGGGGTTGATGACGCCGATTGGACCGATGACAGCCAATCCCGCCTACAGCCGAAACCCCATCCACTGGAAGGAATTGGGGGCCCGAGCCTATCACGGAGAGGTGGTCTGGTCATGGCAATCGGCCCTGATGATGGCGGGATTGATCAAACAATACCCTCGCTATCCTACTCTCCAGCCCCGGATTCTTAAGGCCATCGATAGGCTTGTCGAAGGCGAGCAGCGAGCCGGGCTCCTGGCCACCTCTGAGCTTTGGGCCGTCAGTCCCGAAGGAGAGGCTGTCGCCTACGGGGCGGCCGGTGACCAATCCGAGTCGAACGCCTACCAGCTTTGGAGCACAGCCTATCTTGGGAACCTGGTGCGGTTGCGAGAACTGCAGCCTGACCGGGTGCTTCAGGCGAAATAGTCCAACGTTATGTTGACATGCTCTTAGCTAACCCGGAGCCGCCCCAGGTTAACTTCGGAGTCGTTGCAGTTCACTCGAGCTGAAGGGGATGCGGTTGAGTTGGCTCTGCAGGCCTTGCCTCAATTCTGGCACTCTGGCCCGTAACCACTCTAAATGGTCACGATATCTCTGGTCTTCGACCAGGCCGAAGCCGGTCAAATCTTTGGTTAAGGGCTCAGCCGAATAGACCCCCACCACTCCGGGACACCCGAGCTGATGACGCTTTTGACAGAGGGTCACTCCGTCATCGACGTAGGTGATACGAGCTCCGGGCTTCATCTCCGACTCGATGGCCAGCCAGGCCCGGCACCGCTGGCCCCTCTCGACCCGACTCTGGCAGTAGGTAGCCTGGCTGAAAGGAACGGGTACACTGGCCGGGTAGTCGTCGTCGGCTCCGAAGTGAAACTCGACGAGATGGTGCTTCTTGTGAACAGAGCCCTCAATGTAGGCGTGTCGGTTCTTGAGCAGATGAATCCAGGGAACCCGGGTGAGTCCAGGACTGGGGTCTTGCTGGATGCTGTAGCCGGGGAAACGTGGTTGACCGAACTGAGTCGCTTTGACCGGCCTGCCGTTGATTCGAAAATCCAGCGGGAGATAGACGCACCGCTCGTAGATAGCCGCTTCCTCGCGATTCTTGATGTTTGGGTTGCGAGTGAGCAGGTCGAATACGTCGGAAAAAGCCAGGTTGTATTACTGGCTGACCACTTCCCCCACCCGTCGCGCGAGCCCGAACCTGACTGACCAATCTGGTGAGGTGGTGAGCTCGCGGGTCAACCAGGAATCGGCCGACCAACGATGGGACAGGCCGGCTTGCCCATCCCATGACTCGACCAACAGGTGTCTGGGCGAAACGGCTAGAGAGCCCACCACCCCGGCCGCTAGATGATAGAGTTCTCGAGCCTCTTGTTGCTGCCCCGAGTCGACCATAATGGCCAGCAAGTCCGGCATCGAGTCGACCCCTAGCGGGTCACCATCGTGACTCAATTCGACCCGGGTTGGGGTGCAGGTGACCTCCACCCGGGAGGCACCGGCCGCGACCGCCGATTGAACCAACTTCAGGATATAGTAATCCTCCTTCGGCAAACGGAAGTCTCTTAGCTTCTCGAGAGCCTTCCCTGGGGAGAGGGAGAATACGCCTGAGGAATCTTCTCGGCCTTGGGAGCGCATCGATTCGAGTAACTGATCGAGGGTAATCTCGTCCTTTTCCACTGCTTCGAGGTTCCACGCTAGGGTGGTTCTCCCTCGCCGCACCCGGCGACCACGTGGCCAAAGAAGATATCGTTTGGCGCGAACAAAATCGCTCTAGCGATCGTCTCTTGGGGGAAAGGAGGCGATTTGGATACCTCTTGGACAGTTTACACTAGAATGAGCGCGTCTTCGGATAGGTGCCCAGTGGCGGAGCTGATAAGAAGGCTGCAAGCCGGGGACAGTAGCGCCCTGGAGCCTTTCATCGAGCAAACCCAGCAAGCCGCCTATAAGCTGGCCCTCTCTTATCTTCGCGACCCCCAACTCAGCCAGGACGCTTTGCAAGAGGCGTATCTACTGGTCTATCGCAAGGTCGATCAGTTGCGCCAACCGCAGGCCTATCGAAGCTGGTTCTTCCGGCTGGTCAGCAACTGTTGTCTCGACCTGTTGCGAAAACACGTGAGGAAAGTTCTCTTGAGGCCGTCGCTGAAATGGCTGCTTCTACCGTCGACCCGATCGAGAAGCTGACGGTCCGACAAGCCTAAGCCCAGCTTCCGGCTCAAGATCAGACAGTTCTGACCTTACGAGAAGTGTGTCAATGCAGCTATCAAGAGATGGCTCGGGCCCTGTCTGTCCCGATAGGCACTATCAAGTCGAGGTTGGCCAAAGCTCGTCAACGATTTCTCAGAATGATGATGGAGGTGCCTGATGAATCCAACTAGCTTCGAGGAGTTCTCCGCCTGGCTTGATGGAGAGGGGGCCGCTCCTGAACTTAGTCCCGAATTTGAGGCTGCCCGTGTCCACCTGGATCGCCTCAGAGGTGAGCTCGCGAGCGACGAGCCGATGCTGTCAGACTTCGCTTCGAAGACCGCCGCTTCTATCCTCGAGGCGACTCGCCCGAGGTGGCTAGAATGGCTCACTCGTCCCCTTTGGAGCCCTAAGCCTGGGCCTCTGGTTGGTCTCAGTCTGGTTACGCTCATCCTGCCTATCTGGCTAGCCCACCTGGGCCGGCCGTGGTGGGAAGGGTTCGTGGCGTGCGTGCTCTGGTTTTTCGGGGCGGGCGGA
>CAYRFU010000051.1:0-14157 GCA_964423525.1 uncultured Burkholderiales bacterium | reverse complement strand
CCCGCCGAAGTCGCCAGTCGCTTTTGCTTTTGCCAGGAGGGATCCTGGTGGCCCTGGTTGGGCTCCACGGCGGCTTGGCCACCCTGGGTCTGTGTCGTCTAAGCTGGAGTCTCAGAGACAACTGGGAGCAATGCCTTTTGGTTGCTTCAGGAGTCGGCCTGGCTCTGGCTCTTTTTCTCGGCTCTCAACTGGCCAGACTCTTTACTCAGCTAACCGGCCGCTGTGCCCGCTACCGCTTCGGTTCCCTTCTCCTCTGTTCGAGCCTCGGTGCTGGGACTGGTCTGCTGATCGCAACGATTCCCTCCAGTGCACGGTCGGCCTTCTGGTTTGATCTCGTCACCCATACCCTGAGGTGGGATCTCCCCTCTTGGAACAGCACTGCGGGACTGACCTACGGAGCCGGGGCCGGTCTTTTCTTTGGCCTCTACGCTCTCGCTTTTGACCCCGCCAGATCGCGGTGGGAGCCGCTGGGAGCCATCGTTGGAAAGACGCTCGTGGGGCTCGGCATCACGACCAGCTTTTTTGCTCTGGCCGGTTGGCTGTTTCTGTCCCAGGCGTTCGCTGTTGAACTCGAGGAGCCGGCCCGTGCCGAGGCAATCCTGGCGGAGATCGCCCACCGCGTGGCTCAAGCTGAAGAGATTCCGCCCGAGCAGAACGGGTTTGTCTTTCTGGAGCAACTGGATTCGTCGGAGGTCAGCCTGGCTCGATTCTGGCCTGTCCCCCCTAGTTCTCTTGGCCAGACAGAATTCGAGGAGAGCTTGAAACAGTTGGAGAATCTCCTCCCGGAACCGGAAGAGGCCCTGGCCCAACCTGAGTTTTCATCGGCCCCTTACTATCCTTTTGATCACTGGCAGCTTCCCGATTATGCCAAGATCCGACGACTGGCCCTGAGTCTGGAGACGGCTGGGGAACACTTCCGACGTCAAAACCGAATCGATTCGGCTTTGAGAGCCTACCTGGCCGAACTTCACCTCGGAGTTCGTCAAAGTGGACAGGCCGGGCTGATTCACGAGATGGTGGCCCTTTCGTTCACTCGAGGTGCCCTCGACGGGCTGCTCTCGCTCACCCGTGAGACGACCTTGTCGCCCACCCAATGGGCCCTGCTTGAGGCTGGACTAGAACGGGTTGAATTTAGCCCGGACAACTTCGGAAGAGCCCACGACATCGAGTTTTGGAGCACTCTCGAGCTGCTGGATTACCTCAGGGTTGGGGATAGGGAAGGCCTTCCCGAGGAGCTTGACCGGCTGGCCGCGCTACCGAAATTCATAATAGCCCAGGAGCGTCGACTCTACAGGTCTGTCTACCTCGCCCAACGTGACCGCGTCTACGGCCTCAACGGAAAGGATTTCTACCAGCTTATCGACACCCTGCCGTTCTCACCTTTCTTACAGACCTTTGCCACCTACTCAAGTCGAACCGAGCAACATTTTGCGGCCGAGTTGACTCGTTTGGAGGGGTTGCGAACAGTGGTCTTGCTGGAGAAGTTTCGCCAGACTCACGCCCACTATCCCGACACCCTCCAAGCTCTATCGCGTCAACCGGTCGACTATCTCACCGGCAACGCCTTTCACTATCAACCTGAGGCGGAAACCTATTCGCTTCGCTCCGCAGGGAACCGGTGGTTCCTGCTGGGTCGACCCACTCCCGACGAACGGTTTCATTAGGAAGGAGCCCCATGAAAAGAGATCAACAAACCTGCTTGACCCTGGCCAGGCTGGCACTTCGCCGTATGGCTGACGCCCTCGAGATGTGGTGGTGCGACCACCAGAGCTTCCCCCATCAACTGAGTGAGCTGGTGCCCAACTATCTGGCCGAGGTGCCAGACTCCCCTTCCGACGAGTGGCTCTACGCTGGAGGCGACGCCTGCTTTCATCTCGGTGCATCAGACTGCCCAGACCTCCAACTGCAGGTGAACCTGCCCCGTTTCTCGCCCAGGCTGAAGCAGCTACTCCCTCGCTTTGACATTCCGTTGGAGTTCCCGGGTGCCGGCTGGCGGCCAACCCTGAATCCGCACGAGTGGAACTGTGGTGGTCAGACAATCCGGTTCTGTCTAGCCGGCCCTACTCGTCTGAACGAGAAGGTGACCGATTGGGTGGTTCGGCAACCCGGTGAACGGGTTCAACTGGGCAGTTGCGTCGCTCTGGAGCACAGAGTGACGGGCTGTCATCGTTACCTGGTGCACGATGGAGAGGTCGCCTACGAGTTCACCTATGAAGCCACGCCGATCGAATGGAGCGACAAAGTCGACCGGGCCTTCTCGGCCCTGGTCCAGGCTGCGGGAGCCACTTTGAGGCAAAGCTCTCCAGACTGACCCGGCCGGAAGAGCGACCTTCAGGTCTTGTTAAGGGCGGTAGGGTAGGCTGACCCGGGACAGGATGGTAGTCTCGTAGCCGGCTCACTTTCCGGGCAGGTCACAACCAGGTCCGGGGCTCTGGCGGCGTGGAAAAACTTGGGGTCTACACTTGGAGCAACTACGGCTTTTTCCGGTTCGCCGACTCCAGCTCGGAGGGGGTCTCTGACGTTTTGGACTACGGCGCCAAACTCTCCAGCGGGGAATCCTCTTCGTTGTCTGACCTTCAGCTTCAGAAGCGCCAATACGGCCTTTGGCTTGAGCGCATCGGCGTGACAAAATCCCGGTTCAGATTCAGCAAGGGGAGCGGACCCTCGAGGTCCAGTTGGCCGACCACCCGAAGCTGTTCAGAGCTCTCTCCAAGTTAGCTGACGGATGGCGCCAGCCCTGGCAGATCAGCAACACCCGGGTGGGAGGAGAGGACCAGCCGACCGTTCGCTTCAAAGCTCAGGTGGGCGACCACGAGCCTCGTTGGTGCGACGTGGGCAAGGCTTTCGCGCTTTCTGAGGAGGCTCCTGAGTGGGATGCAGTCTGTTACGTCAACTCCAGTCAGGACCCCGTCTCGGACAAAGTGGGGATGGACTATCTTGCTCGCAACCTCAAGAGGGCCGACCAGGCTCAGGCCAGCAAGGAACAACGCTGGCGGCAGGAGCTGAGTTCGGGAGAGCCGAGCTGTGAAGTTCTTGAGGAGATGCAGCGCGATGCTGGACCGGAGTGGGCGCTGCAGCTGGCTAGCCGGGGAATTCCCTGGACTCGCCAGCCCCTGGAGCAGGCCCTTCGAGATACCATTTCCGACGACGGGTGTTCCCCCTCAGAGCGAGTCAACGCTGCCGCCACGCTGGCCGAACTAGAGGGCGGACGGGACCCTGACCTATACGGGCGTTTACTTCGCGATCCGGACCCTGTGGTGGCCAGAAAGGCTTTTGACGACTTGTGTTGGGATGACCCCAGCCCGCTCCAACTGGACGCAGCTAAGTGGGTGCTCAAGCATCCAACCGATAATTGTGTTATGATGAAGAACGCTGAGGCGATACTCAGACGAGCCAGCCCGGGGAGGGGATTATGAAAGAGAAAAGGTCAGACTGGGTAAAGGACCTACCGCTTGAGGTCTTTGAAGACGAAGGACCGCGACACTCCCAAGTCCGGACCCAATTCGACCAGGCCTTCCAGGCCCTCCTCGACGGGGTGAGCTCGGTGGCCGCTGACATTCTCGACAGCTCCAAATTCGATTCCGTTTAGAATCGCCGCCCCCGGAAAAAAGTAAGGGGGTGGGACGAACGGGAGCGGAGTGAGCAAACAGACCCTCACCGAGGGGCCAGTTGCCGAACAACTTCGGCGGATGGCCGTGCCGATGTTCTTTGGGATCGCGGCCATTATCCTTTTCACCGTGGTCGACACCTATTTCGTCGGCCAACTCGGAGCTGATGAGCTAGCAGCCATGGGGTTCTGTTTTCCGGTAGCCTTCTTCGTCCAAAACCTGGCTATGGGTATGGGTACGGGGGCGACCTCGGTCATCTCTCAAGCCATCGGTCAGGGCGATCAAGAAGAGGTCAAGCGCCTCACGACCCATAGTTTGGTGCTGGCCTTCCTCTTAGTGGTGGTGGTGGCCCTGGTGGGTCTTGCCACCCTCGAACCGCTCTTTAAGGGGTTGGGCGCCAAGCCCGAGCTTTTACCCCTGATTCGAGACTACATGGTGCCCTGGTTCCTGGGGGTAGGGCTGCTGGTCATTCCCATGGTCGGGAACTCGGCCTTACGAGCGACGGGAGACACAAAAACCCCAGCCGTCATCATGATGGTGGCTGGTCTGGTCAATGTCGCCCTCGACCCGCTGCTGATTTTCGGGCTCGGTCCCTTTCCCCGGCTCGAGTTGCGTGGGGCAGCCCTGGCCACTTGCTGTAGTTGGTTGGCCGCCTTCTTGGGCGCTTACTACTTCCTTCACCTCCGTTATCGTATGCTGACTTCGCCCTTTTGTGGTGGCGTCTTGGACGCTTGGAGGAAAGTTCTCAGCGTCGGTGTTCCGGCGGCGGCAACCAACGTCCTGGTACCGCTCTCGGGCGGTGTGTTGACCAGAATGGTGGCCGGCTTCGGAAAAGATGCGGTGGGTGCCTACGGCGTGGCCGGTCGCATCGAGGCTCTGAGTTTGATCGGTGTTTTCGCGGTAGCCGCTTCTCTTTCACCCTTTGTGGGCCAGAACTTCGGAGCCCGCCAGTGTGGTCGCATTGTGGATGGGCTCAAGCTGGGCTATACCTTCTCTCTCGGTTGGGGGCTGGGGGTGGCCACTCTGCTGGCCGTGGTGGCTCAACCTCTGGCTGGGGTCTTCAGCCAGGACCCCCAGGTTCAGGCCTCCCTGGTCGCCTACTTGCGACTGGTGCCGTGGAGCTACGGTTTTCTGGGAGCGGCTCTGATGGTCACCAACACTTTCAACGCCATCAACCGGCCTTTGAGAGCGTCGGCTGTCATTGTGGTGCGTCTGTTTGTCCTGGCCATACCGCTAGCCTGGTTGGGCACTCAGCTGGCCGGTCTGGTGGGGCTTTTTGGCGGCATCCTGACCGCCAATCTTGTCACCGGCGGGGTCGCCACCGCCCTGGTCTTCGTTCACATTCGCACCGTCGCGCGGGAGTTTGAAACAGACCGCCTACAGGCCACCAGGCTGGCGGTGACTCCTTAAGGCAAATTTAGCCGATCAGTAGTAATCGCGAACCGAGGTTTCGTGGACATTGTAGTTCAGGCCGATATCGTCGGCCAGAATCCCGCCCAGGAATTGACCTGTGAAGGCGCCGGCTGCCGTGAGAGCCAAGCCTACCCAACCACCGGGAGCAGCGGCGTGGGCCGCCAAGGCGCCTCCGGCCAGGCCCCCAAGTCGCAAAGCCGGGCTCCACAGAAAACTGTCTGACAAGGCGCCCAGAGTGCGACCTAGCCAACCTCGTTGGCGGCGGTTAGGGGGGCGTCTTCGGGAAACTCCAGCACTAGAAAGCTGTGGCCCAGGCCTCGAAAATGCTGAACCCCTAGATAGGCTGCTTTGACACGACCGGGAGAGAGGAGCGTTTCGTAAAAGTGAGGGGGCCAGTCGTCGGGATTGGCTCCCACTTCGTCGAAACCCCATCGAATCGGAGACAGAGCGACGGTTGGGCCTTGCCAGCCCACTAACTTGGTAGGGCGCTGAAACGATTCCCACGGTCGAGGATCGTCCCAGGGGTTGGGCTTACTCTGGCTGGCTCGGGGTTTCGCCCGGGGGGGCGAGGGTTGGAGACGGTTCACCTGCATCCAGCTTAACCTGGCAAAGGGGTGTTGCCGATGATTGAACAGTTGGTTAACTTCTGGTAGTGGGATGTTGTAACCGTTTTGTAAAAGACAAAAACGGGCTCTAGACCGAGCTTGGGTTGGTCGTGAAGGTTGACTGCAGGTATGGAGATCCAGACGATTCAAGGGTCGGGCGAACCGATCGTTTTCCAGGTCAGAAGCGGGCCGAGAACCACCGTGACCGAGTTTTCGACAGCCGTTCAACGAGCCACCAACTCGCTTTTAGGGGCGCCTGTTCTGGTGGAGCGCAACTCCAATTCTCACGCTCATCTTTGCACTCCCGGGCCCAATCTGAACGGAGTCTCGATCGACTCTAGCCAACGCGGCGACCTGGTTTGGATCCGCTTGGCCGAGGGGCCCGACAACCTCCTCGTGGAAGGTACTACCTTGGCCAACGACCACGGGGTAGTCGACCTGGGCGGTCGACAGCTCTGTCTAGTCGATGGAGATGGACATATCATCTTCCGAACCAGCGACTGGGATTATAGTGATCCCATCATCGAGTCCGAGGCGATGGACTGCTGGTCTATCTACGATGAGGGCCGTCTGATTTTTGAGTGGAACCGCCTCAAAGGCGGCTACGCTTTGTCGTAGAGGTCGTAGGCGAAGGTGAGTCCTTCCTGGGTGTTGACGACCAGTTGGTCCTCAGCCAACGTGGGTGCGCAGCTGAGACTCAAGCCCAGGTCATAACTCTGGGTCCTATGGCCCTGACCATCCATCACGGCTACTTCTCCGTCTTGAGTGACAGCGATCAAATGGCCGTAGCGGTCGAGCAGAGGGGGTCCCAGTAGAGGGCTCCGAAAACCGTGACGCCATTCCACCTGACCGTTTTCATCGTTGAGCCCCAGAACTTGATGGGCGCGGGTCAGAACCAGGCGATTGTCGGGGGTGACCAGTGGGTCAAACTCGGTCTTCTCGGGACTGGTCCATCGGGTCAGGCCGAACTGGCCGTCGATCGACGCGACCCCGTCAGAGTGGCCCACTACGATGTGGCCGTTGGGGCCGACGGCCGGGCGGCTGGTTATGGAGAAAGGAAACTTGCTTTCCAGCACGGGAATTCCCGTCTCGAGAGGGATGCTCAACAGCTGCTGCCCTCCCCCTATCACAGCCCTCTGATTGGGTCCCACCGTAGGGGCGGGGGTAGGGCGAGCGAATCGCTCCAGGGTGTGCCATCTCCAAGTCTCCTGGCCAGCCTCAAAGTAGGCGGCGTGTTGATTCAGGTCACTGACCACCAGTCCACCTTGTTCGGTCAGGCAGAAGGCCGGCTGCTGAGGGCCGTAGTTCTCGCCACGAGTCAGGGCCAGGTTTCCCTGAGAGTCATACTCTCTCACCTCTCCGCCGCTGGCAAGATAGTGGTTGCCGAGATAGCTTTGAACCGCTCCGCGAAGGGGGTAGTCCAGACTCTCCTCGGTGAGGAGGTTTCCGCTCTCGACGGCTACACTCTGCACCCGTTGGTCGGCCACGGTGACCAGTTTTGCTTCACTCCAAAACGTAGGACCCACCCAGCCGATTTGCTGGCAAGGGCCCGTACCCAGGAACCAACTCTCTTGAGGTTGCTCTTTGAGCGGGGGAGGGCTGGCCAGCTGGGGAGCGGCCACGGACGGGTCCGGAAAGGAGAGGCTTCGCTCGACTTTTGAGGTCAAGTTACTGAGTTGATGGGCGTTATGGTTTCGCAGGTGGGAACCGTAGTCGATTCTCTCAGCCACCAGGCCGACCGATTTGGCAGCCAGCTTTACACCCTGCTTGGCTAGCCACAGTCCCGCCGCTCCGCTGGCCGCCACTCCGACCAGACCCCAGCCGCCAAAGCTTGCTAGCGAGAGGGAACTCCCGATAGAGAAGGTGAGCACCCCTCCGAAGACTCCAGCCGCTCCGGTGGCCGCCGACAAAGCGTAAAGGGGGAGCTTGGTTGCAGCCTCAAGCCAACCCCGCCAGGAGGCGCCTCGCTTCAGGCGGCGACTTTCGTTGCTGAGAAGCTCCAAGGTTTGGTCCGGTTGCTGAGCCAACGACTGGCTCAGTGCGACCCGGTCAACCTTCTCATAGCCCGGCCGAGCCAACTCTCGTTCCAGGAGAGGGGCCAGGCGGGTCGGGATTGAGACATTGGTTGGAGGTTGGAGCGACGCCGATCGCATACGACCTCCCGGGCGGTTTCTCACCCTTTTCTAGAACTGTCAGCTTAAGGAATCGTGAAATCGGCTCGCTTTCTCCTGATTCATCCTCCGAACGACCTGGCTTTTCAGAAACATTTCAGGGCCTTATGTTAACTTGTGACCAAGCCAGGAAAATGGCGGCCAAAGGAGACCTTCGCCGTGACTTCAGCCTCGATCGGCACCGCAAACGCAGCCGCAAGTTTTTATGAGAACGTCCTCTTCGCCGTAGGCGCCCGCTCCATCGGGACCTCCGGAGCCGGCCCAGAAGCCACCCTTTCGGTGGGGGCAGCTCCCGAAGACAAAGCCGTCCTGTCGGCTATGTTCAAACCCCGCCTGGGAGAGACCACCCCGGTTGTCGTGGAGGAGGTTCGCTACGGCAAGGCGGGAGTAGGGGACGACCGGCCTGTGGAACAGCAGGCGTCCGAACGGATTGCCAATATTCCCCACGTGGAGGCAGTCTGGTTCGAAGAAAACGGGGCCAAGCTTCTAGTCGCCACCGCCAGCCGTCAGGCGGCCGAAGGTCTTGGTTTTCTCCTCGCCGATCAGATCGGGAAGGCCAAAGTGGAGATTACAGGGCAGGGCGACAGTCCGGGCTTCAAAGATTGGGGCTGGAGATTGATCGACACCAACGACACCAGTATCCGAAGCTTCCCACCGAGCTAAAACTTGTAGTCGACCGTAAACCCGTATTGGTCTGGGTCGATATCTTCGACCACCGTGATTTCGGTGGCTAGTTGCTCTTCTTCTCCATTCCAAGAGATGAAGATCTGCTGACAATAAGTCGTTTTGGTGCCGTCCTGCTGGATGGCCCACTGAAAACGCCGTTCCTCATAGCCGGTTAGCGACACCCTCTCTTGAGAACTTAGGTGCAGGCCCTCGTCACCGAAAGAGGCGTGGGCCTCAAAGCTTGGGGTTGAAATATGGACCTGGTCGGAGAGAGCGTGGTCCAGATCTCTCCTCGTGCCGTTAGCGTCGCGGACGCGCGAAATCAACTTCTGGCCCGAGTCGACGATGCGACGGGCGAGCACTCTTTCACTCTCTGGGCTCAGTCTTGGGGTCATTAGGGTTACCTGGCTCCTACGTTACCCGAGAACCCTCAAAAAACCATAAATTTTCTCACCCAGTGACAACAAACTCTCAGGCTAGCCTGCAAGGGTCGTCCGAACCGGACCCCTTGTCAATGGGGTTTCCGCTGGACTTCTACCCAGGGCGAAGCCAGTGCCAGTTCGTGAAGCCCGCCTGAGAGGACGAACAGGGCCAAGACCAGGTGGCCCCTCCTGGGTCAGATCCTTCTCCAGCTCGCTCGTTCAGAGCCTTCAAGCAAGAGCTCCCTTAGGGATTCTGGAAGTTGCTCGAGGCGCGACAGTTCGTAGCAGAGGGTCAATCGATAACAGGTCATTGACGGACTGTGGTCCGACAAGCTGGTTGACCCGGCGGGAAACGGTTGGGCCACGTAATTCCCGGCTCGGACGAAGCCCCGGCTCTTTTAGCCTGGAGTGAGTTGACCTTGTTCAAGACTTGATCCCAAAGGCCCAGTCTAGCCCGGCCCGTCTGTCCCAGGAATTCTTGTTACCGGCTCCAAGAGGTAAGGATGCGATGGTGGGCGATTTTAACAATTGCTGTGGTGCTGGCGGGATGCGGCACCTCGGTAGAGAAGCAAACTTACATCTATCTCGAGAACGAGTTGCTAGCGCAGGAGTACTCCGACCGTTGGCCGGCTTTCCAGCCCTTCTTGAAGGAGGGCGTAAAGAAAGCGAAAGCGGTCTACCAAGAGGCCCGAGGCCTGGAGGACGAGGCCGGAATCGCAAAGCTCAAAAAGGCCAACAAGGCCTTTGGTGAGGTCTTCCACGGGCTTCACCGTATCGAACGCCTGGAGAGGTCGATCCGAAGCGACCTGGATCGGCTCGACCGGACCAACGATCGAAGTTGGAGCACGGGTAGCGAGCGCCGGGAACTCTGGCGTGAAAGCGATCGGATTTTCGAAGACGTTCACACCAAGCTGGCCGAAGCGAAGCCCGAGAACGAGGGGGAAGCTCTGGCTCTTTTAGGGCGACAAGTCAGCCGCATTCAGACTCTCGAGCGTCGCGTTGAGAGAGTGCTGGATCGGGCCAAGCGCAATGAGCGCCGGGACCGTAAGCGTCAGAAAAAGGCTTCAACATCATAGCTCGGCCAGCCTGGCCACCAGCTGCAGATGGCGTTTCAGGTCCGTTTGAGCTCGCGTCTCTCCTTAGGTGGCACGAGCAGAACAGGACAGAGAGATTTTCGCAGAACTTCTTCGGCCACACTGCCGACGAAGAATCTTCTCAGCCCGCTGCGGCCTTGAGAGCACATGAGAATCAGATCGACCTGGTCAGACTCTCTGAGAATCTCTACCACCGGTTGACCGACCGGGGTGCGGTAGCTGATCTGGTGACCCGCCGATTTAAGCGTTCCGGCCCGAGACTCCAGGTAGGCCTGAGCCTCCTCCGTCGCGACTCTTTCGCGCTTCTCCATCCAGGTCGAGGTGGGATTCTCGGGCAGAATCCAATCTCTGGGATCAAGGCACTTGAGGAGCGTGATATCATGATGGCTGCCTGTCACCAGGTCGAGGCCAAAATGGAGCGGTTCTTCGGACAGTCGTGAGCCGTCCAAGGGGATCAGGATTTTCGTCATCGATTTTCCTCACTATACATTCTTAGCCCCTGCTCGAGGCTGTTCAGGGTTGAGGGGCCAGGGCTGACAAACTCTTCGTCCCCAGGTAACCAACGCGCCGAAAGAGCCTCGATCGCCTCTTCAGGTCCTACGACGGTAACCCGATCGTCCTGGGCCAGGAGAGTGTCTCCCCTGGGAAACAAGACTTCATGGCCGCGACGGATGGCGGCCAGCAGAGTGGTTTCGGGGAGGTCTAGTTGGCGCACGTGTTGCCCGATAAGTTCGGCTGTAGGTTCTCCCGTCCGGAGCCGGAAAGAAAGAAAACGTTGGCGATGGAGTAAGGTCTCTCTAAGCTGATGCGGGCTTCGCGCCGCTAGCCATTCTTTGGGAAAGCCCTCGCGTTCGATCCGCAGAGCTAAGTGGGTGAGCACTCGCAGATGTTCACCGGGATCGAGGTCGGGACTGACCAGATAGATAGTTCCAGCCGCTTCAAGACCCTCTTCGGACTCTGGGTAGCGGTGGCGCACCAAGACGAGTTGAGAGCGATTCAGACCAGCGATGGTGAGGTGGCGCAACACCATCGCTTGCTCCCGGAGTTGGATGACTCTGGCTTTTTGAAGGTGGTCAGTCAACTCGCCTTGATGAATGTCCAAATGAGGGGCTGCCAGTCGCGCCACCTCTTCCACCAGCTGTTGGTCTTGAAGCTCAGCACTGGCCTCCAGGACCAGAGCCTGAGCCATTACCTCGTTGAAAGGGGTTTGTTCCCGTGAGCCCCGTTCTCCCAAAATGGCCAGCAGTTCGACATCGAGAGCATCGTCTTCCAGTCCGCCCTCCAGGCTCTCGTGCAGTCGCTGGACCGCTTTTTGGTGGAGTTTCACCAAACGGGCCAGGACGTAATAGACGGCGCCGCTACTGCTGCTCGTCATGCGCTCACGAGCGTAGAAGAGAAACCACAAAACTCCAGCAGCTACCAGGCCAAAGCTAAAGACGATGGCGGTGTGGCCCATTTCGGCTATGAGAAAGAAAGGCGTGACGAAACCGAAGAGCTGCATTCCGGGGTAGAGAGGGCATCGGAATCCCGGATCATAGGAGACAAGCTGGCTCTCTCTCAAGACTATGAGCGAAAGGTTAGCCATAGCGAACAAGAGGAGCTGAAAGGCGCTGGCCAGTTTGGCGACATTTTCGACATCCAGAGTGAAAAGACTTAAAGCGATCGCCCCTGCACTGAGAAGCAGAGCCCAGATGGGACTACCCAGGCGACTGACCGTGGCCAGCACAGGAAAGACTCGTCGGTCTCGACCCAGGGCCAGAAGGTAGCGGGATGACGAGAGCAGAGCCGCGTTGCCGGTAGAGGCGAAGGCGCCAAAGGAGGCGGCCAGCACTAGCCATAGACCAGTGTTATTCGGAAGCCCAAACCCCCTACCGTGCCTACCAGCGGGCCGAAACAGCGGTCGAGATAGAAATAGAGCCCCCCTGCACGAGGGATAGCGGTGGCCAGTTCAGCCAGGCTCAGCATCGCGGGCACCACCAGGATTCCGGCAAGAAGATAGGCCAGAACTAAGGAGGAACCGGTCTGAGCAAAAGCAATTCCGGGAAGGAGAAAGAAACCTGAGCTGAACATGGCTCCCGTACACACGGCGTAAACGTCAAACAGAGTCAGGTTCTTTTTGAGGGCAGCGTGCTCTCTCGACACGGCTTCGGCATTAGACATTCCGTTGGCGGGACCTCGTCGGGCGTTCGAAAAGTCGACCATTATGGTTCGCGATAGTGCCTAGCCATTCGGCGCGAGCTACGGTAAGAACGGAGTGTCGAAGCGAAAGACGTCGAAGCTTGCATTCGTGTCTCCGCTTACCAGGTTGGTTGCGTTACTCACAGAGTAGACCGTTCGCCCATCCGCAGAGACGAGACTCTGATTATTGTTGGTTGCGTCGGATTGTGCTCCTCCCAAGCCGACAACCCGCAGGACATTCCCGGTCTGACGATCTTTGAGGAAGAGATCCTGGCTGCCGTTGTTGTCGCCCGCTACCAGGTTCGTCGCAAAAGAACTGAAGGCAACGAAACGTCCATCGGCGGACATCGACCCTATAACACTGGCGCCATCAGCTTGTTGCCCTGTTGCACCAACCGAGACCCGCTTGACAGCATCGAGCTGCCGATTGTAGATGAAAATATCCGTCACACCGTTGGTGTCCCCTACCAGAGAGCCACTCGATTCGAGGCTGAGGGCCCAGGCGAGACCAGGCCGCTTGAGACCGAACTGCCTCCACCACAGGCGGCCAGAAGAAGCAGAAGAAGGATAACCGCAGCTTGACGTATGGACCGCCATTGTCGGTCTCATTTCAATTTCCTGCGGCTTCTGGTTGAGGAGTGCTTTTAGTTTTCTTGCGGATGTAAAGAGACTATGAACTTTTTGACGCGCTGTTGCGAAACTCAGGTCAACCCAACGCCAGCGACTAAAATCTGGCAAGGTTGTCAGGCAGGGTTGAACACCCTCGGAATTGAGGCCGATGGCGCCATAAAAGGCTGTCCCTCCTTGCCCACCGCCGCCTACGTGGGAGGCAATATTCGGTAGCCTGACCGCTGGCGTCCGGAGACTGCCTGATGATCCCTACTCAGCTGAGTAGTCCTTTGGAGAAGATACACCCCAGGCATCACAACTCCGTTAAGCCGTCCTTCTGGAGCAGCAAAGCCGATCAAGCGACGGTCGAGAAAGTCGTGGTCCACTTCAACTGTGGGCGAGCAACCTTTGTCTCGAAAGGGTCCGGTGAGGCGGCGAATATTAGCAGCTTGTTCTACCCGTGTGAAGCATCCAGACTAGGGGTTGAGGTTCAGTTGAGCGCGAATCCGCTCCAGACGAGGCCTGGCCTGAGGATGGGTAGAGTGCTCCTCCACCCCTCCCGAGTCGCTCCAAGAGAGCAGGGCTTCCCAGGTTTGAGCGATCTTCTGAGGCGAGTGACCGAGGGCTCGCATCCCCTGGACTGACTCTGAGTCGGCCCGGTGCTCCTCGTTTCGGCAGGTGGCTAGATGCGCATCGACCGCCCAGCGACAGAGGTCTTGATAGGCCGGGTCGATGGTGGCGGCTTCCTGCAGCAGGGCCACCCAGGTCCCCCTGGTCGAAGTTCGGAGATAGTCCCGGTGCTCGACGTGGGAGGCCTCGTGGAGGGCCACAGCGTCCACGAACTCGGGAGACTGGGCCAGAACTCGATCGCCTAGATAGACTCGCCCAACACCGGCTTTGCCGGGCTCCCCTCTGGTGGCCACCACCGTAAGCTCAAGCCCTAGGCTTTGGAGCCGACTTTCCACCGCCCTGGTGCGATCGTCTTGCGAGCCTTCGGTGAAGAACAGGTGGAAGGACTGCCAGTCAGACCGGCTACAGGCGCGAGGACCGAACTGCGAAACCGTTTCCAAACCTTCGGCCTCCGAGAGGCGGGAGAGAGCTGCCTGAGTGGCCCTGGCCACGGCCGTCGAGTCCTCTCCGGGCTGGCCTGGAGAGACTCGCGAGACGAAGTCTCGAGCAAAATGCTGGGGGCTGATCCAGGGGACAGGTCGGCGGGCGTCGCGATAGGTGTTGAAGCCGCTCCACAAAGCCCGGGCAGCGACCAGTCCGACCCCGGCCAGGGGAGAAAACGAGGATCAGGCCGCCAATGGCCGCGTTGAGAGCCAGTTTCCCCCAAAACTTCCCGGATTCGAGCCCCTGGATTCCACTGATGGCGGGGACAGCGAAGGCCA